>DAOMGE010000013.1:0-8077 GCA_035430165.1 Pseudomonadales bacterium | reverse complement strand
CCGATCACCGTGACTGGCAGTACCTGATGTCACTGCCTGTTCTTACACTGGCGACGCTGCGCGACAGTCGCCGTCAGGTTGCCGCACCGTTCCGTGTGTCACTGCCAGACAACAGCGTGCTCGAATGCAATGACATCCTGCGCGTGTTGCCGGGAAAACGCATCGTGGCCAGGGCCACACACAACGGCAATCCTGTCATTGCCAAGATTTTTTTCCAGATTCGCAACCTGCAACAGGAAACCGACGGCTACCAGCTGTTGCAAACTACCGGCGTCAGGACGCCGGCGTTATTGCGCACCATCCCGTTTGATGAGGGCGGCATCTGCCTTTATGCATTGCTGCCGGATGCGATTGCATTTGATGCCGTGTGGCGACGCGCAGATCCTGCCCATAAAGAAATACGGTTGCAGGAATTGCTGGCAATCCTCGCACAACTGGCCAGTGCCAAGGTGTTCCAGGCCGACCTGCATCCGGGTAATTTCCTGTATTCCGGCGACACACTGTTTGCACTGGATCCCGCCAGTTGTGCGCGCGACGAAAACGACAAGGCATTGGGCGACACACTCGCACTGCTGCTGGCACAATTTCCGCCGCATGACTGGGCGCTTGTTGCCGACGGGATCAGCGCACACTGTCCTGCCATCGCAACCGATACGTTGCAGCAACATGCCCGGGGAAAATGGCAAGTCCGCAAAAAAAATTATCTGGAAAAAATATTTCGCGATTGCACGGATGTTGTCGACCTCAGTCGGGGCAAGTTCCGGATCCTGTGTCAACGCGAGCAGCTCAGCGATACACTGGCCGCACGCTTGCAAGATCCCGCCACACTGGCCGCAGGCGCGAAAATCCTGAAAGACGGCAACTCGGCAAAACTATTCCTGCTGGAAATCGACGGCAAGCAATTCGTTGCCAAGCAATATCTCGACAAGGACTGGTCGCGGAAATTACGGCGCGCGCTGCGACCATCACGCGCCGCACGCTCCTGGTATTTTTCCCACGCGCTGGCATTTGCCGGTGTCGACGTACCGGCACCGGTGGCGCTGATCGAGGGCAGCTCGCGCTGGAATCGCGACGCATGGTTTGTCAGCGAATGCATCACCGGCCATGACTTGCTGTCACACTGGCAACAACTTGAACCGGCTGATCGTGAAATCGCATCAATCAGGAACCTGTTTTCTGTTCTCGCCTTTGCACAGATGAGCCATGGTGATATGAAAGCCACTAACCTGATCAGCCGTGATGGCACCGTGTTTGTGATCGACTATGACGGCATGCAGGAACACCGCACTCAGTATTCCCTGCAGAATGCCCTGGCGCGTGATCGCACGCGCTTCCTGCGCAATTGGCCAGACAGGAATTTCTCCGCTTTCCTTGATTGACAGCAATGCACGTCTGCTTGAAACCACGGGACGTATCTGCCAGAATTCGCCGCGTTTACAATGCTTTTCACGCATTTATCCAGCCGGCAATTGCCGTTTCCTGACAAGACACCCGCTCCCGTTTGCACAGCCCCGAGGACACCATGAGTTTGATCAGAGTCGCCATTGGCGTGGACTACAGGGAAGTGACCGGCTATCACGTGCTTTGCCACAGCATCATGCGTCGCGCCTCGAAACCGGTCAGCTTTATTCCCATTGCACTCAACAATCTTGACGGCCTGATCACGCGCGAACGCAATCCGCTGCAATCAACCGAATTTTCATTTTCACGTTTTCTCGCACCTTACCTGTGCAACTATGAAGGCTGGGTCATCTTCATGGACAGCGATATTGTCGCCATCGACGATATTGCCAAACTCTGGGCGCTGCGTGATGACCGCTATGCTGTCATGTGTGTGCAGCACGATCACAGGCCCGCCGGTGAAATCAAGTTTCTTGGCGCCGCCCAGACAAAATATGAAAAGAAAAACTGGTCATCCGTGATGATGATGAATTGTGCAAAATGCACCGCGTTGACACCGGAATACGTCAATACGGCCACCGGCCTGGAATTGCACCGCTTTCAATGGCTGGGGAATGACGATCTCATTGGCGCCATCCCGCCGGCATGGAATCATCTGGTCGGCTATTCGGAAGGCGCGCTGGAAGAACAGGCCCTGCTGCACTACACCGAGGGCGGCCCTTATTTCAAGGCTTATGAAAACACCAAGTGGGCTGATGTGTGGCGACTGGAACACGACCATATGAATCGCGTGATAGAAAAACCGCTCAGTGAACACATGGGCAAATGATTGCTGATGGGCGCGTCGGCTAGCCAGCACCATCCTGTCACCACCAACCTGTTTTTCTTTCGCACGGAAATCGAGGCGCTGTGCAGCGCACAGATTGCCAATCACTGCGACGCAAATGAAACTGCCTTGTTGTTTGCGCAGAACGACAAGGCACTGGCCATCGCCCGCCTGATGACAAGCCAGCCGATCCAGATGCTGGATAACCAGGCCCGTGGATTTTTTTCCCGCACACGGGAGCTACTGGCGCATATCAGGCATGTACGGCAAAGTGTGGCAGCCACTGGCAATCCGGCAAGGATCGTTATTCATGTTTCACGCCTGTTGAACTCGACAGTCAATTTCTATATCCAGGATTTGATCAACCACTTTCCGCAAGCACACTTGGCAGTACACATCATTCCACACGGTATCAATTCACAGCTGGTGATGCCGTTATCACGCGCTGATCGTTTCAAGGTTATCCTGAAAAAATATTCACGCTGCTATCTCGGCATTTCCTACTTCAGCGAGATTCATGACAAATACGGTTTTACTGCGCCGATTACAGAAAAGATTTATGCCATACCCGGCCTTGAACATGTCATCCAGCAATTTCACAAGCATGTGGAAGCGGTACCGCTGTCGCGTGTCAACGCACTGGATGTATCCGCACCCGATAATGGCCGCATGCTGGTTATCGGCCAGAAATGGATTTATGACTTTCATGCAACACCGTCGGATTACACAAGACTTGTTCACCTGACGGAAGCACAACACACGCAGCTGGTGGAAAAACTGAAACAACTGGCAATCGATTATGGTGTCAGCGGTGTCGATTACCTGCCGCATCCGCGCAGGAAAGAAGTCATGGAGCTGTACGACCCCTCTTTCCATTGCCTGGAAACCAGCCAGAGTTGTGAAATGATTGTGCTGCAAAACAAGTACCGTGTGATTGCCTCCTTCAGCAGCACCGCCCTGATATTTGCCAGGCTCCTGTCAGGCAACAATGGCACCACTGTTTTATCGGTTGGCACCGAAGCCTCGAAACGGCCCGAGGTGGTGCGTGTGACGCGCGAATTGATGGAGAATATAGGCGTCAGACTGTTGACGTTATGAGCAGTATCATTGCGGAATCCCTTGGGAGCATCCCATGTTCAGTTTTGTAAAACCCCGGTCACCGGTCAACGTGTTTTTTATTGGCGGTGGCAAGGCCGGCTCCTGGAAAATTCGCGGGGAACAGATTGCCTCGACGCGCAGGAACTGGGTATGTGGCGAAACGATCACCGCCTCCAGCCTGAAAAACCATGATGTTTTTGTTGCGGTCAAACAGCTGCGCCCGCAAGATGCCGAACAGGTAAAGCGCGCTGGCAAGATACTGGTCTACGACATTATCGACGCCTGGGCACAACCGGAAGACTCGCTACGCATCGCGAACGCAGAGGAAGCCAGGGCGTTTTTTGCTGCCCGCTGGGAGGGCCTGCCCATCGATTCCTGCATTTTTCCGGACGCACAGATGCAGGCCGACCTTGCCAGCCTGGTTCCCCACTCCACCGTGCTTTACCATCATTACTATCCCCGGCTGAAAGCGCGCAAACCACGCACGCACATCAGGACAATCGGGTATCAGGGGCGCAAGAAATACCTCGGCGAATGGGGAGACGCCATCAAGGATATTGCCGGACACATGGGGCTGGAGTTTGTTATCAACCCGTCCTCACTGATGGATCTCGATATCGGTTTCATTGCCCGTGGTGGCGATTACAATGGCTACATGGAGCGCGCGTACAAATCGAATGTGAAACTGGCCAACCTGATGGCTTGCGGGATACCACCGCTCATCCTCACCGAAGGCATGGCTTACCATGAAACCTGGGACAGGCAGGAAAGTTATTTCGACTCGCGCGAAACCCTGGCAAGCCGACTGGACGCACTGGTGAACAATGCAGCGCTGCGCTTGTCCCTGCGCGAGGCGCTGCTGGAAAAAGCCAGGGACTTCCAGCTTCCGACGATTGCAGGACAATACGAAAAGTATTTCCTGTCGCTTGTCAGACAGTCGTGAACCGACGCGGCAACACGGCATTACCCTTATATTGCATTTGCAGAGGCATACGACGATGAGCGCGATGGGATTGAAAGAAAGGATTTATCTGTTTTTCGTCCGCTTTGCGCATTACCGGATCGTTGCCCGCCTGAAAAAACTGTTCAATTTTCGCCACAGTGACAAGGACGATGGGCTGGTCAAGCTGAACCTGGGCTGCGGCGATAAAATCCTCAAGCACTTCATCAATGTTGATGTGGTTGCGTCGCGCGCCGGTTTCGAACCGGATGTGCTCTGTGATTTGAAGAAGCTCGATTTCGAGGACAATTACGCCGACGAAATACTCAGCGTGCATGTCATCGAGCATTTTTACCGCTGGGAAGTCGAGGCCGTACTCGCTGAATGGTTTCGTGTGCTGAAACCGGGCGGCAAGATTGTGCTCGAGTGTCCGAACATCCTGCACGCGGCGAAAATGACGCTGGTGAAGGAAAAGGATCTCGACAAGATCAATGGTCGCGTCAAGGAGACACTCTGGGTTTTTTATGGCGATCCGCGCTGGGTTGATCCCTACATGGTCCATCGCTGGGGCTATTCACCGCGCAGCCTGTCAAAACTCCTGCTCGATGCCGGTTTTATCAATGTGCGTCGCCGCGCATCCCTGTTCAAGCGCCGCGAACCGCGCGACATGCGCCTTGAAGCATACAAACCGCTATGAAAGATTTTATCAGCAAGCTCTGGCAGTTTTTTCGCAGCTGTTTTTACCGCTTGCTGTCCGATGTAAAAAAAATCGATGGCAATGTACGGCGCAAACAACCGTTACTGCTGAAAGGTCCCGGCACAGTAATTTTTGGCAAGCGCTGCGAAATCGGTGTGCGCCTGTCACCGGGATTTTTTTCCAGCTATGGCTACATTGAAGTGCGCAGGCCCGAAGCGTTTGTGCGACTGGGTGATCGTGTCATTATCAATAATGGCTGCACACTGATCAGTGACGGGGCCGGCATTACCATCGGGGACAATGTCCTGGTCGGCAACAACGTCTATATCGCCGATTCCGATTTTCACGGCCTGGAACCGGCATTGCGGCGTGAGGCACCGCCTGCAAAAGCAGTCACCATCGGCAACAATGTTTTTATCGGTTACAACGCTACCATACTGAAAGGCGTCAGCATCGGTGAAAACAGTGTTGTGGCAGCGTGCAGTGTTGTCACGCGGGATGTGCCTGCCAACTGCGTGGTGGCGGGCAATCCGGCACGGGAAATCAGGCAACTGCCGTGAGCGTGCCCGCAACAGACATGCCGCTCGTCAGCGTCATTGTGCCTTGCTACAACCACGCGACATTTGTTGCGACCTGCCTGGAAAGTATCCTGGCACAGGATTATCCCGCTATCGAAATCATTGTGATTGATGACGGCTCGCCCGATAACTCGTTCACCATTGCCTCACAATTTGCCGGCCAGCGCGGCTTGCAGTTGCTGCAACAGGAAAACCGCGGATTTATTGCGACGATCAATCGCGGACTCGCCATGGCAACCGGCGAGTATTACTGCATTTTTGCTTCCGATGATTACATGCTGCCCGGCCGCATCGGCAAACAGGTTGCTTTCCTGCAACAGCATCCCGGCATCGCTGCCTGCGGTGGCAATGTGGATGAAGTGGATAGCGAAGGAAAGGTCACGGCCTCCGTTCGCCGGCAATCGCGCGAGCTGGATTTTGACGATGTGTTTCTCGGGCGCCAGCACGGCATTCCGGCGCCAACCGCGATGATCCGGACAGCTGCCGCCCAAGCAGTTGGCGGATATCCCGCAGACATCGGCATCGAAGACTTGTATATGTGGCTGAAACTCACGCACGCCGGCTGGCGGCTGGCTGTGCTGGACGATGTGTTCGCCTGTTATCGCAAAAGCCCGGCATCACTGCACCAGCGACATCTGTACATGCTCGAACATAAATTGCGGATTTTTCATGACTACGCCGGTCACCCTGCATTTGCCCGGGTGCGCGATCGCGCGGTGCTCGGTTCATTCTTGCGCGCTGCCAGGGCAGGTGCGCCGGATGCGCGGAAAATATGGCGACACTATCAGGGCAGCTGGTTCAACCGGAAATTGTGGCGCGGTTTTTTTTATATGCTGTCGCGGTGATACTCAGAAATCCTTGGCGGTATACAGCATCTTGTAGACGCCATCGTGTTGCAGCAATTCCGTATGCGAGCCCTGTTCAACAATATGCCCCTTGCTGACCACCAGGATTTTATTGGCACGCTCGATAGTGGAAAGGCGGTGTGCAATCACAATCGTTGTCCTGCCCTGCATCACTTCATTCAATGCCTGCTGGATGATCTGCTCGGATTCATTATCCAGCGCCGATGTTGCTTCATCCAGGATCAGGATCGGTGCGTTTTTCAGAAAGGCACGCGCAATCGCAATGCGCTGGCGTTGGCCGCCGGACAATTGCAAACCGTTATCACCGATTACGGTATCCAGCCCATTGGCTTGCTGCTCGATAAATTCCAGCGCATGCGCCTTGCGGGCCGCTTCCATGATGTCGGCATCGCTGCAGCCGTTCATTGCACCGTAAGCAATATTGTTGCGAATCGTATCGTTGAACAACACCAGGTTCTGGCTCACCAGACTGATATGTTTGCGCAGGTTTTCCAGTTTGTAATCGCGTATGTCCACACCATCAATCGTGATGCTGCCGTCATTGACGTCATAGAAGCGTTGCAACAATGTTGCCAGGGTGCTTTTGCCACCACCGGATTTGCCCACCAGTGCCACCATTTCACCCGGCAGGATGTCAAAGGAAATATCATCGAGCACATAGGGCTGGTCATCGCGATAACGGAATTTCACATGACGGGCAGAAATGGCACCGGCAGGATGTTCGACATCAATCTTGCCGGCATCCGTTTCTGTAGCGCTGTCCAGCAATTCGAAAATCAATTGTGCGCCGACAATGCCTCGCTGCAGGGCAACACCCAATCCACTCAACTGCTTCATCGATTTTGGCACCAGCGCCACCGCCGTCAGATAGCCGACCAGATCGGCAGTGCTATGCGCAGACAGAATCTCTGGCATCAATAATAAAAAAATCATGCCGGCGAGTGCAGCAGCTACCAGCAATTGCATCACCGGTGTCGACAGCGAGGCAATCTTCCGGACTTTCATGATGTCCTTGAAATTTTTATCCAGCATCGCCTTGTGGCGGGCATTTTCATACGATTGGCCATTAAAAATGCGCATGACTTCATGGCCGCTGATCATTTCGCGTGTTATCTGCAACAAGCTGGCATTGCGGCCTTCATTCTTGCGCGTGATAGCGCGGAAACGGCGCGAGGTGTAATTCACCACCAACCCCATCAGTGGCGCCACCGCCAGAAAAACCAGCGACAACTGCCAGTTCAGATAGAACACATAACCCAGCAGGGCGATAACCGTGAGACCTTCCCGGATCATGGTCTTGACGGAATCGGTCAGCGCCTGTGTCATCAGGTTGATACTGCCGGTGACGCGCTGCAGGATCGTGCCTTCGCTGTGCTGGTGAAAATAACTGACCGGTAAACGCGTGATGTGTTCGAAAACAACCGTGCGGATATTGTTGATCATGCGCGCCGATACATAGGCGTTGTAGTAAGTGCCCAGAAACGAACCGACACCACGCAATACAAAAATACCGATGGCCATCAATGGCAATTCCCAGCGCGCGCCGGAATTTTTCTGTTCAATCGCCTGGATGACCAGACCGTTTAACTTGGCCAGCATCGGATTGCTGGCCGCATAAATACCGAAGCCGACAATGCTGACGATAAACAGCAGCACCAGATCCTTCATATA
>DAOMGE010000012.1:0-64274 GCA_035430165.1 Pseudomonadales bacterium | reverse complement strand
CCAGATCCGCCAGGTCAAACGTGATCGACGAACCCGTGTTGTTCACCTTCGACAACGTCACCGTGTAAACAATATCCACCGGCCCGGTTTCTGTACCCTGTGTCGTCACCGACAACACCGCCGTCGCCGTGTCATTGTCCACGATCGTACCAACACCCAGGTTGTCGGTAATTGTTGCATTGAGCGGCGTGGTCAAATTGACGTTGAACGTTTCACTGCTTTCGAGCAACGCATCATTGGAAACAGGAACGGTAATTGTCTGCGTCGTCACACCCGGCGCAAACGTCAACGTGCCCGCGCCACTCGTGTAGTCACTACCCGATGTCGCCGTGCCATTGCTCGTGTTGTAATCCACCGTCACCGTCTGGCCACTCGCCGCCGACAGGCTCACCGTGAACGTCGCCGTACCCGCCGCTTCGTTGATGGTGATGTCGTCCACCGACAGGGTCGGGGTCGGATCGTCGTCGTTGATCGTGCCCGTGCCCGATACGCCACCCACCGTCAGGGTGTACGTCTCGTTCGGTTCATCCAGCGTGTCGGCCGTCGTCGGGATCGAGAGGGTAAAACTGGTGACGCCAGCCGGCACCGTGATGTTGCCGCCGCTGAACGTCACACCATCACTGAACATCGCGTTCGTCAGCGTGCTCGTGTAATCCACGCCACCGCCAGTCGCCGTGACGTCGCCCAGCGACAGTGCAAAGACTGTCGAAACAGACGATACATTCGTCAAGGTAACCGTGTGGACAATATTGCTCGATTCTGACGCACTATCGCTGGAGACAGAAGCAATCGCAGGAGCAGGGTCATCGTCCAGAATCGTACCCGTACCACTCACACCACCTACTGTGAGCGTATAGGTTTCATCCGGTTCGTCGATAGTATCTGCCGACGTCGGAATGGAAATCGTGAATGTCGTTACACCTGCAGGCACTGTGATATTGCCGCCGCTGATCGTCACGCCATTACTGAACATCGCGTTCGTCAGTGTGCTGTTGTAATCCGTACCACCACCAGTAGCGCTGACATCAGCGAGACTCAATGGAAAAGTTGTCGCTGTGCTGGATGCATTGCTCAACGAAACAGTGTGCACAATAGCTGATGCTTCTGTCGCACTGTTACTGCTGACACCACTGATCGTTGGCAGAGGATCATCATCATTGATCGTGCCTGTGCCGGAAACACCGCCCACTGTCAGCGTATAAGTCTCATTTGTTTCATGCACAGAATCCGGCGTTGTCGGAATCGAAATAGTGAACGCGGTAACACCAGCTGGCACCGTAATAATGCCGCCATTGATGGTGACGCCATTGCTGAATGAAGCGTTATTCAACACATTGGTGTAATCCACACCACCGGTGGCACTGACATCTGTCAGCGACAAGGTAAATGTTTCAGCAGTTGCCGATGCGTTGGTCAAGGTCACCGCATGAACAATAGTGCCAGCTTCAGTCGCATTCTGGCTTGTGACCGACGCAACCTGCGGCACAGGATCATCGTCAACAATCGTGCTTGTTCCGGTTACCCCTCCCACTGTCAATGGCACAGTTTCGTCCGGTTCATGGACAGTATCAGGCGTAGTCGGCACCGTGATTGTGAACGATGTAACGCCTGCAGGAACTGTGATGATTCCACCGCTGATGGTGACACCATTACTGAACATCGCATCAACCAATACATTCGTAAAATCCACGCCGTCCGTGGCGGTGCCGCCACCAATTAACAGAGGAAACGTGGTGGCACTTGTTGAAGCATGGGACAGGGACACTGTGTAAACGAGATTGCCGGACTCAGGAATGTTGATACCGGCGACACCAACAATTGATGTAGGCAAAACAGGCAAAACATGCGGCGGCACTGTCGGCGCTATATTGATAACGTCGGGCACAATAGGTTTGGTAAAAAAATCCAGGACAGGTGATGGACGCAAGTCATTGCGCTCAAACTGCGGGCCAGAATTGAAACGGATATGGATTGGATCAGGTGAAATCGGTTTGGTAAAAAAATCCTGCACCGCCTGGGGCGACAGCAAATCACGACTGAAATACAGCGGACTTTCGATAGAGGAAATATAACTGCTATGACTCTGGAGACCGACATCCCCAGAGGGTTTTCCCGGAGAAACCTGGCCAATGGCACCCGCCAGTTTGACACCCAGGCCAAGCGTATCAAAATCAAGCATGTCACCCGCGTGGCTATCGAGAGAACCCATACGACAGTAAGTGACAAACTGGTCGTTAAACGTGACCAACTTGTTGTGGCCCAGACTAACAGCAGAGCCACCTTTCACTGCGATAACCACTGCGCCATCAGCAGATGTCTGCAGCGTATCGCCAAGAAAAATCTCGTCGCCTTTCGCACCGGTCTTTGTGCCATGCACATGGCTTACCAGTTTGACCGAGCCTTTTACGCCAATAATTCGCGCAACAAACCCGTCATTATCATGATGATTGTTATTGGAATCTTTCATGATCACCTCGCCGGCCAGCGCCCGGTTTTTATAAAAAATGACAAAACCACTTGTAAAACTACTTCACAACCCCTGCCACCGGCAGAAAAAACTATCTATTTGTGGCTCACACCACCAAGACGGCAATACCACATCAAGGCAGTTTCAGATCCGGATCTTCTTCCGGATTCCAGTCAACTTCCCCAGCCGACTTATCATGCGCCACATCCTTGATACCGAGCGACTCACGCAAGACACCGATGGAACCCAGCAACTGCAATTGAGAAATCACGCGATCATAACGGGCACGAATCAATGAGCGTTTGGCATCTACCACTTCATTTTCTGTATTCAACAAATCCAGCAACGTCCTGCGGCCGATACTGAACTGCTGGTCATAGGCATCACGCGTTGAAACCGCTGAACTCACGTGTTGCTGGAGATAAGGCAGCTGACGCTGGATGGCATCAATCGAGTTCCAGCTGTATCCCAAGCCCTCGATTATCTTTCGCTGTTTGTCGTTGCGGATTTCCATCGCTTCATTCATCAGGATTGCCGTCTCCTTCTTGCGAGCAAGATCCTCGCCACCTGCGTACAATTTATAGCGCATGCGCACTGCAACCTGGGTCGAATCCTCTGCACCGGATATACCGTTAACATTGTCGTTGGCGGTGTGCTGCGCCTCCAGTGTGACGCGCGGCCAGAAAGTGCTTTTCGCTGCTTCGTACTGTGCTTTTCCTGCCTCGATATCAGATGTTGCCGCCTGCAACAGGTTGTTTTTTTCTGTCGCTTTTTTAACAGCCTCATCCAGCGTGGCCGGTAAATTAACGGTCAGATCGGGATAAGCCATGGTGCCCACATCGGGATACACACCCACCACCGACTGGAATTTGGTAGATGCATCGAACAGATTGGCTTCTGTCGTCAACACGTTGGTATTGGCCAGTGCAAGACGTCCCTTGATCTGGTCCAGATCCGCCTGACTGCCGACACCGGATGTCTGGCGTAATTCCATCTGGTCATAGAACGTCTTGTGACTTTCCTTGGTTTCCTGCGCAAGATCATGCAGATCCTTTTCGCGCAAGACGGTGAGGTAGGCTTTGGCAGCTTCCATCACCAACGCTTCGGAAGTATTGTCCGCAGAATGCGAGGCAGCGCTGTAACGGGCTTTCTGGCGATTCACTTCTGAGTGGGTAGCAGAGCCATCAAACAACATCTGCTCAGCAATCAAGCCTGCTTCCTTACGATTGAGGCTGGCGCTCTGGTTGTTAACATTGTTCGTGGTTTCACGGCCAATTCCTACGATGGCAGTGACATCCGGGTAGTAGCCTGATTCCGCCATATGCACTTCATGCACACGCGCCTCTTGCTCCAGTCGGGCGGCTTTCACTTCAGGGTTAGTGCTCAAGGCAATCTGGGCAGCCTCTTGCAAACTCAATGACCAGGCCGGATTTGCTGAGCCTGCAAAAACGAATAAGGCTGTCGTTACTGCGTATTTTTTCACCATGATATCCCGGTAGTCACAGATGGTTTTTATGGGCGGATGAGCAACACCGCTCACCCATTACTTTCAGATAGCACCGCGCACGATTGTGTCACCGTGCTTTTGCCAAGTAAATCACACTTTACCGCAAAACCCGACGAGCGGCAGGTAGGGATCGCCAACGGATTTATGGTGAATGTACCTATAAATGCAATGAGAATGTATCTATAGGGTGTGAAACAAAGAAAACTGCACGCCAGCAACAAAAACCACCCGCTGGGCGCGCCGCCTATCTTTCGGTGAATGCCCTGCTTTTTGCACGCAGCACGGGCTTGAGGAGATAACTGAGAATGGTCTTCTGGCCGGTAAGGATTTCGACATCCACCGTCATACCCGGAATGATTTCCAGCTTGTTCCCCATCTTGCCGAGAAAATGCTGGTCTGTCTGAACATGCACGATGTAATAACTGCTGCCGTTACTGTCCACCAGCGAATCGGAACCGATATAGACCAGCTCGCCGTCAAGGCCCCCGTAAACAGTGAAATCGTAGGCAGTGATCTTGATGATTGCCTTCTGGCCGGGATGCAGGTAGGCAATATCCACCGGCGATATCCTTGCCTCCATCAACAGGCTGTCTTCGGATGGCACCACCTCCACCAGATCCTTGCCTGGCTGGATCACACCGCCAATGGTATTAACCAGCAAACGATTGACCTGGCCTGCAACTGGCGAGCGCACGACTGTTCTTTTGACCTTATCCGCCAACGCTCCACGAGTCTGTTCCAATTTGGCAAGATCAGCAGACGCCGCATTCAGTTCTTCCTGTACTTTTGCCACAAATTGCAGGTGCAGGCTCTCACGCTTGTTCTGCACCTCCTGCAAGGAGGCTTCCGCCTTGGAAATTTCCTGCTGGGTAATGTCCAACTGGCCTTTTGCGTCATTGGTCTGGCGGCGCAAGCGCAACACTTCAACCATCGAAATAGCACCTTTGCTGACCAGGGGCTCCGTCATTTGCAATTCCTGCGCAGCAAGCTGGTAGCTGACCTTTAGCTGATCTGCACGCGTCTTTGCTTCTGAAATTTCATGCCGTTTCTGGGACAACTGCTCGTCCAGAATTCGCAACTGGCCCTGCATATCCTGCTGCCTGCTGCCATACAGCTGGTTTTGTTGCTCCACAATTTCAGGATCGATATCGGCCAGATCCGGCTGCGGCAGGAAAGGCTTGTCATTGATTTCTGATTGCAGGCGTGCTGTTTTTGCCCGCAAATAAGCGCGCTGCTGTTCCTGCTCACGATAACTGGAAGCGAACTGGGTATCGTCAATGCGCAACAGTGGCTGGTCACGCTCAACCCGCTGTCCTTCGTGAACGTACAGCTCTGCCACAATACCGCCCTCCAGGTTTTGCACGACCTGTAACTTGCCCGAGGGGATGACCTTGCCCACACCACGCGTGTATTCATTTACTTCAGCCAATGCGGCCCACACCAGACACACCAGAATAAAAATGGCTGTGATGAGCAGGATATGGCGCGCGCCCCTGGGATCCTGGTGCAATACCGCCCTGGAAGCAGAACTCGCGTAATCAATGTCGTCCGTGTGTGCGGGGTCGACCGCTTTCACCCTGGCGGTTTCAGCCTTGAGCAGGCGCAGGATACCCAGCAACTCCTGCCAGGATGCCTTGAGACGAACCCATTGATCAGCCATCTGCGCCATCAATACCTTGCCATGTTTCTGCAGCCACATGCCTGCATCCACCAATAAAAGCCGACACTGCAACAGCATCAGCCAACCCGGTTGGCGCACCAACCACTTAACTCGCCGGTCCGCTGACACGCACGTCACCACGCTGCAAGGCGTCCAGTACCTGTTGGCGGGGACCATCTGCCAACAACCGTCCGCGATCCAGTACGATCACCCGATCCACCAGATCCAGCATCGACGCCTTGTGCGTTGTCAGCAACACCGTCGCATTCCCCAGCCACTCCGGCAACCGTCGGCGCAAGGCATCCTCGCTGCCACTGTCGAGCTGGCTGGTCGGCTCATCAAACAGATAGATCGCCGCCTTGCGATACAGGGCCCTCGCCAGCATCACACTCTGGCGCTGGCCACCAGACAGACTGGCGCCGCGTTCACCAACCGGCATATCGAGACCGACGCTGCTCTCCCGCACCAGCTCGTTAACCCCGGTGGCAGCCACAACTCGCGTCAGGCGCTCGTCATCGCGCTGCAACTCGCCGATAGTGATATTGTGGCGTACCGAACCTTCAAACAATGTGAAATCCTGTGAAACATGCGCCATGGCCTTGCGCACAAAAGCAGGATCGAGCTGGCGCAAATCGACACCATCAATCAACACCATCCCTGCTGTTGGCTGATACAAACCCATCACCAGTTTTTGTAATGTGGACTTGCCAGAACCGATCCGGCCAATCACCGCCACCTTTTCACCCGCCCTGATCCGGAAACTGACTTTATCAAGCACCTGCGGACCAGTCTGGCTGTACTGGAAACTGACATCACGAAATTCAATGTCACCGATAATTGCTTCCTTCCGCAGGAAATTGCGTGTCGGTGGACGTTCCACCGGCAACATCATCGTCTGGTTGATTCCCGCGACAGCAGTGCGCGTCTGGAAATAACTGGCTTGCAGGTTGACAACCTGGCTCATCGGCGCCAGCACCCGCGATGCGAGCATCACTGAAGCGATCAAGCCACCCATGCTCAGCTGGCCGGCACCAATCAGGTAGACGCCACCAAACACCATCAACACAGTCGACAACTGGACCAGCAAATTGCACACATTATTGACAGAACTCGTCAACAACCGGCCACGCTGACCGGAAATTGCCAGCTCACCAACCAGATTTTCCCACAGGCGTTGCCAATGACCTTCCACCACCAATGACTTGATAGTTTCCCGCTGGCTGATAGCTTCCGTGAGCGCAGCATGCTTGCGGTTTGCCGCGCGGTAACCGCTCTCGACGGCACTGCGCAAGGCAGGCTGCATAAAAAAACCGTAAGCCACCATCAACGGCGCAATCAGCAAGGGCACCAACACCAGCCAACCGCCGACGTAAAGAATGATAACCAGGAATAAAATCGTAAATGGCAGATCAATCAGCGCAACCACTGTCGACGAGGTAATAAAATTACGCACACTTTCAAATTCACGCAATTGACTGATAAAACTTCCTACCGAAGCCGGCTGGTTTTCCATACGAATGCCAAGGATGTGTTCGAAAATACGCGAGGACATCAACACATCAGCTTTCTTGCCAGCAATTTCCAGGAAATAGACACGCAAGGTTTTGACCAGCAAATCAAAAAGGTAAACCACACTGATACCCAGCGTCATGACCCACAAGGTTTCCAACGCCTGATTCGGCACCACGCGGTTATAGATATTCATAGTAAACAACGGGCTGACCGTTGCAAAAATATTGATCAGCAATGTCGCCAGCAAGACATCGCGATAAATTCGCCAGGAATGTGCAACAGCAGACCACAACCAGTGGCGCTCCTGCCACGACTCCTTTTCACCTGCAGGCGATAACGGCGTAACCGGTTTGCAAAAAATCGCATGCCCGATATACATCGCCTGCAATTCTGATAGGGTAACCTGTTGTGATGCGTCACGCGGATTATGCTGGATGATGCAACGATGACTGACAGTATCCATTTCCAGCAACACACAAGCCCGGTTATTTTCCAGCAGCAGGACAACCGGCAAGACAATGGAATTGATGTCAGCAAGATTTTCGCGCTCGATAACTTTCACTGACAGTCCGGCACGGTCGGCAGCACGCACAAACAATTCAGGCGTGAGATGACCATTGACCAGAGGCAAACCAGCCAATACCGATTCTGTGTTACACGGCAATCCATGCAGATGCGCGATCAGTTGCAGGCAAGACAGCAGGTTATCGTCCGCAGGAGCAGATTGTGTTTCCTGCTCTTGCCCGACACGCACCGGCTCTGCATCGATAATTTCCACGTCAATATTCCATGCCTGTTGCGTTTGTATCGAACGCCAACATCTGGCTGGCTTTCAGAGCGGCACGCCAATGCGGCGGGCCACTTGCTCATAGGCCTCTACAACATCACCGAGATCCTGGCGGAAACGATCCTTGTCGAGTTTTTCTTTCGTGTCCTTGTCCCACAAGCGGCAACCGTCCGGACTGAACTCGTCACCCAGCACGAGTTCGCCATGGAACAAGCCGAATTCAAGCTTACTGTCTACCAGCAACATATTTCCCGCCAGAAAGATTTCCTTGAGGATCTCGTTGACCCTGAAAGTCATGGTTTTCATCTGTTCGACTTGTGCCCTGGTAGCCCAACCGAACGTTTCAATATGCGACTCGTTGATCATCGGATCACCCAGCGAATCATCCTTCAGGAAAAACTCGAAGGTCGGTGGATTCAGGACTGTGCCCTCTTTCACACCAAGACGTCGACACATACTACCCGCCGCCTGGTTACGCACCACACATTCGACCGGCAACATTGTGAGTTTTTTCACAACGCATTCCTGATCACCCAGCAAACCTTCAAAATGGGTAGGAATACCGGATGTCTGCAATTTTTCCATGATGAACGCATTGAACTTGTTATTCACCATGCCCTTGCGATCCAGCTGTGCGAGTTTCTTGCCGTCAAATGCCGAGGTGTCATTGCGGAAAAACAGGATCAGGCGATCTGCATCGTCCGTTGCATAAACGGTTTTCGCCTTGCCCTTGTAAAGTTCATCCTGTTTTTTCACGTTCAGATTCACTGCTGTCATTGTTACATCTCTCGATCGCTTCAATAGATAACCGGTTCATTTCAATGAATGGTCAACCAGTCAAACCCTTGTTCCTGACACGCATAAAGCACATTGCGCGCACTTTGTACCGCATCATGGAGTGCAGCCTGCACACGTTCCAGCGTGTTATTTTTTTCACTGAGATGCGCAATCACGAGATGCTGCAACCTCTCGGTTTCGATTTCATGCAACAAGTCCGCCGCCTGTGCATTGTTGAGATGCCCGAAACGCCCGCCAACCCGCATCTTTAACGAAGCCGGATAGGAGCCGCGTGCCAACATATCCACGCAATGATTGCTTTCCAGCAACAGCGCATCGCAACTGCGGTAGTGATCCCGCACAAACGGCGTTATGGCACCCAGATCAGTCAATACCCCGAGGCGCTTGCCCGCCCACTCGAAAATATATTGCACCGGCTCGGCGGCATCGTGTGGCACTGCAACCGGCTGTATCTGCACATCATCAATCGCAAATGGGAGATGGCTGTCGATCTTCACCACCTGCACAACATCTGACAATTGTTTTGCGCGGGCAGTGCCGGACGTCATATAAACCGGCAAACGGTAGCGATTGGCCAGTACGCGCACGCCGTTGCAATGATCGCCGTGCTCATGCGTGACCAGCACGGCGCGCAATTGCTCTGCCACCACACCGAGACGCATCAGGCGCAACTCAGTCTCGCGCAGGGTAAAACCACAGTCCACCAGCAGCAGGGTTTCGCCAGCCTGCACCAGAGTGCCATTGCCGCGACTGCCGCTGCCAAGCGAGGCAAAACGCATCAGAGCAGGTTGGCCCGCACCAGACGCAACCACTTGTCAGCATCGTAATGCGCCAATGGCTTGCCATCTGCCGCACGTGCCGTGACACGCACACTGTTTTCCCCGGCCGTCAAGACCACCTGGAAATCCTGCGCATCAACTGTTTTCGACTTGTCGGCACCAAAACCGAAAGCGCCGCGCAAACGATCAAAGACTCCCGGCTTTTCTGCTGCAATTTTTTCCTGGGCTTCAAGCTCTTCTTTTGCCCTGCCCGGCGAATAACTGACCTTGAGGTAACCCTGGTCACGCTGGTTATCTTCAACCTGGAAACCGTTGTGGTTCATCGCGCCCGTCACAGAAGCCCATACACGCTCTTCATCGAGGCGGATATCGAGGAAAGGCTCTTCGTTCTCGACAGACACCAGGCGCACCTTGCGGTCACTGCTACCGATGGCCTGCGCACGCATGGACGCCTGCATCGCATTTTCCTTGGCGAGTTGGGCTGACAACTCGTTGATCATCCACGCTTCCCGCTGGGGATTGATTGAACGCGCGGGCCAGTTAATCTGTCCATTACCCGGTACAGAGGACGGCACCGTCATTTGCAGGACATGGAGTTCGGTCGTATCGGCGCGCAAACCCTCTTCAAGCCGGATCCGGTAGCGGTCTTTCTGTGTCGGCTCGCTGGCAGTCGTCAACCAGCTGGTCTCGACCACGCCCATCGTCGGATCCAGCACGGACAGGTTGAGGTTGTGATCCGCCAGGAAAGTCGTGACACTCGGCCATACGGCGCTTGGTGGACGGTTGACGGCAATCCAGATGCGGTCGCCAAGCTTCTGGATCTTGACCGTATTCTGCTTCTCCACATTGGTAGCACTGGCATCACTGGGACGTGGCAGTTCGTATTTATCAGGCATGGGGGTGGCCGGATCCGCAATCGGCGGGATCACGAACAACTGCCCGAGATTGTCTGACTTGACTGTCTCCGGCAACTTGATCGGCGGTAGTGTCTCCGCTTTCAGGTAATCGTCACCGCGATCGCGAAAATAGCCCTTGTCACCGAAAAAAGTGCCGCAGCCGGATAAGCCCAGTGTGGATCCCAGCAGCGCCAACATGACCATACCGGGAAAACGGTTTCTGGAAGCGTGAATTTTGTTCATGACAGGCATTGTCAGTAATCTCATCAGAGCAGGCCAGCTGCTTGCAGGGAGTCTCGCACGCGTTCGTGCTGACTGGCGGACAGAGGGGTCAAGGGCAGGCGGATACCGCGGGGAATCCGGCCCATTTCAGCCAGCGCCCATTTCACCGGGATCGGGTTGGCTTCGACAAACATGGCGTCATGCACCGGCATCAGTTTTTCGTTGATGGCGCGAGCCTCGGCAGCTTTACCGGCCAACGCCAGGTGATTCATGTCGGCCACCAGTTTCGGTGCCACATTGGCCGTCACGGAAATATCACCCTTGCCACCCATCAGGATCAGCTCCACAGCCGTGGCATCATCACCCGAATAGACAAAAAAATCGGCCGGTGCGCGCTCGATAATAGCGCGTGCGCGCTCAAGATTACCCGTGGCTTCCTTGATCGCAACGATATTGGGAATGTGCGACAGGCGCAGCGCCGTTTCCGGCAACATATCGCACGCTGTACGACCCGGCACGTTGTAGAGCATCTGCGGGATAGCCACGGCTTCGGCAATCGCCTTGTGGTGCAGGTACAGACCTTCTTGCGTAGGCTTGTTGTAATACGGGGTTACCAGAAGACAGGCATCAGCTTTCGCATCCCTGGCCGCTTGCGTCAGTTCGATAGCTTCAGAAGTGGAATTGGCACCAGTACCGGCAATAACAGGGATACGGCCGCGAACGAGTTGAACCACCCGGCGCACAACGGCGATATGCTCGTCAAAATCGAGCGTGGCAGATTCACCCGTGGTACCCACAGCGACAATGGCATTGGTGCCTTCGTCGATATGCCACTCAACCAGTGCGTCCAGCGCGGCCCAGTCCAAGCTGCCGTCTGCGTGCATCGGCGTCACAAGGGCCACCATACTGCCCGTAATCATCACGCTGTACCCCTTTAAACCGGCTTTAATGGAAGTTGCACATGGTAATGACGCACAGGGTTTAGCTCAAGGTAAATCAGTCCACCCGCCAATCGAGCAAGCGCCGTGCCAGTGCCTGTTTGTCCTCATCCGATTTCATCCAGGTCTGGCACACCAGTACATCAAGCCCACTGATACGCAGGGTTTCCGCATCACCGGCATCAACACTGTCCACCACCATGCCATCCAGCAAGCCTGCATAAAAATCCGCAATGCTGCCGGAAGTGGTCGGGATAGCCATGTCCTGCATCATTTTTGCTGTAGGCCCCTTGATCGCCTGTCCACCCACCAGCGGCGACACAGCAATGACACGGGCAGTAGTGGCCAGCAAGGCTTCACGCATACCCGGCACGGCCAGTATCGGCGCGATACTGAGCAAGGGATTCGACGGACAGATGATGACTGCGCGCAGATGCGGATCGGACAAAGCCGCCGTGACCGCCGGTGACATTCGCGCCTTCCCGGCACCTTCAAAGCGCACACGGCTCACCCTGGGCCTGCATTGCTCACGCACGAAATAATACTGGAACGGCAGCTCACCCTGATCGGTATCGACAAATGTTCGCACCGCATCGTCACTCATGGGCAACACACGCTGCTGGATTCCATGGTGCGCGCACAACTGCAGCGTCACCTCACTCAAGGTTTTGCCATGTACCAGTTGTTGCGTACGAGAAACATGTGTAGCGAGATCGCGATCGCCCAGACGAAACCAGGTTTCACCACCCAGCGTTTCCAATGCATGCATAAATGACCAGGTTTCGCCAGCGAGACCCCAACCCGATTCGCGATTGTTGATGCCGGCCAGCGTGTACATCACCGTGTCGAGATCCGGCGAAACATGAAAACCGAGATGCGCGAAATCATCACCCGTGTTAACCACAACCGTCAGTTGTTCAGGCGATAAAACCTGCGCCAAACCCCACGCCAGTTTGGCACCACCGACACCACCACACAGTGCCAATACGTTTCCATCAAACACAAGATCGTCCATCGTCACCGAAACATATCTTCGTGTGGATTTCGCAACAAGGTTTTCACAGTTCCCGGCACGTCCGGCAGCGACAAGCCACGCAGCACAACAACCGGCACGCCTTCACCGGCCTGCCCCATCAGCAACGATGCCGCTGCAGCAATTTCATCGCCAATACCAACCTGCGTGATTTCCAGTTTGCGACCAAACAGATCTGGCGCACCGCGCAAATCCAGCAGCGGATCAAAACCGGCGACACCAATAGAGATGCCACACGTGCCAAGTCGCCACGCGCGACCAAAGCTGTCGTTGATGACCACCCCTATCTTCACTGCATACTGTTTTTGCAGACTTTCACGCAAAGACGCTGCGCTGGCATCGGGATTTTCCGGCAACAGCAACGCGATATCCGACGCTATATTTCCTGGCAAATTGGATTGGTCGATACCCGCATTGGCATGCACAAAACCGAGTTTGTGCTCGACCACAATCGAACCAAAGCGGTGACGAAGCACGCGATTCGATTCCTGCAACACCAACTCGACAAGACGTGGATCCTTGCCGGTTTCCACGGCATATTTTTCTGCGTCAGCCGAAGGTGTAATGGTGTTTAATTCGCGATAACGATTCTCGGCTTTCGACACCACTTTCTGTGCAAGCACGACAATGTCACCATCTTGCAACGTCAACTGATTGTCGGCGAGTGACTGACTGACTAGCGCAGCCAGGTCATCGCCGGGTTGCACCAGCGGGAAATTTTTCAGGGCAAATAATTGCAAGCCGTTCATCAGACGCCAGGCGTACCGGTAATCTGGATGCCTGCACCGCCTGCAATCTTGTAACGCTTGTTCAATGTGATCAGCACCGAGGTCAGTGCTTCCGTTGCCGCCGAATTGGCAATCGGACCCGCATGCCAGGCTTTCATGCCCGCCGCTTGCGCCAGTTGCACCACCACATCGCGCGCTTCAACATCATCGCCCGTTACCAGCACATCGCAATGGATCTCGTGCGTATCGTTCAGATGCGCCGCCGCGATATTCTGGAACGCAGACACCACACGCACATTTTCACCCAGTGTTTGTTGCGCAATCACACCGGCCGAACCTTCTGCCGGCAGTTGCACGGTGCCAACTTTCGGCGGCTTCAATGAAACCGTGACGTCGATAAAAATCTTGCCTTGCACCGCATCGCGAATAACGGCGAGCGTGTCCTGCTGATGCGAGAAAGGTACCGTCATACAGACGATGTCAGCTTTTGCCGCTGCCGCACTGTTCTCCATCCCTTCCACCTGCGCAGCCGGTACGCGCGCTTGCATGGCCGCAGCCGCTTCAACCGCACTTTCGGCTTTGCGCGAGCCAATCACCACGTGATAGCCTGCGCGACACCAGCGAAAGACAAGTCCCGTGCCCAGATCACCCGTGCCACCAATCACTGCTATTACCGGCTTGCTGTCGCTCATGTTCGTACCCTCAGGATGGAATGTATCTGCCATGCATCATAACGGCGCCGCCCTCGTCGTCACCAGTGGGCTTCCCCACTTGGCACACAGGTCACTTTTATGGCTTCCCGGGCAATTCCGTGCATGAACGCACCTGCCAATCACTTCGCTATCAGCAGCTTCAATCTCTGTAACCTGCAACAGGCAGGGCATGTAATGTTTGGCGATTTTGCCTGGACACCCAGCCAATACCAACGCAAAGCCGGCTGGACTGCTGAACAACTGCGCGCGCATCCCTCCACCGTATTCTGCTTTCAGGAAGTGTGGAGCCACACCGCGTTGCAGGATGTTTTTACCACGGCACAAATCACCGATGACACGCTGGCGAATTACCAGCTGGTGTGCCACGACGACAGCAATGCCATGCACGTTGCCTGTGCCGTGCATCCGGATTGGGAGATTATTGAACAGGAATGGATACGTGCATTTCCAACAGAACTGAACTGGCGCAGTGATGACACGCGCTATGAAATGAATCTGGAAATTGATCGATTCTCTCGCCCCGTGCTGAAGCTCCGGTTGCGCGGCCCGGATGCACGCACGCTCACCGTTTTCAACACACATTTGAAATCTCGTTTACCAATTCCACCCAATAATGAGAGCTATTACGGCACCAATGCCGATCATTGGCTGGATATCGGACGTGCACTGGCAGGCATGCGTCGCCTGGCGGAAGCTGCCGTGTTGCGTTTACTCGTGAATCGCCAGCTCGCACAATCCACTGATGCCGTCATTGTCGCTGGTGATTGCAATGACCGCTTGCCCGGCAATGTACTGGATGTACTGAAGGGCGATACGCGTTTTCGTCGCAGCAGCAAAAATCGCAGCGGCCGTCGCGCTGACTGGGGGCTTTACCATTTACTGGATCTCGCCGCCGACCAGAAATTATGCGAACCGAAGCACAATGATTACATCACCTTCAGCGGTGACGACGAACAACTCGCACTGGATCACCTGCTGTTTTCCTGGCATTTCCATGCACGTGCCGCCGACAGCCGCTGGCATTTGCAATCGTGGCAGCTGAACAACAAGCATCTGGGCAGCGGCAAACCTTATGTCAGTGACCATGCCATGGTTATCGCAAATTTTTGCAACAAAAAATAGAGCCGCCCACACGTTTTGATTCTATACTCAGGGCAGCAACGCACGTTTCAATAACAACAGGCGAGGGACAAGACATGTCATCTCACACCGTATTCAACAGCAGGTTGCCAACGTGTTTGTTGTTGGCAAGTCTCTGGCTCACCCTGCCCATCGCCGCCCACGCAGCCGACGTGCTGGTGACACCGTTTGCCACGGCGTGGCAGTACCTTGACGACGGCAGCGACCAGGGCACAGCCTGGCAAGCCGAAAGCTTTGATGACAGCCTGTGGTTCAGCGGCATAGACCAACTGGGTTACGGCGACGGCGATGAAACCACCGTGGTCAACAGCGGCCCGGAAGGGGCGCACTACATCACCACCTATTTCCGCCACACATTCAACGTCACTGACGCCAGTATTTACGATAGCCTGGAGCTGGACATGCTGCGCGATGACGGCATTGTCATCTACCTGAACGGCTCCGAGGCCTATCGCAACAACATGCCAGCCGGCACGGTGAATTACGACACGCTTGCCAGCACAGCCATTGCAGGTGCCGACGAAACCACCGTACTCTCGACCACGATAGCGGCCACCGCACTGCACAACGGCAGCAATACACTCGCCGTGGAAATCCATCAATCGAGTGCCACCAGTTCAGATATTTCTTTCGCCTTGCAAGTGCTTGGTAATCCACACCCGGAACCGCGCGGCCCTTACCTGCAAATCCTCACGCCGGATTCCGTCATCATCAAATGGCGCACGGATACCGCCAGCAACAGTCGTGTCAATTTCGGCCTCAGCAGCGGCACACTCACCAATCAGGCGAACAACAGCATGGTGACGACCGAACACGAAGTGCATTTAACCGGTTTAACACCATCAACAACTTATTTTTATAACGTCGGCAGCAGCACAACCGTGTGGAGTTCTGGCAGCGATCATTTTTTCAAAACGCAGCCGGCCGTTGGCACACACCCGGCAACACGCATCTGGGTAATCGGTGATTCCGGTCGCGGCACGCAGGAACAACGTGATGTCTACCAGGGTTATAAAAATTATGTCGGCAGCACTTACACGGATTTGTGGTTGATGCTGGGCGACAACGCCTATTCTTCCGGCACCGACGCCGAATACCAGGCTGGCTTTTTTGATATTTATCCGGCATTGATGCACCAGACCGTGGTGTGGCCCACACTCGGCAACCACGACGGTTACAGCGTGAACACGCCCGCACAAACCGGTCCGTACTACGACATTTTCTCACTGCCGAAAAATGCCGAGGCAGGCGGTGTTGCGTCTGGTACGGAAGCGTATTACTCGTACAACTACGGCAATATCCATTTTGTGGTGCTGGATTCCTTTGATGTCGATCGCGCCGTGACAGGCCCGATGGCGCAATGGCTGGAAACAGATCTCGCTGCCAACACAGCCGACTGGGTGATCGCCTACTGGCACCATCCGCCCTATTCCAGTGGCTCGCACAAATCAGACAATGAAATCGAATTGATCGAAATGCGCCAGAATATTTTGCCAATTCTCGAACAACACGGTGTGGATCTGGTGATGTGCGGCCACAGCCACAATTACGAGCGCTCCAAATTTATCCAGGGACATTACGGCAATTCCTCCACCTACAGTGACGCGTTGTTTGCACTCGATACC
Source organism: Pseudomonadales bacterium (assembly GCA_035430165.1). Taxonomy (GTDB): domain Bacteria; phylum Pseudomonadota; class Gammaproteobacteria; order Pseudomonadales; family UBA7239; genus UBA7239. Next base: position 47,469 of record DAOMGE010000012.1, on the reverse strand, counting down.
GGCAGTGGTGATGTTACCGTCGGCGCGACTGCCTACAGCAAAGCGCTGCCATCGGTTGCACAGGGCGGCACGGTGTATGCCGTTGCAGGAACTTCTTCCTATACAGGTAGCGAGACGCTGGGGTATCCCGCCATGTACCGCTCATTCAACAAACTCGGCTCCATGGTTATCGACATCAACAACCGCTTGTTGTCTGCACGTTTTATTGACCAGAATGGTGTCGTGCAGGATGCGTTCACCATCCAGAAAATTGCTGCCGGTACACTCACCGACAGTGATGGCGACGGCATTGATAACGGCAGCGATAATTGCCCTGTTGTCGCCAATGCAGACCAGCTGGATTTTGAAAGTGATGGCACAGGAAATACCTGTGACATCGATGATGACAACGATGGCGTACCGGATTATATCGATGCCAATTTTTTCAATGCGGCCATAAACAGCGAACGCGTATTGCCCGCTGCCAGCAACAGCAGCTTCAAGGGCTCTTCTGTCACCGAATCCACAGCAATAAAATAGACGACCAGACATGAATCACGAGCCAACACACATGTTCAGTAAAATCGCCATGCAGCTGCGCTTCCCTTTATGGTTACTGCTATCGATACCCATGATCACACAACCCGGCATCGTCCATGCCACTGACGCATTGGTTGTGCCATTCGCCACCAGCTGGCAATACATCGATGACGGCAGTGACCAGGGCACCGCATGGCAAGCAGAAGTTTTTGACGACAGTCTCTGGAACACCGGCGTCGATCCGCTCGGATACAACTACGGCAGCGAAGCGACCGTGATCAATACCGGGGCAGCGGTAGGCAATGCAATTACCAGCTATTTCCGTAGCAGCTTCACCGTAAATGATCCGGCACTTTATGTAGACCTTGGCTTACACGTCATCAGTGACGATGGCGTTATCGTCTACATCAACGGCACTGAAGTCTTCAGGAATAACATGCCGGCAGGCAACATTACTTATGCAACCCCCGCCAGTAGCGAGGTTATTGCAGGCTCACTGTTCGAAACGGTGGTATCAGGCTCGGTTGTCCCGGGTGTATTGCACACTGGCATCAATACCATTGCTGTCGAATTGCACCAGTCAGGCAACAGCAGTCCCGACGCGCTTTTTGCGCTTGCACTGAATGGAAACTATCCACCCGAGCAACCGGGGATTTTTGCGCGCGGGCCTTACCTGCAGATGGTTACACCGACTTCGGCAGTGATTCGCTGGGGTACTACCAGCAAGACTGACAGCATTGTGCATTTTGGTACCAGTGCAGGCACACTGGATACAACCGTCAATGACAATACACAAACCTATTACCATGAAGTCCAGCTTACTGGCCTGACACCGGCAACACGCTACTATTACGATATCGGTTCCAGTGGCGGTGTCACCAGTTCAGGCACAGATCATTTCTTCAAAACACAACCGGCAACCGGCACACACCCTTCAACGCGTATCTGGGTAATTGGTGATTCTGGCCGCAACAACCAGAACCAACGCGATGTTTATCAGGCTTATCTCGACTACAACGGCAGCACCTACACTGATCTCTGGTTACTACTTGGCGACAACGCCTATGGGAATGGCACTGACCAGCAATACCAGGATGCATTTTTCAACATTTACCAGACTCTTTTACACCAGACTGTTGTGTGGCCGTCGCTCGGCAATCATGACGGCGCCAGTGTCAACACGCCGACACAAACCGGCGTGTACTACAGCATTTTCACGCTGCCCAAAAATGGTGAGGCAGGCGGCGTTGCGTCTGGCACGGAAGCGTATTACTCCTACAACTATGGCAACATCCATTTCATTGTGCTGGACGCTTACGATGTAAACAGGAAACCGGCTGGCGCCATGGCACAATGGCTACAAGCCGACCTGGCCGCCAACACCTCGGACTGGACCATCGCTTACTGGCACCACCCTCCCTATTCAAAGGGATCCCATGATTCGGACGATGAAATCGAATTGATAGAAATGCGTGAAAACATCTTGCCTATACTTGAACAATACGGCGTAGATCTCGTCTTGTGCGGTCATAGTCATAATTATGAACGTTCGAAATTTATCCATGGTCATTACGGCAATTCCAGCACTTACAGCGATGCATTGTTCGCACTCGACACCGGCAGTGGAAATGCCAGCACCGGCGCAGTAATTTATACCAAGTATTTTCCGGCGGCCGCACAGGATGGAACCGTTTATGCCGTCGTTGGCACCGCCGCAGAAGCGAGTGGCGGCACACTGGATCATCCCGCCATGTACCAATCCTTCAACCGGCTGGGCTCCATGGTTATCGACATCAACAACCGCTTGTTGTCTGCACGTTTTATTGACCAGAATGGTGTCGTGCAGGATGCGTTCACCATCCAGAAAATTGCTGCCGGTACACTCACCGACAGTGATGGCGACGGCATTGATAACGGCAGCGATAATTGCCCTGTTGTCGCCAATGCAGACCAGCTGGATTTTGAAAGTGATGGCACAGGAAATACCTGTGACATCGATGATGACAACGATGGCGTACCGGATTATATCGATGCCAATTTTTTCAATGCCGCCATAAACAGCGAACGCGTATTGCCCGCTGCCAGCAACAGCAGCTTCAAGGGTTCTTCCGTGATCGAGACAACACGCCTCCAGTGAGCCGCTAACATGACTGTTGTCGCTGCAGTACAAATGGTTTCCACGCCATCGGTTAATGAAAATATCGAGACTGCGCGACGCCTGATTGCCGATGCCGTGTCACAACACGCCGCACTGGTGTTGCTGCCGGAATACTGGGCAATACTCGGCATGCAGGACACCGACAAACTGGCGCATGCCGAAACATATGGCGCAGGCCCGATCCAGGATTTCATGCGCGAGATGGCGCGCCAACACAACATCTGGCTGATCGGCGGCACACTGCCGCTGCAATCCTCCCATGCCGGCAAAGTCCTCAACACCACGCTGGTCTACAACCCGCAAGGCGATTGCGTAGCGCGCTACGACAAGATGCATCTTTTCGGTTTTTGTAAAGGCGATGAACGCTACGATGAATCACTCACCATCGAACACGGCAACCATATTGCGCATTTTGAATCGCCTTTCGGCCGCGTTGGCTTGTCTGTCTGTTATGACTTGCGTTTCCCGGAGTTGTATCGCGCCATGGGTCATTGCACGTTGATCGTGGTACCCGCTGCGTTTACCTACACCACGGGGCAAGCCCACTGGGAAATCCTGTTGCGCGCCCGCGCCATCGAGAACCAGTGCTATGTGCTGGCCGCTGCACAAGGTGGCCAACACGTGAACGGGCGCAAGACCTGGGGTCATAGCATGCTGGTAAACCCCTGGGGTGAAATCATTGCCTGTATAGACAAGGGTGAAGGCACCATGGCCGGAGAAATCGATCTCGATTTCCTCGCAGGCGTGCGTGAAAACTTGCCCGCATTACAACACAGGAAAATCTGAAACCGTTTTTATGCTTCCTGCGCCGGCCGGTGTGTTGATGCCAACAACAGGTACACCACCGGCAGCACAAACAGGGTAAAGAAAGTACCGATCAACATACCCGCTACCAGGATAATCCCGATACTGTTCCGCGCTTCCGCACCGGCACCCGTCACCAGCACCAACGGAAAATGACCCAGCACGGTTGCACCCGCTGTCATCAGCACCGGCCGCAAACGCGTTGCGGCGGCTTCCTGGATTGCCTGTAATTTTGAAGCGCCTTCTGACTGCAAATGATTGGCGAACTCCACGATCAGGATGCCATTCTTGGCGATCAGGCCAACCAGGGTGACAAATCCCACCTGCGAAAAAATATTGATCGATGTCCAGCCGAGAAATGTGAACAGCATCGCCCCCGACAATGCCAACGGCACGGATCCCAGCAACACGACCAGCGGGTCGCGAAAACTGTTGAACTGCACCGCGAGCACCAGGAAAACAAACAGCAATGCCACCATGAGCACACCCAGCAAGGTATTGCCTTCCTGACGCAACTGCCGCGATTCACCGGCGTAATCGATGGTGTAATCCGGCGGTAAGATCCTTGCCGCTGCCTGCTCCAGTGCCACCAGCGCCTGCTCCTTGGTCGTGCCGGGAATCACACCGCCAAACACGCGAAACGCATTTTTCTGCTGGAATTTGCCCAGCACACGCGGCGCTGTCAGTCGTTCCAGTGTCGCCACAGCCGATACCGGCACCAGGTCGCCACGCGGTGTGCGCAACTGCAAATCCATCAGCGCATCTGCATCGGGGCGCCCCTTGTTCTCGAGCATCGGAATCACCTGATACGCCTTGCCATCCAGGTCAAAACGGTTCACATAATTGCCTGACAACAACACACCGAGTTGGTGGCTCACGCTTTCCAGATCCATGCCGAGATCCGCAATCCGTTGCCGATCGAGATTGAATTGCACTTGCGGCAAATCGATTTTCAGGCTGGTGCTTGCATAGAGGAATTTCTGGCTGTTTGTCGCTTCTGTCACCAGTGCATCCGCATATTTTTTCATGTCGCGTGGCGATGCCGATGACAAGACCACCATTTCCACATCAAAGTTACCGGCCGTGGGCAATGCCGGATACAGGATGGGAAACGCCTTGAGACCGGTGATGTTGCCGAGATCCATGAAGGCACGCTGCAACAGATCCTGCACACGTTGCTTGCGCTGGTGAAAATCCACAAAAGTCTGGCCGCCGAAACCGCCTTGTGGCGTGACGATTTGCCACATGAAACGCGCACCCGGCAAGGCATTGAGGATACTGACGATTTCATGCATGTGGCCGGTGGTGTATGCGAGGGATGCTTCCGGCGGCGCCTCGATCACCACATTGATACTCGACTGGTCTTCAACCGGTGCCAGTTCTTTCTGCGACAGGAAATAGAATGGCACGACCAGCAATGAGAAAAAAACCGCCGCAAACAACAGTTGTGGTTTCCAGCGCAGGCTGTGTGACAGTGCCGTGGCATAGCGTTGCTGCAAACCGGCAAACCAGGTGTTGATCATTTGTGTCGCACGATTTTCATGACCGCCTTCCGGACAGGCATAGGCACTCATGATGGGCGACAAGGTCAGTGCCACTACACCGGAAATCAGCACGGCAATCGCCAGCGTGAAAGCAAATTCCTTGAACAGCACACCCGTCAGACCCGACAGGAATCCGATCGGCGCATACACCGCTGCCAGCGTGATTGTCATACCGATAATCGGCGCCAGCAATTGCCGTGAACTGGCGAGTGCCGCCTCGATACGCGTCTTGCCTTCGCGCATATGCCGCGCGACGTTTTCAACAACCACAATCGCATCATCAACCACCAGACCGACTGACAACACAATGGCCAACACGGTGAGAAGATTGAGCGAAAAACCCATCAACATCATTGCCGCTGTGGCGCCGAGCAAGGAAACCGGAATGGTCACCAACGGCACCAGCGCCGTGCGCACCGATCCCATCAGCGCCAACACCACCAGACCGACCAGCAAGATGGTTTCTGCGAGCGTGGAAAAAATTTCGCGCAAGGCCGAACGCATGTACAAGGTGATGTCATAACCGATGCCGATATGCATACCATCCGGCAAGGTCGGATTGATTGCATCCAGCTGCTTGTACAGCGCATTCGCGATGGCGATTTCATTGGCACCCGGCAACGGCCATACTGAAATATAAACCGCATGCTGGTTATCCAGCCTGGCATTGATCTCGCCCTCTGTCTCACCCAGCTCGACACGCGCCACATCACCGAGATGAATTTGTGCACCGTTATCATCACGGATAACCAGCGTTTCAAAATCTGCCACATTTTTCAGCGTGGTGTTCGCCAGCAAATCGACGCGCTGCTGGTGATTTTCACTGCGTCCGATTGTCGCAATCAGGTTGTTCGCGCGCAGTGCGCGCTCGATGTCGTCGCTGCTGACACGGAATGCCGCCATGCGTGTCATGTCGAGCCAGAGCCGCATGGCCGGCGACCTGCCACCTTCAATACCGATGCGCTGCACACCGCTGATTGCCGCGAGTCGCGGATTGACATGGCGTGTCAGGTAATCGGTCACCTCAGCGCGCGTCATATTGCCTTTCAGCAACACATCCAGGTAAAAACCTGCACCCTGCTTGTCGGCACGACGCACTTCAATCGAAGGATCTTCTGCACCCGCCGGCAATTCAAAACGGATTCGCTGCAAGCGCGCGGTCAGTTCCGCCAAAGCCAGCGTGCTGTTTTCATTCAGTTTCAACCATACGGTGACTGTACTCATGCCCGCCAGCGTATTCGAATCGATATAGTCAATGCCGGGTACCGAGGCAGCTTCCCGCTCGATCGGATCGGTAATAAATCCCTGCACACGTTCGGCAGATGCACCGACATACGGTGTGGTAATCACCAGCGAAGAACTCTCAATGCGTGGAAACTGCAACACGGGCAACACATGCACCGCGTAAAGACCCACAACAGTCAACGCGAGTGAAATTACCACCGCCAGGACCGGGCGCCTGATAAAAATATCCATCACCGTTGGCCGACCGAACTGTCTTGTCATGGCATCACCCGACTCACGGTGCAGCCTGCATCTGTGGTGCAGACTGCGCGCTCACCTTGACCAGCTTGTTCTCATCCAGTTTGTAGGAACCGGTGGCAGCAATGTTTTCCCCGGCCTGTAAACCTTGTAGCACAACCACAGACTGGTCTTTTTCCTGCGCGGTGGCGACACGCCGTTTTGTCGCGCGGATTTCATGTTTTACCTCGTCTGTCTTCAGTGTGTAGACATAGGCACCCTCGGTGTCGTAATGCATGGCCACCGATGGAATCACCAACACTTTTTTATCCGGCGCTACGGTTACCGCCACCTTCACCATCTGACCCGGCTTCAATGCTGCTGCAGCGGGAAGCAGTGCGCGAATACGCACATTGCGCGATGAGGATGCAACGGAGGCATCACTCGCTATTACATGCCCGCTGAAATTCTTTCCGGCAATATCCGCTACTGATACCAAAACCGGAACGCCTGTCGGCAAATCGGCGTACTGTTGTGGCAAGGAAAAATCCACCCACACATCCGGCGACACACCCACCAGATGCGTGACCCGTGTATCGACTGCCAGATATTGGCCTACCTGCAAGACATGCAAGCCTGCACGCGCATCAAACGGGGCGCGTACGGCTTTTTTCTCGATCACCGCTTGCAAGGCCTGTGCCCTGGCCAACGCCATATCGTGTTGCGCTTTGGCGCGATCGTACTGGTCTTTGCTGGATACGTGTTGCGCCATCAATTTCTGGTAGCGATCCAGCTCCAGTTGCGCCAACGCAGATTCCGCTTGCGCAGCGCGCCACTGCGCCTGCTCTTCCGTCACATCGAGTTGCAGCAAGACCTGGCCTTGCTTGACCGTATCACCGGCAGCAAAACCGACTGCGGCAATTTTTCCGGCAATTTCCGTGCGCACATCGAGACTTTGTGGCGAAACGATTTCTCCGGTTGTCGACACAATATCGGCACGGATCTGTTCGGTTACCGGCACCACCTCCACGGTTTCCGACAATTCGGGGAAAGAGGCTGCAAAGGCGATCAGTTTGCGGATCTGCAGGAATTTGTAGCCTGCCAGCGCCACGAATAACAACAGGCAAGCACTCCCGGCAACCAGCCAGCGGCGGGCAGGTGTACTTTCTTTTTTTCGGGGCGCATTCGCACCCGATTCACTCGCAACCGGCTCTTTCACCACAAACTGTCTCCCCATGGTGCATGTCATTACGCAGCAGCGCCAATTCTACCTGTGTTTAGAGACTACAATCACCGATTGCGGCAAACCGTGGCATGACGACGCCTGTGTTTGCGGTAAAGATAGGCAACAGGACAAACCACAGGAATCCAGCATGAGCCAGTTTGACTACGTAAAAAAGAAACGCGAGGACGTGGATGTCATTCCTGCCAATATCGTGCCGTTTGTCCGTAACGTGATGAAGCTTTATACCCGCCTGAATGTGTGGGTTTTCAAGAAAACGAATGGCAAATGGTTCAACAAGTTTCCTGGCGGGGCGCCGATCTGCCTCGTCGGCATGACCGGACGCAAAAGTGGCCAGCGCCGTGAGGTGATGCTCATCCACCTGCCTTACGGTGACAAGAAATTGCTGGTCGCCTCGCAAGGTGGTCTCGATATCGATCCCGTGTGGTACAAGAACATCATGGCCAATCCGCACGTGGATATCATGGTAGACGGTACGACAAGACAATACGCCGTACACAAGGCAGACCCGGATGAAAAACGCGCGCTGTGGCCGCATTTGCTCAGCATTTATCCGGATTTTGATGAATACCAGGCACGCACCGATCGCGATATTCCGGTGCTGGTTTGTGAACCGAAATAACTTTGCAGATTAATCACTTTCCTGATTAAAAATGACGCAACTGACCAGCTCTGCCCTTGATACCGCCGCCGACATTATCGAGCAATGCCGGCAACGCGGTGCGGATCTGGTCGACATCCTCACAGCCCTGCAAGACACGCTGGGATTTGTGCCACCGCAAACCGTGCCATTGATTGCTGATGTAACAGGATGCGAGCGTCCGGCCATTTACAAGGCAATTGAATTATCACCATCATTTTCCCTGCGACCGCCCGGCAACAAACTGCTGTACATCTGCTCGGCGGATAATTGCTGCTCAAAAGGCGGGCTGGCGCTGGCAGAAACCGCAAAGCGCGTGCTGGGCGTGGATTATTATCATTGCGACGCCACACAAACCGTGCGCATTGAACCGTTTCGTTGTCTCGCCAATTGCGTGAACGGCCCGAACATTTCTATCGACGGTATCGTCGAAGGCCCGATGACACCGGAAAAACTCGAAGCCCGTTTGTTGTCGCTGGTTGGCAAATAGCCCTCAGGCAGTGACCGGATACTGCATCTTCCAGCCTTCAACACCACCATCCACGCTGTACACCTCGCGAAAACCCTGGCCGGCGAGAAAATCTGCGGCACCCTGGCTGCTGTGTCCGTGATAGCAGAACACCAGCAAGGGCTTGTCATGATCTGCTTGCGCAACAAATTCACTGACATTGTTATTGTTCAAAGAAAATGAGCCCGGCACGTGCGCCGCAGCAAAAGACGAGGGATCGCGTATATCGACAATGGTCACATCGCCACTGTCCATCATCTGTTTGGCGGCAGCGGCAGGAATACAGGTAAATGACATGCAAGGTTCTCCTCAGGACGAGCAACTGATTTCAAGATGTTTGCCCCAATCGGGCGGGAAAGCGGCATAGTGTTCGAACGCAGGATGTTCTGCAAACGGATCCTGTAACACCTGCAAGAGGTTTTCCACCTCGCTGAAATCACCTGTGCGTTGTGCAAGATCAATCGCTTGCTGCGCCAGGTAATTGCGCAAGATGAATTTGGGATTCGCTTGCTTCATGCGCAAACTGCGCGCTGCATCAATACTGTTTTCCTGCAGCAATCGCGCGGCATATTGTGCCGACCACGCATCAAACGCTTCACGATCCACAAACAGATCACGCAAGGCATCGTTATTTCCTGCTTGCGAAAAATCACACAGGCGCCGGAAAAAAATCGTGTAATCCACCGCAAACTGCTGCAACAGACCCAGCAACTGGCTGGCCAGCACTTCATCGCTGTCCTGCGCGGTTTGCAGACCCAGCTTCAGGCGCACCAGGCGCATGTACTCGGCTTCCAGCACAGGTTGGTAACGTTGCAAGATGTTGCGCAGTTCCTCGACCGGAATCAACGGCAACAGCGCGTGTGCCAGCGCATTGCAATTCCACAAACCGATGGAAGGCTGCTGGTCAAATGCATAGCGGCCGTTGTAATCCGAATGATTACAGATAAATCCCGGGTTATAGTCATCCAGAAAACCGTAAGGCCCGTAATCAAATGTCTCACCCAGTATCGACATGTTGTCGGTATTCATGACGCCGTGCGCAAAACCGACAGCTTGCCAACGCGCAATCATGATGGCAGTGCGCTCGACCACTTGCGTAAAAAAAGCGGCATACGGGTTTTCTGCCTGCCGACAACCTGCGTAGTGATGGTCGATAACGAAATCCGCCAGATCTTTCAGTGCATCGTGTTGCTGCGTGTGCGAAAAATATTCGAAAGAACCGAAACGGATATGGCTCGGCGACACACGCAACACCATTGCACCCGGCTCAACCTGCTCACGATACACCGGCTCGTCACTCGCAATCAGCGCCAACGCCCGCGTGGTGGGAATGCCCAGGCCATGCATGGCTTCCGAACACAGGAATTCACGGATGCTGGAACGCAACACGGCGCGGCCATCGCCTTGCCGCGAATACGGTGTGGGACCGGCACCTTTCAGCTGGATTTCAAAATGCCTGCCGCCGTGTTCAAGCTCTCCAAGCAACATCGCCCGCCCGTCACCCAGCCGCGGATTGTAGGAGCCGAACTGGTGGCCGGAATAGGCCATCGCCAGTGGCGCCACCGGTGCCGGCACGATGCCATTGCAGAGATGCAGGCTGTGCTCGCAGGGAAAATGATCAGGCTGCAAACCCAGCAGTGCAGACGTGCCGGGCGATATCACCGCCCAGCGCGCCGCGCGCAAGGGCTGCACGCGTACCACGGAAAAAAATGTGTCCCCGAGAGCGGAGAATCTGGCAGTGCGCAACCGCGCGGCCAGTGAAGACGATGATGACACGATCAACCTGCTTGCCTGTCACGATGGATCAATCGACATTGTAGGGTTTCCCGTTACAAGTCTCGACGCCACAAATGCTATGGTCTTTATAAAACAGCTTCTTTACTTTCACGGTTTCGACAGCTGGGATACCATGCAGCAAACACGTTTATGACAACAACATGCTTTCCAGCCACTTGCGCAACAACCAGCACCTGATCAGCCTGCTTGCACTGGCTGCGCTTGCAATGGCAGCGCGTATTCACATCACGCTGCTTGATTTCAATTCGCTGTTGAATACGTTTCTGGTCGATGATGCCTTCTACGATTTCAAGGTCGTCGCCAATTTCGCCCACACACACCGCATCACGTATGACGGCGAGGGACTGACCAACGGTTTCCATCCGTTATGGATGCTTATCATCACGCCGTTCTACACCGCCGCGAATCACGGGCTCGATTTTGTCACGCGCGTGATGTGGATCATGCTGGCCATACAGACCCTGAGTGTGTTGATGTTGTACCTGAACCTGTCGCGCTTGCGCGCCGGCTGGTGGCTCAGCTTTGCCGGCGCGGCGATTCTTGCCCTGCATTCGACCATGGTTGATTTTGAATCGAACGGGCTGGAAACCTCGATCAACACACTGGCATTGCTGGCACTACTCTACAGTTTTATCGGTGTTTACCAGGGAAAGGACTTTTGCTGGAAACGCTACGCATGGTTCGGCGGCGCAGCTGCAACCGCGTTTCTGGCACGAACGGACAATGCCATCGCCCTGCTCGTTTTATTTGCAATTCTTTTCTGCAATCTTTTTTCTGGCAGCACTGACTCACCAGCAAATCCGATACGCAAACCATTGTTTGCCCTCGTCGGCAGTGGTTGCATCGCCGCAGTACTCGTTTCGCCCTGGTTACTGTGGAACCTCGTGAATTTTGGCAGCATCGTGCAAACCAGCGGCAAAGTTGAAAGTATTTTTATTGGCGAGCCACACTTTGACTGGCAAGCCACCGTCGCATCCCTCATGCTCTCCCCCATCAGTATCCATAACGCCACTACAACACTGGTGAAACTGTTTTTCTATCCTGACGGCTACCATCCGGTTTTGAGTGCTGTGTTACTGGCCGTCTGGGTGATAGCGCTGTACACACTGTTGCGTCCCGACCAGAAACATCTCGCACTGCGTGCCGCTGCCTGGTTCAGCTTCGCTGTGTTTCTGGTGTTCTGTTACCACGCCAGCCTTCGCCACTTTGTACGCAGCTGGTATTCCGTGGCAGCAGGCCTTGCACTCTTTGCAGGTTTTTTTGCGCTGCTTGCGCACATGCAAACACAGAAGTCCCTGTCGATGGCGGCCAATGTTGTCATCACGGCGTGGCTGGCCAGTGTGCTATGGCTGCACTCGCCAACCAAACTGGCTGGCGCATCAGACTTCACGTCACCACATATCGTCGGCAGTAACTGGATCAACAGTCACTTACCCGCCGACGCTGTCATCGGCTCGATGAATTCCGGCATCCTGGGTTACCTGGTGGATCGCAAGGTAATCAACCTCGATGGCGTCATGGATATCCGCTCGCTACAGGCGCATTGGCAAAAAAAGGAAACTGCCTATCTCCATGAACGCGGCATCGGCTATCTGGTCGACAACGAAGGTTCACTGCGTATTTTCTGCAAGGAAAATCCGTTCCACACGTGCGAGACGCTGTACACCTTCGGCAGCGCCATCAACCCGGGCAAGGTCGTGAAAATCAACGCGAAATAATGCGACTAGCGCCAGCCGTGTGTCTTGAAGAAGCGGAAACCGGACGCACCGAATTGCCGGACATGCCACCATCCCTTGCGCGCGGCATGACCGCCATCGTGGATAATTTTCATCTGCGGCACATAGGCAATCGAGGCAAATTGCCTCATTCGCACCGACAGATCAAAATCCTCGAAATACAGGAAATAATCTTCGGAAAAACCACGCAGTTTTTGCAGGAGATCGCTGCGTACCAACATGCAACAACCGCTCGCAATCTCGACATGTTCACAGGGCTGGCCAGACAGATATTCCACCTGCATTTCATAACGCGCCAGACGACCAGCAAACAGTTTTCTGATAAATCCGGGTGCAAAACCGCGCAGGACAAAATCCAGCACCGAGGGATAACGCTTGCTGAGGAATAGCGGTTTTCCCCCTGCATTTTCCGCATAGGGGGTTACCATCCCGACATGCGGATGGGCCTGCAGGTAATCCATACCTGCCACCAACGCATCCTCCTTGAGATAGACATCGGGATTCAGGAACAGGTGGAAATCGCAGTCCTGCTGCAGACAGCGATTGTGCGCACGCCCGTAGCCCAGATTCGACTCAGCCTGGATGAAACGCACGGCATCAAAACCCGGTACCGCCGTAAACAGGCGCGAATGGCGATCACCGTCTTCAGCAAAACCGTTATCAACAATCGAGAGGCTGATCTTGCCCACGGCGCGCTTCTGTCGCAAACGACCAACGCTCTGTGCCAGCGCGTCACGGAACTGCAACAATTGCCCGCTGTCATTGCGATACAGGACAACCGAGATCGACAGATAAATGGGGGGAATGGATTGTTGGGTTGGCATGCGGCGATTGTAGTCAGTATCGACCAGCACGGGAATCTTTCCCCGTCACCAGGCCACCTGCAGGGCAGTTTCATTCTCAGGCGCGTCTGTTTATGATGCCAGTCAAACCGTAATCGACACCTATAAGAAGACATGAAATCCCCACGCCCCCAACGCATTCTCTGTGTACTCGGCATGCACCGCTCCGGCACCAGTTGCCTGACCGGCTCGCTGCAACAAGGTGGGCTGTTTCTCGGCAAGCACCACACGTGGAATGACTACAACCGCAAGGGTAATCGCGAGAACCAGGATGTCGTGAACCTGCACGAAGGCATCCTGAAGAGCAATGGCCTGAACTGGAAGGAATCCCTGCGGCCTGCCAGCTGGAAAACCCTGTGGCAACATCCTGCACCCGTGTGGCAACCGCAGCACATCGCCCGCGCGCACGAAATCCTGGCTGAATACGCCGACCAGCCGCTGTGGGGCTTCAAGGATCCCCGCACACTGATGGTGTTACAAGGCTGGCGCAAGCTGGTGCCGGAAATGGAATTTATCGGCATCTATCGCCATCCGATGGCCGTCGCACAGTCGTTGCACAGCCGGCGCGCCTTGCCTGTCAGCATCGAGGAAGGTTTGCAGATGTGGTACAACTACAATCGTGAGTTGTTGCGGCAATACCGGCGCCATCCGTTTCCCATCCTGTGTTTTGACTGGAGTGAGGAAAGATTCCATCAACGGCTCGATCAGCTACACCGGCAACTCGGCCTGAAACCTGTACCACACGAAGACCGGTTTTATACACGTGACCTGCACAAACAGACAGCCGACAGTACGGCGTCCCTGCCTGCACACGTCAGGAAGCTTTATGAACAACTGGAAAGCATTTCGTCACAACAATAGTCACCACCTGCCCAATACCCCTTGCACTGTCACCCTTGCAACAATGCGGACGCCCTATGAGTCACAAACATCCGGAACATCCAGTCAAAGTTTCAGATACAACACAAGTGATAGCCAGCGCGCTCTCCGAAGATGAAATAAAAGAACTGGAAAAAACGCCCACGCCAAAAAACATTCCCAATGCGCCTGCCTCGGTGATGTGGTTTGAACCTGCCATGCCAGTGATACCGTCTGCACCTGTCGATTATTTGCAGCATGAAAAACTGCGGCTCTCGATTGTTGTCATGGTTTACAAAATGCCCGAGCAGGCCAAGAAAACGCTGTACTCACTCAGCACGGCTTACCAGCACGGCGTTTCTGCAGACGAATACGAAATCATTGTCGTGGAAAATCCCTCATCAAAAATGCTGGGTAAGGAAGACGCCGAGAAATGGGGTCCCAATTTCCGCTATTTCGCTTATCCGGAAACCGGCACTTCGCCGGTCCCCGCCATGAATTTTGGTGCCACGCACGCACGCGGCCGCATGGTTGGTGTGATGATCGATGGCGCACGCATGGTGTCACCAGGTGTCGTCAATTACATCATCGCTGCCGAGAGGCTACACCCGAATGCGATTGTCGCCGTGCCCGGCTACCATCTCGGTGACAAGGTGCAACAGGAAGCCATGCTGGAAGGCTACGACGAAAGCTATGAACAGGCGATGCTCGACAGGATCAAGTGGCCACAAGACGGTTATCGCCTGTTTGAAGTAGCCTGTTTATCCGGCACCAGCCAGAGCGGTTATTTCAAGCCTCTCGGTGAGAGCAATGTGCTCGCGATGCCACGCCCTATCTGGGACAAACTCGGTGGTTTTGATCCGGGGTTTACTGAAACCGGCGGCGGGCAGTGCAACCTCGACTTGCACAAACGTGCAGTGGAATTACCGGAAACTGTACTGGTGACATTGATCGGCGAAGGGTCTTTTCACCAGTTCCACGGCGGCATCACTACCGGCACCAAGGGCAAGGAACGGCTCGACATCATGCAGAGCCACTTCAACCAGTACGCCGCACTGCGCGGCGGTGCCTATCGGCCGCCACTGAAGCGCGCTATCTTTCTCGGTGCCATGCCGGATTGTGCGATGAAATTTGCTCGCCATTCTTCCAGTGTCATCATGAAAAATCGCAAGGAAATCCCCAAGGACTGGAAATAACAGGATAGAAAAAACTGATGAGCCAACCCAAACTTTCCGTCGTTGTTATTGTTTACAACATGCCTCGCCAGGCATTGAACACCTTGTTCAGCCTCAGCATGCCTTACCAGAAAAACATTTCGACGGATGACTATGAAGTCATCGTGGTGGAAAACAGTTCACCACGGAATCTCGATCCTGCCGCAGTGGCTGCACTCGGTCCGCAATTCCGCTATTACCTGCGTGAGGAAACCGGTATTTCACCGGTACCCGCTGTGAATTTTGCCTTTGCACAATGTCGTGGCCAGCAGGTTGGATTGATTATTGATGGCGCACGTATGGTGTCACCGCGCGTGCTGGAATACGCCATGCTCGGCGCAAAAATCTCGGATCATGCGCTGATTATGGTGCCCGGCTACCATCTTGGGGAACGCGACCAGAAATTCCATTTGCAAACGGGTCACACTGAACAAATGGAGATGGAAAAACTGGACGCGTTACAGTGGAAGGAGAATGGTTACCGGCTGTTCAAATGGGCCTGCTGGAGTTCCAGCAACCAGCGCGGTTACCTGCAACCGATGCAGGAATGCAGCGCCATTTTCTGTTCCGCTGACAATTTCCGTCGTATCGGTGGTGCCGACACGCGCTTCGACCAGGCGGGCGGCGGCTCCATCAACCTGCATATCTACCGCAGTCTCGGCATGCTCCCGGAAACCCTTTTATATGTGCTTCCGGGCGAAGGATCTTTTCACCAGTTCCACGGCGGTATTACCACGCAGGAATTCGAGGACGATGATGCACGCAAGGCGATGCTGAAATCCTTTGATAACAGACTGGAAGAAGTGTGGAATGGCCCGTTCAAGGCACTGACGCGTGAGCCAATGCTACTCGGGGCTGTCACGCACTGGGCGCAACCGTTTCTTGAAAAAGCGTCCGAGATGGCTTCCCAGCGTTTCACAAGACTGACTCTCAACAAGAAGCCGTTCTGGGAAGATGACAGCGCATTTTCACACTTCACTGAAAATGCGGTCAGTACACTCGATGACAATTACCAGCCGCCGAAAATGAAACCGGACTGACAGCAACGCATCACGGTGTTTTTTCTGTGGGCACTGACGTAAAAAACGCCAGTATCAAACGCGTCACCGTTGCGTAATCCCCGTCGTAATGATGATCACCCGGCAATTGCGCTATTTTTATTTTATCCCTGGCCTTTAACAGCGGACACAGCCCTTCGTCATCTTCAGCACCGTAAACACACAACACTGGCAATCGCACCAGCTTTTGCATTTCTGGCTGCAGCTGGTACAGACTGGTGTTGTTACCGCTCTGCATCCAGTCACTGATATGGAACTGGAAATCTACCGACTGCGAAGGACTCAGCAACACCATACCTGCAACAGCATTCTGCAACTCAACCGGCATACGGCTGACCATAAAGGGCAACACATCTGCACCCAGCGAAAATCCTATCAGCACCACGCGTTGCTTATGCCAGGTGTGCTGGTAATGCCGGACAATGCGCGACAAGTCAGCAGCAGCGACGTCGGGAGATTTCTCCTCCCAGAAATAACGCAGTGAATTCAATCCAACGACGGCCACACCCTGTTTGCCCAGCGCCTCGCCAATATCCTTGTCAATGTTGGCCCAGCCTCCATCACCGGAAATGACCACCGCCATATAAGGAGCTGTCCCACCGTCAACGCGTGGCAATTCCACCAGCGGCAAGTGACTGACATCGTCGTTGTTTGCTGTCTGTGCGGATGCAGCATGCAGTGCCAATGCATCCAGTTGCGACAACACTTGCCGGGTGAACCAGCCACGACTTTCCTGCCATGGAGTGGCTTGCTGCACCAGTTCAGGCAAAACTACTGGTGAACCGGCACTCTGCCAATGCAGTGTATCTGCCACTGCACCACACGGTGCCGCCGGCAATAACAGCGGCGCGTCATACGTGACACTGATTCCGGCTGAAAACACACCAGCCGGAGACTGTGCCAGCAATAATTTCAGGTACGGCGCAGCACGACCAAACCCGAGCAGGCCAGGCTTGTAAAAATGACTGAATTGCAATTCCTGCTGGACATGTTGTGCATATACATCAAGCAATGTCGTTGCATCAAAACACGCTGGATGCTCATCGCTCACATGCGAAAAATACAGATCGATATCGACTATCGCCGCCACCTTCCCGCTCGCTGCCAGTACCTGTGCAACACTGACAGCCCGTTGCATTGATGGCTTGTCTGCCAGCAGGATAACAAGGCCATTTTGTCCCCTGCCAAATACGCGGGTTTCACCAAGATCCGCAAAGGGCATCACAACAGCCGCTGCAGGCTGTTGAGCCGCTGCGCTTTCATTTTGCACATAACGGCATAACAGCAGACCCGACAACACCAGAAATCCGGCAGCGATAAAAAACTTCAGTCTCATTTGCTGAAAATTCCCTTCACGCCACCGGCAATCAGGCTGGTGACCTGCAGCAGGACAGCAGGCACATCAAGCGACGAAGGCACTGCCAGATAACGCGGCACCCACTCCGGGTCAAACTTGTCCTTGTAGGCACGCAACCCCTGGAAATTGTAAAACTCGTTTCCGTAGCGGAATACCGAACTGCCTATCTTGTGCCAAAGCGGGGCCAGCGTGTGGTATTCCAGTCCGGATAATGGCGCCATGCCAAGATTGAAACTCTGGTACCCCTGCTCACGTGCCCACAGCATCAGGCAGATAGTCAGGTATTCCATGGATCCGTTGGGAGCATCCTGTGAATAACGCATCAGGTCAATTGATATTTCTTCCTTGTTATCCGGCTTCCACAAATTGGCGAAAGCAACAATCCTGTCCTCACGGGTAATAATCGCCACATCACTGCGCAGCAAATAATCACGGTCAAAAAATCCGAGTGAAATGCCTTTTTCCCGCGTATTTTTCGCCTGCAACCAGTCACTGGAAATCAACGAAAGTTTTTCAAATATTTCGGCGACACCATCACGCGATACCACACGAAAATCCCAGCCTTCGCGCTGCATTTTATTATAGGCATGTCGGAGCGAAGCCCGCGATTTTCCAGTCAGGCTGAAAGCCGTCAGGTCAACAATCGCCTCTTCGCCGAGTTTTACCATGGTCAGACCCAGGTCCAGGTACATCGGCAACATTTCCGGTCGTACACGATAAAAAACCAGTTTGGCACCAAAACGATCTGCTGCTTCCCGCAATTGCCAGAGCACCTCGTCACACGCCTCATCGTCTCCACAAGGATCGCCAATGACAATCCAGTATTTGCTGCTCGTTACATAGCTGACAAAAGCCGTGCGCCTGTCATTCCAGAAAAAATGCTTGTCTCCTGTCAGCGCAAGGAAATGATTACTGTCACGACTTTGCCTGACCAAACGGTCGGCCAGTACCATTTCTTCGGCATCAGGCATGTGTGGCCTATACAAGCTGCGCCTCAGGAAAAAAAACGCAAACAACGCACCAGATAACATGACGCAAGCAAACGTAACACGCAGGAATCGCGAGGCATCGCTATGCAATTCGAACTTCCACCACAAGCTGTGCGAATATTCGACTTCACGATAGGAGAAAAAACCCAGCCATGTCGCCACGCCGACGATAGCAATAATGCCCAGTATCCAGTGTGTTGTAAGGCCCGCCTGATCAAGACGTGACAATCGATAAAAAGATTTTTTGGCGGGCAAGAGCAACAGCAGCATGACAACCAGCACTGACGCCTCTTCGTAATCACCACCCTTGAGCAGCGAGGCCATTGCGCCCATGACCAGCAATATCAGTGTGATGTAGTACGCCGAACGCAATTTGAGGCGCACGGCTCGCGCAACAACCAGCAACAACACACCCGTCATACTCGCCATGAGGTGTGCGGTTTCTATCAATGGTACTGGCAGCATGTCATCGAGCCAGTCCATCCTGTCCGCCTCTGCCGGCGTCACGCCTGACAATAACAGCATGGATCCGCCCACCAGCATCATCAGTGAATACAGATAGGGTAAAGAATGCTGCAATGCGAGCCAGGGCGCTGCAACACTCCTGCGCAGGGCATCACGTTGCCAGAATTCATGCACAACAATGAGCGCACTTGCTACTAACAATGGCAACAGGAAATAAATGACACGATAGACAATCAGGGCGGCCAGTACGTGCTCGGATGTCTGGTGTCCTGTAAACAGATACATGAAAACACCTTCAAAGACCCCTATACCGCCTGGTGACTGACTGAACAGGCCGATAACCTGCGCGAGCAAATAGGCATTGAGGAAAACACCAAACGAAATATGCATGTGCTGTCGCAATAGCAGATACAACACACTGGCAGCCAACAGCAAATCGACAACTCCCACCACCGATTGCATCAGCGTAATACCCGGACCCGGCAAGGTCACGGTATGGTCACGCCAGGTGAAGTTGCGCTTGCCACTCAGTACCAGCGCCCAATATCCTGCCAACAGCGGCATCACAATCCACATCACTACATGCAGGGATGTGCCAGCCATATGGCGTGTATCAAAATAACGGTGGGGAGTAAGCAGGTAACCGGCAACCAGTAACGTGCCGTTAGCAAGAAAATAGGTGACCGTGCTCAAAAGGATAACCTGGGCAATCTCCAGGCTGTTGAGTCCCCAGCCGGAATAAAAGCGATAACGCAGGGATCCACCCGACACCAGGGCATGACCAGCCGTGTTACTGACTGCAAAACTGGTAAAACCGGCAAGCAGGACTTGCCAGGCAGGCAGTTGCTTTCCTACATGGCGCAGTGCAATCCAGTCATAGCCCGCCAGCACCAGATAGCCGGCAACTGTCAGCATCAAGGCAGAAAACAACACCGGATTCGGAAAGCTGAATACAAGACTGGTCAGCCTGGCAATGCTGTAGTCCCTCATCTCGTGGTGAGCAAGATACAAGGCGGCAGCAACAGCCAACAAAGGCAATACTGTGAAGACTTGCCGAAACTTCAAACCGGACTCTCCATTGTTGCTAACCCCTTGCCGGACACAGATGCGCATCCTAGCGGTAACGTCCCGTTCGTCAACTGGCGCGTGTTTGGTGGACCCCGGGAAGCACTGGCAGGCCTCCCGGTCGGGGAAGCCTGCGAACAACAGTAGATCGGATCAAGAGGAGACCAGGACTGAATTGGTAGCAAGACCCAGAATCGAACTGGGGACCCCAACATTATGAGTGTTGTGCTCTAACCTGCTGAGCTACCTTGCCAGGGTAAAAAAAGGACACTTGCCAAAAATACCCTAAGCGGGAAACAAGTGCCCTGTGAATAATGGCTCCGACTGGTGGGATCGAACCACCGACCAATTGATTAACAGTCAACTGCTCTACCGCTGAGCTAAGTCGGAACGGACTCTTTCGAGGCCGCGTATCTTATAAAGCGCCCCCCAAGCGGTCAAGAAAAAACTGTGTGGATTGGATAATTCCTTCTAGAGACGATTTGCGGCTCGCATCAAGGCATGATTGTCGAAGGGAATGTATCTGTCAGGCCAAAACTGCAACACCAGATTCTCCGGTGATTGCATCGCCCCGGTCATCATCAGCTGACCTTTGGGACTGGCGGGTAGTACTGCAGCGGCAAACGCCGGGAAAAACCAGTCACGGATTTCCTGCTCATGTCGTACCACACAACGTCCCTGGATCGACACACAGCGACTCTCGCCCAGCATCGTACCTTTACCGCTGACTGTCACAACAGCACGTGGCCTGCGCAACAACGCACGCACACGCGGCGAATCCACCAGGGCCGTCATCCAGAGCGATTGTTCGGCCCATACAAAACTGACTATCGTTGCCGCCGGACTGTTATCCGATTTGACCCAACTTAACGTGCATTCGTTTTGCTGTTGCAGCAACTGCTCTACCAGATCATGCATGGACAGGATTTACCGGAAATCGAATCGTGACACAGTTTACAGCACTGCATTGCTACTGCATCATCTCCGGCATCTGCTGGAAAATCCCGTGAAACGACCACAGCTCTTCCTCTACCTGCTCGGCTTCCTGCTCTACGCATTCGTGTTTTTCAAAAACGCGTGGGTTGGTGATGACGCGTATATCCTGTTCCGCAGCCTGGATCAACTGCTGGACGGCAATGGCCCCCGCTGGAATCCACATGAGCGTGTACAGGTTTTTACCTGTCCACTGTGGTACTGGTTGCTGGCATGTGGCGGGT
Source organism: Pseudomonadales bacterium (assembly GCA_035430165.1). Lineage (GTDB taxonomy): Bacteria > Pseudomonadota > Gammaproteobacteria > Pseudomonadales > UBA7239 > UBA7239. Next base: position 25,994 of record DAOMGE010000012.1, on the reverse strand, counting down.
TGTTTTCACGCAATCACTACCTGAACAGTATCCTGCTCAGTGCAGCCTGTAATATTTTACTGTTGTGGAATCTGCACAAAATCCTTGGCAATGCATGGAAATGGCTTCTTGCCATTGTGATGCTGGTTTTTTCGCAGGCCTATTTCGATTTCACCACATCCGGTCTCGAGAACCCGCTCGCTTATTGCCTCCTGTCTTTCGTCGTGCGCTTTTACCTGAATATCGACAAGTCGCCCACGGAAACAACACTCGTACGCATCTGCACCGCAAGCGGCTTGTTACTGGTCACCCGGCACGATCTATCCCTGTTCGTGACGCCACTGCTGACACATAGTTTCTATCAATCAAAACCGGTTTCACGCAGGATGGCAATCCCCGTCACCTTGCTCTTGCTACCACTGTTTTGCTGGACCATATTTTCCCTCATCTATTACGGCTTTCCTTTTCCCAACACCGCCTACGCCAAACTGGGCACCACCATTCCAAGAACACTGTTGCTGGAACGAGGTTACCTCTATTTCCAGACCTCTATCCTGCGTGATTTTCCAAGTTTATTTTTGCTACCTGTCGGCATTCTGGCTGGCTGTCTGGCAAGCAACTTGTCTGTACGTTTTATTGCACTTGGCATCTTGTTGCATCTGGTTTACGTTTACTGGATTGGCGGAGATTTTATGCGAGGCCGGTTTTTCTCCTGGGATTATCTACTTGCCGTCATCATATTGCTGTATCAACCCGCCACACTATCCGGTAGCCAATTTATTACCCGCACCGGCATTTCAAGCTTTCTGATGATTTTTGCAGCCACAATCAGCCTCAAGCTGTTCTGGCCACCACCAGTTATCACGCCATTCAACTGGGGCACACAGCCTTTCAGGATCCCGGACACTGCCGATGGCATCACACAGGAACGGTCTTTTTATTTCTGGTTTACTTCACTCTGGAAATATTTACATCGCGACAATGAACTGCTCGTCGATCACGGCTGGTGCCAGGACAGTATTGAACAGAAAAAACAGGGACTCCATGTGACCGCAGCCTATACTGTAGGTTTTCGAGGTTTCTGTCTTGGCAACCAGGATATTGTTGTCGACATGCTCGGCATCACCGACCCATTGCTCGCACGCATGCCACGCAACCCGCAGCAGCAAAACTGGCGGCCAGGACATTTCATGCGTCTACTGCCTGCCGGTTACTGCAGTAGCATCAAGCAAGGTAACAATCTGGTGGCAGATGAAGATACTGCAGACTTTTATGAAAAAATTCGCCTGATAACACAGAGTGAATCGCTATTCAGCGGGAAACGATTGCTGGCTATCTGGCAAATGAACACAGGCCAATATAGCGACCAGATAACACGCATCCAGAACCGAATGACCAATGAATTCCTGCAAGATAACGGCAAAAAAACACAGGAAGATGCACAGAGAGACTGTCCGTTTATCGAACTGCCTGCTGACGTGATTGAGCAACTGAAAAGGTTCTAGTGCAGGATTATATTTCAGGGTACGGTCACTAGTGTGATTTGTGAAAAATCAGTTGCCACGGCATGCAGGGACCGCCGCATCGATTCCTGATCTGCCGTGGTATCCGCAGGCCGCACCAGCCAGCAGGTTTGCAAGCCGGCTGCCCTTGCCGCATCCAGCTCTGCCGCAATATCCGATAAAAACAGGACCTCCCCGGATGGCAACCCTATATCCTCGACAATTTTCCGATACGAATCCACTGACTGTTTAGGACCACTGGTTGTATCAAAATAGCCGGAAAACAAGCCGGAAATATCGCCAAATTCACTGAAACCGAAGAAAAGTTTCTGCGCCTGTATAGAGCCGGAAGAATAAACATACAGTTTCAGCCCTTCCGCATGCCACTTTTTCAAATTTTCAAAAGCATCAGCGTAAATATGTGCACGATAATCGCCATTGCGATAACCGTGTTCCCACAGCATGCCTTGCAGGGCTTTCAACGGTGTAATCTTCCGGTCTTCAGCAATCCACTGCCGTAAAGCAGAGATAATTGCCTCGAAATCATCTTCAGCCACTCCCGCAAGCCTTGCAGCGTCAGACAACTGTTCCCTCACCTGCCCAAGATGGGCATTGGCCCGGACAAACATGGGCAAATGCTGCGCTGCGTATGGAAATAACACATCACGCACAAACGAAATAGAACTGGTGGTACCTTCGATATCCGTAAGGATTGCCTTGATCATAATTACCTTTCAGCCATCCAGTTTCGGGAAGCTTTCTGCGATGTCATTACCTGTGTAATGTGCAATCCAGCCATCGGGATTATTAAAAAAACGGATAGCCACCAACTCAGGTTCAGGACCCAGATCAAACCAGTGCGGCGTGTTTGCTGGCACACTGAGCAGGTCACCTTTAACACACAGGACACTATAAACCTTGTCGGCAACATGCAAATAAAACAGCCCTTGCCCCTCGACAAAAAAACGGACTTCATCTTCAGTATGTATATGTTCACTGAGAAACTTCTGGCGCAGTGTGTCCTTGTTTGGATTGCTTGAATCGAGACTGATGACATCGACTGTCACAAAACCTTCTTGCGAAACGATACGACTGACATCTGAACGATAAGCATCCAGCACTACAGACGGTTCATCACCTGCCTTGATCGACGCTGCGGGTTGCCATTGCTCAAAGCGCACACCGATTTCCGTCAGCAGCGCTGCAATTTTTTCAGGTGTTCCACTATGTTCCAGAATCTGGTCAGGCATTTTTTCCGGAAATATTTTCAGGTAACTCACACGCATTCACCTCGACGCCTTAAACACACAATCAAGCTCAAATTTTTTTGCCATGCACACTGTAACGCTGCCATTCACAATCAAGCAGAAATTCCAGCGCTTCAAGATGACGCATACACGCCGCCAGATCTTCTGCCCAGGTATAAAGCCCATGACCACGAATAAGATAGGCAATACCGGTACCTTCACGCCGCATGCGCTCCTCGACATCTTGCGACAACTTTGCAATATCCTGCGTGTTATCAAATACAGGAATTCTCACTTCTGTGTCATGTGTGGTCACACCATTGAAGGCCTTCAACAATTCATAACCGCGTAGTACCAGCGTATCCATCGCAGCCAATTCCATGGTCAATACCGTCGCACGTAAAGAATGCGTATGAAGCACAGCACCTACCGCAGGTTCACGCGCATATAACCGGGTATGCAACAAGGTTTCTGCCGATGGTTTTTTATCCATGAGGGGATTGCCATGCAAATCCACAGCCATCACATCACGCAAGCCAAGCTCACCCTTGTGTTTGCCCGAAACGGTAATTGCACAGCAGTGTTCATTGATGCGAACGGAGTAATTACTCGACGTAGCTGGCGACCAGCCACGGCTGTATATGTCATGGCTGGCTGCAATGATATGTTCGGCGCAACGCTCGAACAGATCGTGATCAAACATACACAAACCCCCAGACTCCGCATCAATAAAGTAACGGTCGCATTTTGCCACAATTTACAGCCTGTGCAGGCGATGCACGCCAAGCATCACGACAGCCAGCCCGCCAATTTGTAACAAGCTGACAGACTCACCCAGCACTGTCCCCGCAATCAATACCGTGGCCACAGGCCCGATCATACCGACTGCGCCTGCTTTAGCCGAACCGATGGCGCGCACGCCTGCCGACATCATGAAAGAAGGCAACACTGTGAATAACAGTGCGGTAACGCCGCAGGCCATGTACACAGATGGTGACAAGTCCAGCAAATGTGTCGATGAACCCGTAAAGAGGTATTGCAACAACATGACAACTGTCGCTGCCATCATGGCAATCGCCGTAAACAATCCACTGGAAAACACCTGCATGTAGTGATCGCTACCAATCACATACACAGCAAATGCGACAGCACTCAACAACACACAGGCGGCACCTCGCCCTGTCGTGACCAATGACACTGCAGGCTGCAAATGAATATCTGCGTAGAATACCAACAGCAACCCGGCATAGATCACAGCAATACAGAGACACAAAGGCGCTGAAATTTTCCTGCCAAGAAAAACTGCCGACAGGATGACTACAAATACCGGATAGGTATAGAGAATAATCCGCTCCAGGCCCGCACTGACAAATTGCAGCCCCACTAAGTCCAGGTAGCTGGCAATATAATATCCGGCAATACCGACAGCCGATGCACCCGTAATTTGCGAGACTGCCAGTGCATGATGTTCGCGCAACAACCTGCTTGTCATAACCCAGCTATAAACAGGCAAACAGAATGCCATGCGCAACATCATGACATCCGAAACCGTAGCACCCTGACTGTAGATGAATTTGATAATTGTACCCTTGCAGGCAAACAGCAGGGCAGAAGCAGCAACCAGAAACATACCTGACTTCATAAAGCCTGTAGCGATTTCCAAGATTTTTTTGCCATTAAATGGCTGATAAAATTTCATGTCATTTTCCTTTCCGAAAGTGCTTTTTACCGTTGCGGACTTTCGGTTGTTGTCTTCAGGACTTCAGGAAAACAACCAACAAAAAAGGCCGCTGAAAGCGGCCTTTTTTGCGTGACATCATGCGAATATCATGCACAAAAAAACCGCGACCGCCAGCGTTGCCACAGTCGTTTCGTCACAGCTTTTGTTGAACGTGTATTCATAGTCACAATTTCAATCATTCTTTGGCTCGACCCAAGTATTCGCCTGTGCGCGTATCAATTTTTATGATATCGCCCACATTCATGAACAAAGGTACTTTTACCACAGCACCTGTCGCCAGCTTCGCCGGCTTGGTACCGCCGGTTGCCGTATCACCACGCAAACCCGGATCCGTTTCCACCACTTCCATCACGACGTGATTGGGGGGCGTCACCGCCAGCGGCGAACCGTTGTACAACGTTACAATGCAGGTGTCCTGCTCTTTCATCCACAACGCCGCATCACCTACCGTATTCTTGTCAGCCTGATGCTGTTCAAAAGACTGCGGCTCCATGAAGTGCCAGTATTCGCCATCGCAGTACAGATATTGCATATCACAATCAACAACATCGGCACCTTCGAGCGTATCACCAGACTTGAAGGTCTTTTCCAGAACACGACCGGTTTTAAGGTTCTTCAACTTCACGCGGTTGAAAGCCTGGCCCTTGCCGGGTTTGACGTGCTCATTTTCAAGGATATTGCACGGATCGCCGTCCAGCATCACTTTGAGTCCGCCCTTGAATTCACTGGTAGAATAGCTGGCCATAACACCCTCGCTGTAAATAACCGACCCAAAAAAGAGGCGCAATGATACCCGTTTCTCCAGTAGCTTGTCAGGAATTGATAGCAAGCTCTCCTTCCTGGCAATCCATTTTGCAGGATGCAATTACTGATCCACATGAACTTTGCCGCCGCCTGTCCCTGTCGAATGATGACGAATCGGCTATTGCCGACGCATGCAGGGCATTCCCCCTCAAAGTTCCAGAGCCTTATCTGTCCCGCATCAAGCCAGGCAATGCCCGTGATCCTTTACTGCTGCAAGTACTGCCACAAGCCAGTGAACTGCATGAATGGCCTGGCTTTGTCAGTGACCCCCTGGATGAACGCCAATTCAATCCTGTTCCCGGTCTTGTACATAAGTATTCCTCGCGCGCCCTGCTGATTACCACCAGCCTTTGCGCCATCCATTGCCGGTACTGTTTCCGGCGCGAATTCCCCTACGAAAGCAATCGCAACAGCCGACAGGACTGGCAGCAGCCATTGGACTATATACGCCAACATGACAACATCAATGAAGTCATTCTGTCCGGGGGCGATCCCTTGAGCCTGCCCGACCGCCAACTGGCATGGCTAACAGAACAGATCGCCTCCATCCCCCACGTGAAACGCTTGCGCATCCACACCAGGCTACCCATTGTTATCCCCCAGCGTATTACACAGGCTTGCACCGGCTGGATGACACAATCCCGCCTGCAAACGATCGTGGTGCTCCACAGCAACCATCCTGATGAAATAGATGACAACGTCGGCCGAACCATCGCAACCCTGTGCCAAACTGGCATAACCGTGCTCAACCAGTCTGTACTGCTGTCAGGTATCAATGACAGTGCTGACACACTGGCACTGCTCAGTGAACGCCTGTTTGATTTCGGCTGCTTACCCTATTACCTTCATGCGCTGGACGCTGTACGGGGCAGTCACCACTTTGCACTACCTGACGAGAAAGCCCGGCAGATCCATCGGCAACTGCAGGCAAGGCTTCCGGGATTTCTGGTGCCCCGGCTGGTCAGGGAGTTACCGGGCCGGGATTGCAAGACATTGCTGGCATAAGAACCACAAGTCCGTCTTTTCCTTTGCTTCATAACTCCGGTATTATCATCAGCCGGCCCTAACGCGGCAGTACGTCTGGATGTATTCGCAATCATGAGTCAGTCTGAAACCATACGCCTTCTCATTATCAACGATGACGCCAACGAAGTTGAGCGTCTGTTAAGCATGCTGCGTAACTCCGGACGCAATTCGAGGGCGCAGCACGTACCCAGCATTGAAGGCCTGGAAAAATTACTGGGTGATCAGGCCTGGGATTTATTACTCGCTGTAGATACTGCAAAGTCCTGTGATCCCAAATTGGCGTTGCGTACCATCAAGAAACTGGACAAGGATATTCCTGTCATTTTCCTGACTGAAGCAGACATCGACGAATTCAATATCGCACTGATTGACGGCCTCAAGGCTGGCGCGCGTGATGTAGTTATACTTGACGACGACCAACACTTGCTGATGACAATGACACGCGAACTCGCCAACCTTCAGGAACGTCGTGAGCGCAGGAAAGCAGACCGCAAACTGAAGGAATCTGAAAGACGCTGCCAACAATTGCTGGACAGCTCCAGAGATGCAATTGCTTATGTAGAAGATGGCATGTTCCTGTACGCAAACCAGAGTTTTGCCGAACGCTTTGGCTACAAGGAAACAGACGACATAATTACCATGCCTGTTATTGACATCATCGCCAAATCCGACCAGGACAACTACAAAAACTTCATGAAGGCTTTCAAACTCAGTGAAGATGGCGAAAAAGAATTAAGTATCAAAGGCACCCGCAGCGACAAAAGTGAATTTGAAATAGATATCGCTGTAACACATGCAATTTATGAAAATGACCCCTGCGTACAACTGTTGGTTGCTGGAAAATATGAAGCGCACACCGGAGAGGTCGCCGCCGAAATCAAGAAAGCAAACAATCTTGACGCACTGACGGGTGTATACAATCGTGTTTACATGTCCAATGCACTAGCTGGCGCTATCCGCGATGCTGCGGAACATGATAAATACCGTTCTTTACACATCATCAGTATTGACCTTTATGATCCTGAGATGCGATCTTCACTTGGCATCTCGGGTCGCGATGCAGCCATAACAGATATTGCCGCGCATTTGAAAACACTGGTTGGCAATGACGGGACATTAGGACGAATAGCTGACGATGAGTTTGCATTACTTACTAATGGCACTGATGAAGAACAGCAAACCAGGCACGCCAAGGACATATGCAAACAGGTTGCAGACCATATTTACAAAGCCGGAGCAAAAACCACCCAGATTACTGTCACCATCGGCATTTGCCCCATCACCGAAAAAGTAACAACACAAGACCAGGTATTCGAGCGTGCCCACTCTGCCTGTGAAGAAATTCGGAAAGCCGGCAAGAACGGAGTTGGTAATGGCGCCAAGTATTACCTACCCAAACTGAGCGATGCAAACACAGAAAACAACACTATTGTTACTGAAATTATCGAACGCGCGATCAGCAAGGAAGGCTTCCAGCTGACCTACCAACCGATTATCAGCTTGCGCGGCGAAGCTGACGAGCACTATGAAGTACTCCTGAAAATGCTACCCGATGACAGTGGCACCACACTGGCGTATGACGAAATTTTCCGTGCTCTTGCCACTAATGAAACCCTTGGCAAGAAGCTCGATCGCTGGACACTGATCAATGCAGCTAAATCCCTGGCGGCGCGCCGCAGCGACGGAAGTAGCACTAATATGTTTATCAATATCAGTGCGGCATCGTTGCGTGATGACAGCCTCGCTGGATGGTTATCTGTTGCATTGACAACTGCAAACTTACCTGCCAGCGCATTGATTCTCCAATTTGACGAGACCGATGCATCAAACTACCTGACCCAAACCAAAAATTTCTGCGATGCGATGCATGAGATCGGTGTGCGCTGCTGCATCAACCACTTCGGTTGCTCACTTAACCCCTTCAAGACCCTGAGCCACTTTGACGTAGATATGGTAAAGGTTGATGGCTCCTTCACTTCCGACATCCAGCACAAAAATGAAAGTCCGGATACGCTGAAAAACCTTCTTAAGGAAATCAACGACAATTACAAACAGTCGATAGTCCCGCAGGTGGAAAACGCCACTGTACTGGCAACACTCTGGCAATCAGGCGCGCATTTCATACAGGGGCAATATGTACAAGCTCCCAGCGACAAAATGGATTTTGTATTTAACGAGGAATAACCCGAACGGCATCGCGTCGCATGCAAGAACGACAGGGAAGGGATCGACACAGATCCCTTCCCTTTTTCAGATTTTAGTAGTCAAACCCGTGAGCAAATTTCGCCAGTTCCAACTTTCTTTAAGATAACTATCCCTCACCGCAGCAATATCAATATCGTAACTACCAGGCTCAAGATCTTTGGCAATTTCAACCGGTTTGATGCTGTTCGCCGGTTGACCTCTTTTTTCTGCCTTTCTCAATTTCTCGGAAAAATCATCAAAAAGATCAATGATCCTCGGTTCTTTGAGTTTAGTGCCACTGGCATCAATAACTACAGCCACTTTTGGCTTCAATCGCCTGGCGAAAGTTTGCTCCACCACAACAGCCACTTCGCCATTATTCAGCTCTACCAGTGTACCAGTTGGATAAATACCCAACGCCTGAATAAATTGGACGACCAGCTCCTCCTGAAATTCGATGTTACGCATGTCGTACAGTTTTGCCATGGCTTTTGAAGGAGCCAGAGGATATTTACTTTGTCGCGGATTAGTGACCTCATCGTAAACGGTAACGATGCCTGCCACTTTGGCCAAAAACGGAATCTTGTCACCGATCAAGCCATTGGGATAACCGGAACCATCAAAACGCTCACAATGGTTACGCACGATATGCATAACCTCTGCCGGAACTCCAGCCGTATCTTTGAGGGTTTCCACACCATAGTCGACAAACTTACGATACTCTTCCTCCTGTTCAGGCGTTCTTTCTTCTTGGGTGAGCGCAAGTAATTCCGCAGACAATTTAACTTTGCCCACGTCCTTGAGGAGTACGCCGGAAACCAGCATATTCATATCCTTTTTATCCAGTCCTATATGTCTACCGAATACACCAGCCCAAACTGCGGATCGTACAATGTGACTGTAGGTAAACTCATCTTTGTCACGTATACGCGACAACCAGGAAAAGGCATCCGGGTTACGCACTACCGAATCCACAACCTGACTTGCCAGCTGACTGGTCTTTTTCATTTCGACCATGCCGCCACTTTTAATGCCAGACATAAACTCACTGACATTGGTCTTCATGTCTACATGCAGCTTTTCTGCCGTCGTATTTTCCTTGCGTAGTGGCACCGGTTCACTGTAAAAATTGTGCCTCAATTTAAGAGGTGCTGCAGAAATCTGCTGTCGCTGCCGCAAATCTGGAGATGAACCACCCTTTTTGTCTATTGTTGCATGCTTAACCGCAACAGGCTGCTTGCCGCGTTGCACATCAATGAAAACGTACTTGCAGTAAAGACGCAGCTGGTCAATATCATCCGACTGACGGATGAAAAACCCCTGCAAGGGAAAAGGCGTCTGTGACCAAGGCCGATCAAGGGCAGATACATACATGCCAATAATCAGGTCATTGATATCCACTTTGACTTGCTTGATACCTGCCACAAATACTCCCTTGGAAACACACTTAGCGTCGGCATAAACTAACCGCCAATGGGTCAAATTTAACGTGTTTTTAACAAACTGCCTAGACAATATGACGCAAAAGACACAAGGATCCTGATGAAATCCTAGCGCACAGACATCTCGTGCACAGCTTCGATAAAGACACGGGCATTTTCCGGATCCACTTCAGGGGTAATTCCGTGGCCAAGATTGAAAATATGTCCCGGATAGGGGCCAAAGCAGTCCAGAATTCGCTTTACTTCGGCCCTTATAGCCGCCGGAGAAGCATGCAATACAGCGGGATCCATATTGCCCTGCAGAGACACACGCGCACCCACACTTTGCCTTGCCAAACCTATATCGGTCGTCCAATCCAGCCCCAGCGCATCACAATTGCTGTCAGCCATAGCTTCCAGCCACTGCCCGCCTCCTTTGGTGAACAGGATAACAGGCACGCGACGACCTTCATGTTCGCGCCGTAACCGCTTAATAATCTGGTTCATGTAAGCCAATGAAAACTCTTGATAGGCAACGTGGCTCAATGCTCCGCCCCAGGTATCAAAAATTTGCACTGCCTGCGCACCGGCGTCTATCTGTGCATTCAAGTAAACCGCAACCGATTCAGCCAGCACAGACAATAAGTTATGCATGAGCTGCGGCTGCTCATAGAGCATAGTTTTGGCGCGACGAAAATCCTTACTGGAACCACCTTCGATCATATAAGTTGCCAGTGTCCATGGACTGCCGGAAAAACCTATCAGCGGCACATCACCGTTAAGCTCCCTCCGAATCAATGAAACCGCATCAATTACGTAAGGAAGATCCCTGAGAGGATCAATAACAGAAAGCGACTGAATGTCAGACTCTGTTCGTACACACTTGCGAAAGCGAGGCCCTTCACCCTCCTCGAAGTACAGACCAAGTCCCATAGCATCCGGAATAGTGAGAATATCAGAGAACAAAATTGCAGCATCAAGTGGATAACGTCGCAAGGGCTGCAACGTCACTTCACAGGCCAGTTCCGGATTCATACACAGACCCATGAAATTCCCGGCTCTTGTCCGTGTAGCACGATATTCCGGCAAATATCTTCCAGCCTGTCTCATCATCCAGACAGGTGTCATATCGACAGGCTCACGCATCAGCGCCCGCAGGAAGCGATCATTTTTCAGTTCAGTCATAGTCAGTAATCCAGTGGCTTCCCCATCATTTGTTCAATAAAACATGTTCCAAAAAACAAGGGCCGCAAACAGCGGCCCTTGTTTTTTCTGACTCACGCTTTAGCGCGGCAGCACCGATGTACCCATCAAGAATTCATCTACTGCACGGGCACATTGACGACCTTCACGTATGGCCCACACTACGAGTGACTGGCCGCGACGCATATCACCAGCCGCAAATACCTTGTCTACCGAAGTCTTGTAGCAACCATCGCCTTCAGTTGTTGCGCAAGCATTACCACGAGCATCTTTTGTCACACCAAACGCATCCAATACACCACTGACTGGAGAAACAAAACCCATTGCCAGCAGCACAAGATCAGCCTTCACTTCAAATTCCGAATCTGGCACTTCTTCCAGCTTTCCTTCCTTGAATTCCACACGACAGGCAATCAATTTTTCAACCTTACCATTCTTGCCCTCAAATCGTTTGGTAGAAACCGACCAGTCGCGCTCACAGCCTTCATCATGAGAACTGGATGTGCGCAATTTTAATGGCCAATATGGCCAAACCAGCGGTTTATTTTCCTGTTCTGGTGGTTTTGGCATAACCTCAAACTGGGTGACATTCAAAGCACCGTGACGATTGGAAGTACCCACACAATCAGAACCGGTGTCTCCACCACCAATGACCACGACATGCTTACCAGTCGCCACAATCTGGTCAGTCAGCTTGTCGCCTGCATCAACCTTATTCTGCAAAGGCAAAAACTCCATCGCAAAATGAATACCCTTTAATTCACGACCAGGCACAGGTAAATCACGAGGCATCTCCGCACCACCGGACATGATGATTGCATCAAATTCTTTCTGTAACTGTTCCGGCGAAATTTTTTCCTTTGACCAATTGGTTACATTTGCAGGAAAGTCCTTACCAATAAACACCCCCGTACGAAACACTACGCCTTCAGCTTTCATTTGTTCAATACGGCGATCAATTACAGACTTCTCCATCTTGAAGCCGGGAATACCGTAACGCATCAAACCGCCAACACGATCATTTTTTTCAAATACAGTAACGTCATGACCAACTCTTGCCAACTGTTGTGCTGCAGCCAAACCAGCCGGACCAGAACCAACTACAGCTATTTTCTTTCCGGTTTTTTCTAGCGCAGGCTGGGGCACAATCCAGCCATTCTCCCAACCTTTCGTGACAGTAAATAATTCAATTGACTTTATGCCGACTGCATCACGATTTACATTAAGCGTACAGGCTGCCTCACACGGTGCAGGACAAATACGACCAGTAAACTCTGGAAAATTATTCGTGGAATGCAATACTTCCAGTGCCTGTTGATAGTTACCTTTGTACACCAGATCATTCCAATCCGGAATGATATTGTTAATCGGGCAGCCTGACGTACAAAAAGGCGTACCACAATCCATGCAACGCGCCGCCTGAATCGTCGCCGTTTCATTCGCCATTGGAATAACAAATTCACTGTAGTTTTTGATGCGTGATGCAACATCCAGATAGGCGTCTTTCTGACGCTCGTATTCCATGAAGCCGGTAACTTTACCCATAATAAACCCCTACCTTAACTGGTGCTCTTCCCGATATGCGGGAAGAAAAAATTTACGCTGACAATTTCGCATGCTGATTTGCCGCAGCGCGCGCCGCACTCAATTCACCCAGTGCACGCCTATACTCGCCAGGGAAAACTTTTACAAATTTACTACGACTATTCTCCCAATCTGCCAATAACTGCTTGGCGCGCTCGCTGCCAGTATAGTGTGCGTGTCGTTCAACCAGCCCACGCAAAATCTCCTCATCAGTCTGGGCTTCACCACCGCGTTGAGGGCTGTGCCAGACTGCACGATCCATGGACTTTTCCTGTTCGGCTCCAGCAAGCACCGGTTCCAACACTACCATTTCCATGTTGCATTTCCTCGCGAAGTCGCCCTTGGCGTCATAGACATAGGCTATACCACCCGACATTCCCGCCGCAAAGTTTCTACCAGTTTCTCCTAATACGACCACGGTTCCACCCGTCATATATTCACAACCATGGTCTCCCGTTCCTTCCACAACGGTAGCAGCTCCGGAATTTCTTACAGCAAAACGTTCTCCAGCTACACCACTGAAAAAAGCTTCGCCGGCGATAGCACCGTACAAAACCGTATTACCTACAATCATGTTCTCGGAGGCGACACCGCGGAAATCCTTGCTTGGATGCACAATAACCCGACCACCAGACAAGCCTTTACCAACATAGTCATTAGCCTCACCAACCAAATCCAGTGTAATGCCTCGCGCAAGGAACGCCGCAAAAGACTGGCCGGCGGTACCGCTTAACGCAATATGTATAGTGTCATCGGGCAAACCGTCATGGCCATATTTTTTAGCAACCTCGCCAGACAGCATAGTCCCCACTGTGCGATTAAGATTTTTGACAGGCGATAAAAAAGATACTTTCTTGCCGCTATCGATGGCATCACGCGATTTTGCTATCAAAATATTATCGAGCGCCTTATCAAGTCCATGATCCTGATTTTCAACGTGATAGCAGACTGTATTTGCCGCGACATCTGGCTGTGCAAAGATTCGAGTGAAATCCAGTCCCTTTGCTTTCCAGTGAGAAACAGCTTTTGATTTATCAAGCAAATCGGTTCGTCCAATAAGATCGTCAAACTTACGAACACCCAGCTGAGCCATAATCTGGCGTACTTCTTCAGCAACAAAAAAGAAATAATTCACAACGTATTCTGGTTTGCCGGAAAACTTGGCCCGCAATACAGGATCCTGAGTTGCAACACCAACAGAACAAGTATTCAGGTGGCATTTACGCAGCATAATGCAACCTTCCACTACCAAGGGTGCTGTTGCAAAACCCACTTCATCAGCACCCAGCATCGCAGCGATCACGACATCACGACCCGTTTTCATCTGGCCATCTGCCTGCACACGAATACGACTTCGCAAACCATTCAGAACTAAAGTTTGCTGTGTCTCGGCCATACCGAGCTCCCAAGGTGCACCTGCATGCTTCACTGATGACAAGGGCGATGCACCTGTACCGCCATCGTGTCCGGCGATAACCAAATGGTCGGACTTCGCCTTGGCAACACCAGCCGCAATAGTGCCGACCCCGACTTCTGCAACCAGTTTTACAGAAATGGAAGCACGGGAATTAGCGTTTTTCAGATCATGAATAAGTTGCGCCAGATCTTCGATGGAATATATATCGTGATGCGGCGGCGGCGAAATCAAACCTACTCCAGGCACAGAAAAACGCAGCTGCGCAATATATTCGGAAACCTTACCACCCGGCAGCTGACCACCTTCACCCGGTTTGGCACCTTGTGCCATCTTGATCTGGATCTGGTCTGCAGAGTTAAGATACTCAGCAGTCACACCGAAACGACCTGCTGCAACTTGTTTGATACGTGATCGCAGTGAATCTCCTGCTTTCAATGGAATATCAGCAACAATTCGATCGCTGCCTATGATTGAAGCAATCGTGTCGCCATCCTTGATAGCAACACCTGCCTGTTCCTGACGATAACGCTTTGGATCTTCACCACCCTCACCCGTATTGGATTTACCACCAATACGATTCATGGCGACTGCCAGCGTGGCGTGCGCTTCACTGCTAATAGAACCGAGTGACATCGCGCCCGTCGCAAAGCGCTTGACGATTTCCTTGGCTGGCTCGACCTCCTCAATCGAAATGGATTTTGATGGATCAATCCTGAACTCGAACAAACCACGCAATGTCATATGACGCTTGCTTTGATCATTGATGATCTGCGCATACTCTTGATAGGTACTATAGCTATTCGATTTAGTTGAATGCTGCAATTTGGCAATAGCATCTGGTGTCCACATGTGCTCTTCGCCACGCACACGGTATGCATACTCACCACCAGCATCCAGCATCGTTGCCAATACAGGATCCGCACTGAAAGCCTGTGAATGCAAACGAATCGCCTCTTCTGCCACTTCAAACAGTCCGATACCCTCAACATTCGAGGGCGTACCAGTAAAATATTTGTCAATCAATGCGCGATTCAAACCAATAGCCTCAAAAATCTGCGCACCGCAATACGACATGTAAGTCGAAATTCCCATTTTCGACATTACTTTCATTAAGCCTTTGTTAATAGCTTTCTTGAAGTTATAAATAGCTTTTTCTGCCGTAATACTGCCGGAGAAACCACCAGCCAAAGAAGCCAGGGTTTCCATGGCCAGATATGGATGCACAGCTTCTGCGCCGTATCCACCCAATAGTGCAAAGTGATGAACCTCTTTTGCCGAACCAGTTTCAACCACCAAACCCGTCGCAGTACGCAAACCTTTTCGCACTAAATGCAAATGGATCGCAGATGTCGCCAACAATGCAGGGATTGCAACATTCTCAGCATCCATTTTGCGATCAGAAATAATCAATATATTGTTGCCATCTTCAACCGCATCAACAGCCTTGGCACACAACGAGGCAAGACGAGCCTCAATGCCCTCTTTGCCCCATGCAGCCGGATAACAGATATTCAATTCAAATGACTTGAAATTGCCGCTGGTCAAGGCACTGATATTGCGTAATCTAGCTATATCAGAAAAATCCAGCACTGGCTGAGACACCTCAAGACGCAAAGGCGGATTGATATTATTCGTATCAAGTAAATTAGGCTTAGGGCCAATGAATGACACCAGCGACATAACCATCGCTTCACGGATCGGATCAATTGGCGGATTGGTAACTTGTGCAAACAGCTGTTTGAAGTAGCTGTACAAAGGCTTCAACTTGTTCGACATGACAGCCAGCGGCGAGTCGTTGCCCATCGAACCGGTTGCTTCTTCGCCGTTTTGCGCCATCGGCGTCAGAATAGTCTTGATATCCTCTTGCGTATAACCAAAAGCCTGCTGCCTATCAAGCAGAGACGCACTATAAGATTGCACCCCCAATTCAGCACCTTTCAGCTCATCCAGTTTTACGCGAACAGAATTGATCCAGGCTTTATATGGTTTCGCATTTGCATAAGTATCTTTGAGTTCCTTGTCTTCAATAATCCGACCAGCTTCAAGATCAATCAAAAACATTTTTCCAGGCTGCAGACGCCACTTCTGGGTGATTTTTGAATCTGGAATTGGCAACACACCCGATTCAGAGGCCATAACCACCAGATCATCATCTGTAACAATGAAGCGAGCAGGGCGTAAACCATTGCGATCCAGCGTGCCTCCAATGTAACGACCATCGGTAAAAGCAAGTGCAGCAGGACCATCCCACGGCTCCATCATTGCCGCATGATACTCATAAAATGCGCGACGACTTTCATCCATCAATGAATGGTTTTCCCAAGCTTCAGGTACCATCATCATCATCGCCTGTGCAATTGGATAACCTGCCATCACCAGCAATTCCAGTGCATTATCAAAACACGCGGTATCCGATTGTCCCTCGTAAATCAGAGGAAAGAGTTTTTGCAAATCATCCCCCAACAGCGCAGACTTCATTACACCTTCGCGCGCACGCATCCAGTTAAAATTGCCTTTAACAGTATTAATTTCACCATTATGCGCAATCATTCGATACGGATGTGCCAGCGGCCATTCAGGAAAGGTATTGGTTGAAAAACGTTGGTGCACAAGCGCAAGCGCAGAAATACAACGGGGATCCTGAAGATCCTTGTAGTAAACCCCAACTTGATTTGCCAGCAAAAGGCCTTTGTAAACAACCGTTCGCGCCGACATAGATGGCACAAAAAACTCTTTGCCATGTATAAGGTTTAATCCCTGGATGGCATGACCAGAAGACTTACGGATAACGTAAAGCTTGCGTTCCAGTGCATCTGTAACCAGTACATCCTGCCCGTGCCCGATGAATATCTGGCGAATGACAGGTTCTTTTTCGCGAACAGTCGGTGACATTGGCATAGTGACGTCAACTGGCACATCACGCCAACCCAGGACCACCTGCCCCTCATCACGGACGGCACGCTCAATTTCCTGTTCACAAGCGATACGAGAAGCATTTTCCTTCGGCAGGAAAATCATGCCGACGCCATACTCTCCAAAAGCAGGCAAGGAAATACCCTGTCTGGCCATTTCTTCTCGATAAAACTGATCGGGAATCTGAATCAGTATCCCTGCGCCATCCCCCATCAGCTCGTCAGCGCCAACCGCACCACGGTGCTCAAGATTCTCGAGTATCTTCAAGCCCTGCTCAACGATGGAATGACTTTTTTGGCCCTTGATATGAGCCACAAAACCGATGCCACAAGCATCATGTTCATTCGAAGGGTCGTACAAACCATGCGCACGCATAGTCTTTCTCCAGTGCCAGATGAGTTTAGTGCGAAGGGAAACGCAGTCAGCCGACTATTTTAACCGAAATATCAGCCACTTGGGAAGGACGTGGCGCGCGCAAGCAGAGGCCGCCACCCCCACAGGACGAAGCCAACCAAAGAAAACCAGGCGTTAGCGACCAAAAATTTCGCCTTGTTTACGAACCCAGGGGGAGACATCTTTTTTCAACGAAGCAGATAGCCGTTCCCTGGACCGTATGGCCTGTTCATGGGAAGAAAAAGAGCCATATACAAGTACAAACCAAGGCTTACCATCTTTTTTTGCACGGTACACAAAATGCGGATTGTCTTTGGGAAGTCGCAACGCCAAGGCATTCACTGCAGACTCATTACGCGTAGCGGCCAACTGCACGGTGAATCTTTCAGGGTGGTCATACCAAATCTTCTGGCTTGCTGCCATTGACTTTTTGGAGTGCGGTTTGTCCTTGGCTGCGGGGTTTTTAGCTGAATCTGGCGATGACTTTGCCGCTTTGACCGGCATAACAATAGTCGGAGGCGCTGTTTTTGATTCAACCAATACCTTGTCTTGGTAGATACCTCCTGCAGACAGCGGCTGACTGGATGAAACATTTACAGCGGCAGGCACCGCAATACCCACAACAGGAGGCACGCTATCGACAATCTTGCCAGCAGCATTAACAGGATTAGATGACCCAATGACATCAGGCCCGGCATCAGAAACAACAGGAATAGAACCAGAAGCAGGTGACTGCTTGATCACGGAGGAACCGACTGCGCCCAGAGGCTGCTCCGCCTTATCAGGGTAGTAAAGCGTCACCAACAGTAATAAAACAGCAAGCGCACCGATTGACACCATCAGCATGGAAAGGCGCGAACGCTCGCGATGAAATCCCGCAAAGGTCCTAGTGCCCCAAGTGCGCAAGTCAGACAGCCGCATACTGACACCGAGAGCAGGCTCAAGCGTCCTGGCAAAATCAGCAGGTCTTTTTTGTACACGAGGAATGCCACGCCTTTCGTCAACACCATCCAGACGAGATGCTGCCAAACCACTATCAAGTTCGTTATCGGAAAGACAATATTCCTTTTCATTAATAAAATCGGCCTGTCCGTAACCAGAACGAGACAGCTGGGTGTTTTGTATAGATTTCCCCAAAAACACATCCCCTGCAGTTCGGGACTGGCTATCGATCGGTGGCAAGCCCTGTTCAGTAGATTGGGAATAACTTCTGGATAATGGCAATCCTTCAGGGAGCTCTATTCGATGAACGGGGACCTCCGCTTGCCATGTGCGACGCAGCAACGCACGAGAATCAACAATACCAGAAAAGAATACCGTCAATCGGCTATGTCTGGCCAACAGGTCAATCAGAAAGTTGGCAGCATCCTCTTCTAATGCTGCCGCTCTTTCCACAACAACAAGAACCATACGGCCAGCATCTTTCCCAACATCAAGGAAATGATGAATGCGCTGAATATTTGTCTGATCATTATCATCAGAACAATAGACGTGCCACTGGGAAATAAGCGAATCGCAAATCAACTCAACGCCGGACAAAGAAGAGTTAATCAGAGCGAAATCCAACTCGTCACGCAACAAGTCAGCCATGTGTCTTAAAAATTTCACAGGACTTACACCCGGCTCACCATCCAACAACACGAGTCCAGGGCTGTAACGGCATATATGAACAAGCCGCTCGATAATTTCTACACGCTGCGTACCATGCAGAGAAACATCAAGAGACTCAGCCATAATATACGCCTCTGAAATGTATCAAAAACATCAGTCAAGGCGGCAACGATCAATTGCTGAAAAAACAAGATCAGAAAAAACATCACTCCGAATCACTGCATCACCAATTGCATTCAACAAAATCAATCTTAAACAGCCGTCCATGACTTTTTTATCTCTCTGCATAAGCCCCATAAAGTCCTGATTGGTCATTCCAGTAGGCACAGAAGTCGGCAAGCCACAAAGCATCAATAAATTTCGGATCCTGCTGACATCAAAAGCCGTCAAACTGCCGCACAAGAAAGACAATTCCGCAGCAACGACAATTCCAACTGAAACGGCCTCACCATGCAAAAAACCGGAATACTCTTGCCATGATTCAATAGCATGACCAAAAGTATGACCCAGATTTAATAAAGCGCGCACACCAGTTTCAGTCTCATCAGCAGCTACAATAGCTGCCTTATCACGACAAGATGTTTCGATTGCATAAATCAATGCATCTGAATTTCTATCCAGCAACAGAGTTATATTTTTCTCTAACCAGAAAAAAAACTGCCGGTTATTAATCAATCCATATTTAATAATTTCAGCCAAGCCCGCTGCAAACTCTCTTGCAGGAAGAGTCAACAATGTATTCGTGTCAATCAGCACACAAGACGGCTGATGGAAAGCGCCAATCATATTTTTACCTAAAGGATGATTGATGCCTGTCTTTCCCCCGACAGAGGAATCCACTTGCGCAAGCAAGGTAGTCGGCAGCTGTATAAAGGAAACTCCACGTTGGTAACAAGAAGCAGCAAAACCCGTCATATCACCGATTACACCACCACCAAGAGCAACCAACGTTGCAGTGCGGCTATAGTTGTCTCTGATCAACTTGTCGTAAATTCTGTCAAGATTCTTCTGGTTCTTATAACGCTCACCATCCGGCAGGATTTCATAGCCACATCTATAGCCAGAAAACAGTTTAAAAACCTTGTCCAGATACAGTGGAGCAACAGTTTCATTAGTGATTACCAGGATTTGGGACGCGCGCACATGCCGATCCAGCATGCCAGAATTCGACAAAAGACCAGCACCAACATACACAGGATAACTGCGGGCACCTAATTCAACATTTAGTGTTCGCACAGGCTCACCGAACTCGGCAATAGAACAGAAGACAATTTACCACAGCATGAAGAACTATGCGGCAGCCCGGATGAGCCTGACAATCTCGCCAGCCACTTGTCGTGGAGGCCGCGTGTCCGTTTGTACCACCCATGTTGCCACTTCACGATATAAGGGGTCGCGAGTCTTAAGCACTCTCTCCAGCACAGACCGCGGATTATCTTGTTGTAACAAAGGCCTCTTCTTGTCTTTCCCTACCCGTGACACCAGTTGCGATACATCTGCCGTAAGATATACACAACATCCTGTTTTTTTTATGATTTCCCTGTTGGCATGATCAAGCACAATACCTCCACCAGTGGCCAAAATTTGGCCGCCACTTTCGGACAGATCAGCTAGCACCCGACTTTCTCTCAAACGAAAACCTTGCTCTCCTTCCACATCAAAAATCCAAGGAATATCTGCACCAGTTCTGCGTTCAATTTCACGATCAGTATCAATGAAAGAAAGTTTCAACTCATCCGCCAGCAGCTTTCCTATCGTAGTCTTGCCGACCCCCATTGGGCCGACAAGATAAACATTGTTACGCGCTTCCTTTAAATGTTCAGACATCTATCAATGCTTATTCGCCAACGGATCCTGTAACAAACGAGGCGTAATGAAAATCAAAAGCTCTGACTTGGAATCGCTTCTATATGTATGTCGAAACAACGTGCCTAATACAGGCAGATCACCCAAAAACGGCAGCTTACTAACTGAAGTAGAATCCGACGTCTCAAATATTCCTCCAAGAACTATAGTCTGCCCATTGTCTACCAAGATATTGGTAGTCAGACCCATAGTATCAATAACGGGGATTTTCCCAGAAACTCCAACCACTTCCCAATGATTAAGAGCATCCTTCGTCACATTTAGATCCATCATTACCTTGTTGTCAGGAGTGATCTGCGGCGTAACTTCCAGCTTGAGAACCAACTCTTTAAATGAAGTTGATGTGGCTCCACTGCTGGATGCCTCCTGATAAGCAATTTCCTGACCGCTTTTAATAATCGCTTTTTGCTTATCACCAGTTACAACTTTCGGCTGGGAAACAACCTCACCCCTGCCATCACCCTCCATTGCCGAAAGCTCAAGCGCCAGCAAGTTATCGCTACCATTCAAGAAACCAAGCGCAATACTACCCGCATTCGAAGCTGTAGCAGCAAAGTCGACTACCATTGAGTCACTTAGACCACCGGCGTCATTAGTCCAGGTAACATCCTTGCCGTTATAAACCTCACGCACACCATTCATGCCACCAGCCACATATCCCTTAGGACCAATTTTCCCTGGCAAACTGGTCACGCCCCACCGCACACCCAGCTCATGGCTGAAATCCGTATTGGCCTTTACAATTCTCGCCTCAATTGAAACCTGACGTACTGGAATATCGATTTTCTTAATCAGATCCCGAAATTTCTGAATTTTTTCTTCCGTTTCCGTGATGATAATGGAATTAGTTCGCTTATCTACAATCGCAGACCCCCTGGAAGATAGAATTCCCTGGGTGGTATTACTATCCTTGCCCGCACCAGCATCTTTTCCAAAGAGCTTGAATATCTCTTCTGCATCAGCATAGAGAACCTGAACAAATTCTGTACGCAACGGAGCCAGTTCTTGCAGTTGCTTGGCTGTTTCCAATTGCTCTCTCTCCCTTGCGGCTATCTCTGCTGCAGGAGCAACCATCAGTACATTTCCTACCTGACGCTTGTCTAGCCCTTTTGTTTTTAATACCAGATCCAACGCCTGATCCCAAGGTACATTTTCCAAGCGCAGAGTGATTTTGCCATCGACGGTATCACTAGCAACCAGATTCAATTCCGTGAAATCGGCAATCAACTGCAACACAGAACGCACAGGTATATCCTGAAAGTTCAACGACAACTTGTCTCCGATATAGTTGAATTTCTGCTTCTTGTCGTCCTGTTCTTTTGCACTAAGTTGCTTGATGCTGACCACATATTGGGAGTCCGCCTGATACGCCATATAATCATAATTGCCGGTGGCACTTATAGAAACCACCGAATTTGACCCGTCATAATCTGAAGAGACAGAGACGACTGGCGTGGCAAAATCTGTCACATCCAGCTTGCGACGCAAATTTAATGGAAGCTGGGTATTGTTGAAATTCAGGACAATTTTCCCACCTGCATCTTCTACATTTACGCCAGCATTAGAATCTGTCATGGATATGATTATCTTGCCTTCTCCATTTTCATCACGTCGAAAATCGATATTCTCAATGGAACTCCTGCCCACAGACTTGCTCGCAGTAATGCGCTCAGACAGACTTGCCGCACTCTTTGACACGTCACGGACATCATTACTTCCGACCGTCATAACAAATGTATTTCCATCAGTCCGCGTCTGATACGCTTCAAGCGCAGCCATATTAAGAATAAGCCTTGTCCTTCCTCCATCCGAAAGAACATTTGCGCTCTTAGCACTTCCGAATGACAACGGAAACTTTTTCTCTTTCAATGCGCTTTCTACATTTGCAAAATCCAGTACAACCCTGGCAGGTTTGTCTATGGTATAGCCCTGAGGCTCTGGCGGCACGGAATCAAAATCCATCCGCACCTCAAAGCGTCCACCGGGTAGCGCCGAAAATGCAATATTTTCAAGCTTGACCGCCTCTTTCGCATTGCCATAGACAGGCAAAAGCAACGGCAACGCCATCATCAACAATCTGATTGCACTTTTCACAAAACCACCCCGTTTTTGTCCAATTTCGTTTGACTGGTAAGCCATAACAGTCCACCCTGCCCGTATTATTTTCCTGCCACTTCTTGTAGCTGCAGCGTTTTAGGGCGCTCCAGCCAACCATCCGGCCCATTTGGCACAATTTCTTTTATATCGATACGGCTGTTATCTATATATTGAATTTTTCCATAATTCCTTCCCATATACTCGCCGACTCTCACACGATGGATACTACCCGTTCCATCATCTACCAGACCCCATATGGTTCCATCCTTGACAACACTGCCAACCATGACTATCGAGCTTAAATTAAACTGCTCCAAAAACTCTTTAGGTCTTGTTTCGTCCGGTTTAACGATAGCAGGAGACCCTGATTTTCCACCAGCCAAATCGATAATCACAATTGCCTGCGGCTTCTCAAATGGACTCCTCAACCCGGCGGCGGCATATGAAAAGGCCTCATACTGCTCAAACGGAGGCACAGGCTCAATTGGCGGCGCTGGTTTCTGCCGAACTTGCTGCATATATTCATCAAGATCCGACAAATCTCCACCCACACAACCACCGAGTACAGACAGTACGACCAAGACGCAAAAACGTGCTGGCATTCTAATCATACTGTTAACCCTTTTTAGCTGCGTCATTTGCGCTTGGCTTGGTAGACGATTTGGCCTTTTTTGATCCATCTTCGCCATCATCAGCCCCTTTGTATCGATAAGTTTTTGCACTGATTGTCATACTCAACTCTTCAGTACTATGCGCATGATTATCAGCTGGATTACTCCCTGCCTTCGCAGCAACCTTGGGAGCATCCGCTTTGTTTTGTATCAAAAAGTCGTGCAAAGTCACAATACGGGGCAGGCCGGCAACACCACTGACAAAATTACCAAAGTCATGGTAGCCGCCAGTAACTTTAATGTTGATTGGCAGCTCAATGTAAAATTCAGCTTTCTTTTCTGGCTGAAGATCAATAGCCTGAAAGTTCAAACCACTTTCCTGACCTTTATTTGTAATATCATCAAGCAGACCAGGCACTTCCGTATCCTTTGGAAGCTGCGCCAACAGCGTACTGAAAGAATTAGACATTTCAGACATTTGCTGCCTGTAGGCATCTATGTTTGCCGCGTCCTGAACTTTTTTCTCGAATTCCGCCCTTAGCGAAATCTCCTTCTGTGCCTGCATATCGAGCTCTGAATGTTTTTGGCTCAACTCAAACTGATAGGATGCTCCAACCACAGCAACTGCAGTCGCTATCCAGGCCAGAACCTTTACAGGCAACGGCCATCCGCCAACGTTTTCCCAGTCCAGATTACTGAACTGACCCTGTAACTTTTCAAATTTCTCCTGCATCGACATTATTTTTTACCCTCTTCCTTTGATTGGGGCGCGATATCAATAGCCAAATTGAAATCCGTACCTTGCTCACCCAATGCAGGATTTGCCAAAACCTTTGTTAACAGAGGATTTTTAAACCATTTCGATTCATTAAGACTTCTCATTAATGTAGAAACCCGATTATTAGACTCAGCCGTTCCGTCAATAAAAATACGATTATCCTTTCTTTCAATTTTCGTGAAGAATATCCCATCAGGCTGCTTATGCACCAACTCATCAAACACGTGCACAATCAGAGGCCTGGTTCCTTGCAGACCCTGAATAACCTTCATCCTCTCTACCATTTCTGCGCGCTGCTTTTTCAACTGGTTTATTTCTTCCAGCTTTTTATCAAGCAACTCTATTTCAGAAGAAAGTTTTTGATTTCTTAGCGACTGATAGCTAATCAAGCTCTCCAGAGTAAAGTACCAAACTGCAAAAATGAGAACACCCACCCCCGCAAAACCACCAAGAATAGCCAGGAATTCCCTTTTTTTCTGCTCCCTTAGCTCAGCGCGCCACGGGAGCAGGTTAATTTTTGTTGCCATTAATCAAAACTCCTCATAGCAAGCCCAGTGGCAATCATCAGTGCAGGCGCATCGTTACTCAAGTCGACAGCATTGATACGAGATGCCACAGACATATTTGCAAAAGGATTTGCAACCGTGGCTGGCGTCCCCAGTTTTTCTTGCACCAACTCACTCAGGCCATCCATGGATGCCACACCGCCGGCCAACACGATATAGTCGACCTCGTTGTATTCGCTTGAAGAGAAAAAGAACTGAAGAGACCGTGTAATTTGTTGAACAACAGCATCCTTGAATGGCTTCAAAACCTCTTCTTCATAATCATCCGGCAATCCCCCTTGTTTTTTAGCCAAACCGGCCTCCTCATTGGACAACCCGTAGCGACGCTGTATTTCCTCTGTTAATTGCTTACCGCCGAACAACTGTTCACGAGTGTATATAATCTTCCCTCCATGAATGACATTGAGCGTCGTCATACTGGCGCCCACATCAACAACAGCAACTGTCGAATCCTCACCGCCACCCAACTGGGGCAGTATCAACATAAATGCCCTCTCCATTGCGTACGCTTCGACATCTACAACTTTTGCAATCAGCTCAGCAGCTTCAAGAACTTCTTTTCTTGAATCAACATTCTCGCTCCTGCATGCAGCAAGCAAGACCTCAACCATATCGCCGCGATTCTCGGATGCGCCAAGCACCTCAAAATCAAGAGCCACCTCATCTATGGGATAAGGTATATATTGGTCAGCCTCCATCCTGATCTGGGTATCAAGGGCATCCTCATCAAGTCCTGCCGGCATCTCAATAATCTTTGTTATTACTGCCGAGCCAGCAACTGCAACCGCTGCGTGCTTAAGCTTCGTCTTCGACTGCACTACTACTCGACGAATAGCTTCGGCCACAGCATCCTGCTCTGCTATATTTTTCTCAACGACGGCAGTCAACGGCAGAGGGCGAACACCGTAGCTCTCAACTCTATAACCGGAGCTGGTTCTACTTAACTCCAGCAATTTCACTGAAGTTGAGCTGATATCCAAGCCCAGCACCGCTTGCTGTTTTTTCTGGAACAGTCCTGAAATCGCCATTTTCCTATCTGCATCCGATACTT
>DAOMGE010000011.1:1519-68297 GCA_035430165.1 Pseudomonadales bacterium | reverse complement strand
CGAAAACAGACGGCCTGATACAGGGCAAGCGATAAATCGAAAAAGACGAGCGGAAAAATCATGCCGTAAATAAACGGAGCGGCCAGGATATTGCGTGGACGACTGAGGCGTAACCAGCGCCATAAACCCAGTTTGAGACGCCGGTGCGCTTCATTTACCGCGTGCTCGAATTCAATCCGTTTGCCTTCGATGGTGTAGCGTACGCGCGCTTCCTGTTCGGTCAGCGTGTCGCGCAACTCATCCTGCAGCGAGGATATCTGCGCGAGCAGTTCACGTGCGCGTTCATTCAGCGTGGGTTCGTGATGGTCGCTCAACGGATTTCCTCGATCACGGTGCGCTCGACCGGTAACTGCACATAACCGGTTTCTACACTCCAGAAATAATAATAGCCAAGCGCCAGACCGTGATCATCCTTCCCGGAAGTGATCTTGCCATCTTTTACCGTCCAGCTTTTTACAACCGTGCCGCCATCGATATAGGAAACTTTCAGGTTCTTGCCGACCAGATTGGCAAAATCGCGTGACAATTTGTTTTTGGTTTCTTCGGTACAGCCGGCCAGGAAAGCCAGGCAGATAGCGGTAATGGACAGGATGATGCGTGCGCGGCTGGTTTTTTTAAACATGGCGTTCCTCACGAAAAGCAGAAAATAAAATTCAGGTCGGGGTGTAGCAGTATTGCTGTATCAGGGCCTGCAGTATAGCGACGGTTGGCTGGATGCGGTCGAGCGACAGAAATTCATCGGGCTGATGGGCTTGCGCAATATCACCCGGCCCGTAAATAACCGTTTGCATGCCAAGCTGCTGCAGAAAAGGTGCTTCCGTGCCAAAAGCAGTGGACTCGGCGCTGTGGCCTGTCAGTTTTTCCAGTGTGCGCACCAGATCGCTGCTGGCTGGCTCCTCAAACGGGAGAATGGCCTGCATCAAGGGAACGCGCTCTATCGTGAGACGGTTGCCGAGGGTATCCACGCGCTGCAAACAGGCATCGATTTCAGATTGCAAAGTGTCAATCCGCATACCTGGCAACGGGCGTACATCAAACTGCAATTCACAGCAGCCACAGATGCGGTTGGGATTGTCGCCACCGTGGATATAACCGAAATTCATGGTGGGCATATCCACAGCAAATTGTGCGTTGCGATAACGCGATTGCCAGTCGCTGCGCAGTGCCATCAGTTCGTGCATCGCGGCATGCATGGCGTCCAGCGCACTGGCACCAAAGGCAGGATTGGAGGAATGACCGGAGTGACCGGTGATGCGCACGCTTTCCAGCATCACACCCTTGTGCATGCGCACCGGCCTCATGCCGGTGGGCTCGCCGATCACAGCAAAACGCGCATGGGGCTTGCCGTGTTCGAGCAGCGCACGCGCACCGTTCATGGAGGATTCTTCGTCAGCGGTCGCGAGAATAATCAGCGGCGCAGTGGGTGTGTGATCGACAAAGTGTTGCGCAGCGGCAATCGCCAGCGGGAAAAAGCCTTTCATGTCGCAGACACCCAGCCCATAAAGTCGGTTGTCTTGTTCCGTCAGAGCCAGCGGGTTGACCGACCACAGGGCCTCGTCAAACGGCACCGTGTCCGTGTGGCCGGCCAGCACCAGTCCGCCCGGCCCGCTGCCTTTGGTGGCGATCAGGTTGGCCTTGTGGCCGCAGGGCGTGACCGGCATGATCTCCACGGCGAAACCGGCCGTTTCCAGCCAGCCGGCCAGGGCGTTGATCACGGCACGGTTGCCCATGTCGTGGCCGGGTGTCGAGCTGCTGACCGAGGGCAGGGACAGCAACTGTTGCAGTTGTTCGGTGAGCGATGGCAAGGACATAGGCTGTTGTTTTACGGAATGGCGTGGGCTGAACAGGACGTCGCACGATGCTACCATGCCCGCCTCGCAACCGGCCGGAAAATTCCCATGACACTCGCCAAACGCATCATTCCTTGCCTCGACGTTGACCGCGGACGCGTGGTGAAGGGTGTGCAGTTTGTCGATATCCGCGATGCCGGCGATCCGGTGGAAGTGGCGCGTCGCTACAACGAACAGGGCGCGGACGAGATCACCTTCCTCGACATCACGGCCAGCAGTGAAGATCGTGCGACGACTTACGATACCGTCGAGCGCATGGCCAGCCAGGTCTTTATCCCGCTGACGGTTGGTGGTGGTGTGCGCACAGTGGAGGACATCCGTCGCCTGCTGAACGCCGGTGCGGACAAGGTCAGTATCAACACCGCCGCCATCCACAATCCGGATTTTGTGCGCGATGCTGCCGAGCGCTTCGGCTCACAGTGCATTGTGGTGGCGATTGATGCCAAACGCGTCAGCGCGGATAACGAGCCAGGACACTGGGAAATTTTTACACACGGCGGCCGCAAACCGACCGGCATCGATGCCGTGGCCTGGGCAAAAAAAATGGCGGATCTTGGCGCCGGCGAAATCCTGTTGACCAGCATGGACCGCGACGGCACGAAAAACGGTTTTGATCTCGGTGTCACGCGCGCCATCGCCGATGCCGTCAACATCCCGGTGATTGCGTCCGGTGGCGTGGGCAACCTGCAACATCTCGTCGATGGTGTGAAACAAGGTGGTGCCGATGCGGTATTGGCCGCGAGTATTTTCCATTTCGGCCAGCACACGATTCCTGAAGCCAAGCAGTTCATGGCAGAGCAGGGCGTAGTCGTCCGGCTATAGGGTAGGTCGTTGATGAGCGACCTGCTACCATGAACGCATTCGTAAAAAACAACATGAGAATTGGTCAATGACAACCCCGTTATCGATTACCCGAGTTGCCGTAACCGGTGCAGCCGGTCGCATGGGCAAAACGCTGATTGAGGCGGTGCTGACTGCCGAAGGCGCCACACTGACAGCAGCGATCGAAAGACCGGACAGCTCGCTGATCGGGGCCGATGCCGGCGAACTGGCAGGCACCGGACGCAATGGTGTGAAAGTGGTTGGCGACATCCAGTCGGTCATCAACGATTTCGATGTCCTGATTGATTTTACGGCGCCAACAGCCACGCTGGTGAATATTGCAGCCTGTGTTGCGTCCGGAAAAAAAATCGTCATCGGCACCACAGGATTTTCATCCGAACAAAAACAGCAGGCGCAAGCCGAGGCAAAAAAAACCGGCGCAGTGATGGCGTCCAATTACAGCGTCGGTGTGAATCTTTGTTTCAAATTGCTCGACACGGCCGCCCGCGTGCTTGGCAATGACGTCGATATCGAAATTTACGAAGCGCATCACCGCCATAAAGTGGATGCACCGTCCGGCACGGCGTTGCGCATGGGTGAAGTGGTGGCACAGGCACTGGATCGCGATCTCGAAAAAGTTGCTGTGTATGGACGCGAGGGACAAACCGGTGCACGCGCACGCGACACGATCGGTTTTGCCACGGTGCGCGCCGGCGATATCGTTGGCGACCATACCGTGATGTTTGCCGCTGACGGTGAACGCGTGGAAATCACGCACAAGGCCAGTTCGCGCATGAGTTTTGCGCGCGGCGCAGTGCGTGCGGCGCAATGGCTGCACACGCAGGAAAAAGGCCTGTACGACATGCAGGATGTGTTGGGCCTGCGTTGATTGTTTGCAGCTGATCCCGCGATGCTTGCCGATCAGTTGCCAGAAAAAATCCGCAGCTGGGCGCGTGAGCTCGGTTTCCAGCAAGTCGGCATCACCGATATAGAAACCGGCCAACATGCAGATCGGTTGCAGCAATGGCTGGACAATCAATATCACGGCTCGATGCAATGGATGACGCGTTACGCAGACCTGCGAAAAAATCCCGGAAAACTGCATGCCGGCAGTTTGCGTGTGATTTCCGTGCGCATGGATTATTTGCCGGAAGCCGACAAAAACCTGATTGCAAAAGTGAATGCGAAGGGTGATGCCTATATCGCGCGCTACACACTGGGCCGCGACTACCACAAACTGATGCGCAAACGGCTGGCGGAACTGGCTAATCGCATAAATGCGTCGTTACCTGAAAGCGAGACGCCACACCAGCGCGCATTTGTAGACAGCGCGCCGATACTGGAGCGCGCTTTTGCAGAGAAAGCAGGGTTGGGCTGGATTGGCAAAAACACCATGCTGATCAATGCAACAGCGGGCTCCTATTTTTTCCTCGGCGAAATTCTTACGGATATTCCATTGCCCACTGATACGCCACAAGCAACGGCACATTGCGGTACTTGCACCGCTTGTCTTGATCTCTGCCCTACCCGTGCGTTTGTTGCTCCCTATGAACTGGATGCGCGTCGCTGTATTTCGTATCTCACCATCGAAAACCGGGGCGACATTCCGGAAGACCTGCGCCCGTTATTGGGTAACCGAATTTTCGGTTGTGATGACTGCCAGGCAGTTTGTCCGTGGAATAAATTTGCACAACCAACCCGCGAAGGTGATTTCCTTCCCCGGCATGGTCTGGATGAGGCACAACTGGTTGAGCTGTTTTTATGGAGTGAGGATGTGTGGCTACAAAAAACCGAGGGTTCGGCGTTGCGGAGAATTGGTTACGCGGGTTGGTTGCGCAACATTGCCGTGGCTCTGGGCAATGCGGAAACCAGGCCTGATATTATCGACGCATTACAGCGGCGGGCGATGGATGCATCCATGATGGTGCGGGAACATGTGTCCTGGGCGTTGTCGCAGCATGTGTTGCCATCGCGGTGAGACCAGATGAATACCAATAGCAACAACAGATTGCCTGCATACATCATTGCCTGCGCCTGTCTGTTGCTGGTGATCGCAGCAAGTGTTTTTTGTCACAGGCTGTCGATCACCTTGCAGCATGCCGGCATGTATGATTTCGGAATTTTTTTCGACACGTGTCGTCACTTTATCGAGACAGGGCAGCTGTATGACCGTGATCTGGCTGCCTATGAACCGCTTGCACCGGTTTACAAATTCCCGCCCTTGTCAGCAGCGGTCATGGTGCAAATCGAACGCGCCGGTGTATCTGCGGCAACGCTTGCCGGTATGGGTGGCTGGCTGGAGATCATGCTGTTTGTCTTGCCAACCCTGTTGTTGGCGAGCACCCTGTTTCCTGTCGGAAAATCTGTTGCCGTGTTGTCGGGAATCTTCATCGTCTGCGTGACGGGGCCGACGCTGGAAGAAAATATCACGCGGCTGCAGCTGGAGCCGGTATTGTTTGCCTGTTGCGCCTTGTCGCTGCTGTTGCTGCTAAAACAGCAAGACTTTCTGGCAGGCATGCTGATGGGTCTGGCGGTTTGCCTGAAGCTGTATCCCGCTGTCATGGTGTTCTATTTTCTGCTGACGCGACGCTGGTTGGCGCTGGCCGGCATCATCGCGGTAACACTATTGGCCACGATGTATTCGGTGTGGGTATTGGGGCTGCAGGAGCATGTGTTTTTTTTGCGCGATCTGCTACCCGTGTTGTTGCGGGAAAATCCGATCAAGGATCCGGAAAGTGTATCCATCGCCAGCTGGGCACATGCCCTGGGGTTGTTGCCCGCGTACGCAAAAATACTCTCGCAAGGTTTGTTGTTGCTTGCATTATTTCTGGCAGCCCGATGGGTGTTGATGAATAAAATAACGCCAGCAAAAACAATGACGGAGAAAGACCTGGTCGCTGCCGGTTTTTCCGCGTTTCTGCTGGCGATGCTGATTGGTATGCCAAACCCGTTGTGGAATTACCAGATCCTGTTGGTCATTCCCGTGACCGTGATCGCCGGCCAGTATGTGCGCAAGGTGATCGAATGCAGGCAGCCGTTCGAAGTGATGCCAGTGGTGGTGCTGGTGTGCGTGGCCGCAGCGTTACATATCGGTGCAGCCAGCACGGTTGACGACGCGTATTACCCGGCCAGCTTTGTGCAGAAAATCCTGATCAGCCTGTTACGGACATCGGCACCCTTTGTCTTGTTCGGGCTGTTGCTTGCACGCGGCCGTAAAAAAATCACATCATTTTCCTGAGCGTATCATCCTTGTCCAGCAGGTGGTGTTTGAGCGCGGCGACAAGGTGTAAGCCGATCACGGCTGCAGCGGTCCACGCCAGTGTTTCATGCACTTCAAAAAATACGGAACGCAAATCCTTTGTCAGCGGGATAATCGCCGGAATCTTCACGTCGCCCAGCAGGATCAGGTGATCACCCGACATGAAATAGCCAGCGACAGGAATGGCAATCACCACATACAACAAAAACATATGCACGAGTTTTGCCAATGCTTTTTCGCTGCGCGTCATGCCGGCGGCCAGGGCGGGTCGTGGCAAGATCGCGTAGGCCAGCAGATGGGCGATGCCGAGGGGCAATAACAGGATGCCTACCGTGCGGTGCAACTGGCGCAAGATGTTATAGGTGGGTGACTGGTATTCGGTTTCCGAGAGATACCATCCGAGTGCGATCATGAAAATCATACAGAGGGCGATGATGCGGTGTAGCCAGCGGATGGTCAGGGGGTATTTATCAATACTGCTCATGAGAAGTGCCAGGAAAGATTGCGGTCAGGAATAGTAATGTACAATCGCGCCATCGAGATAACAAAAAAGAACTGATCCATGCGTCATGAAATCCTGAGGTTCCTGTTCACCGGCTCTGTGAATACGGCTGCCGCATGGATGGTTTATCTGTTATTGAATATGTTTCTGCCGTATGGCGTTGCTTACGGTTTTGCGTACAGTTTCGGGATCGTTTTTACCTATTACCTGAATACGCGCTGGGTGTTCAAGGTGCCGATGAAGTGGAAGACCTTCATGCAGTACCCGTTGATCTCGGCCATCCGCTTTTGTGTTGATCTTTCACTGATGTCAGCGTTGATCCGGTTTGCCCACTGCCCGGAAGCCTACGCCCCGATAGCGACGCTGGTTTTTACCACGCCGCTGTCTTTCCTGATGTCGCGCTTCGTATTAAAGCGCAAGCAGGAAGTAACGTTTTAGCCGGTTGTCTGGCGCTTGGGCCTGACGTACAGGACAAGACTGTGTCCGACCAGTTCAAAGCCGTGTGCTTCAGCTGTTTCTTGCTGGATACGTTCGATGTCGGCGTTGTGAAATTCCACAACCTTGCCGGTTTCGGTACAGACCATGTGGTCGTGGTGTTCATCGCCGCGATTGAGTTCGAATACCGCATAGCCGCCATCAAAATTATGGCGCGTGACCATGCCTGCGGATTCAAACTGGGTCAGCACGCGATAGACCGTCGCCAATCCGACATCTTCGCCAGACTCGAGCAGGTTTTTGTAAACCTCTTCCGCACTGAGATGGCGCAGGTCATTGCTTTCCAGCATTTGCAGGATCTTGATGCGGGGCACAGTGACCTTCAGACCTGCCTTGCGCAGCTCCTGGTTTTCTCCGGCCATGGTTCGCCCCTTCTAGCGCTATCGAGTATCGGGTATTATCACCCTTCACCGAGATTAGTGGAATCCTGTTGTTCATGTCCCTAACCAAGTTACTTGCGGCGAAACCTGTTCGCCTGATATTCCTGACGCTGGCCATGTCGACACTGTGTGCGTGCGCGTTTCCCGGCGTCTACAAACTGGATGTGCAACAGGGCAACATCATTACCCAGGATGCGGTAGACCAGTTGAATCCGGGCATGAGCAAGCGCCAGGTGCGTTACTTACTCGGCACGCCGCTGCTGATCGACAGTTTCAATGACGATCGCTGGGATTATTTCTATTCGCTGAAAAACCACAGTGGCGATTACAGCCAGGAGCGCATGACGCTGTTTTTTGTGAATGACAGGCTTGATCACATGCAGGGCAATTTCCGGCCTTCGCAAAACGTGAAACCGGTGCGGGAAGTCAGGACGGCCAATTCTTCCGCGCCTGCTATCCCGCCATCTGACGTCAAGGTCTACCCTGCCCCTGCGCCCTGAGATTTCAATCGCTGGTGGCGCGGCGGGACTTGATGGCCCGCTGCCGCCGCGCTTCCTTCGGATCGATCAATAGCGGCCGGTAAATCTCGATACGGTCGCCGCCTGACACGACATAGCTGTCGGGATCGTCAAGCACCTTGCCGAATACCCCGAGGGTTGCCGTCTGGACGGTCGCCGTTGGCAGCCTTGCCGTCAGTCCCGAGCGCTGCACGGCTTCCCGTGCGGTGCAGCCTGCGTCGACATCAAGGGCGATGACGATCTGCTCGTCAGGAAAAGCAATCGCCACTTCGACCGGGATAGTGACAGCCATCAGGATGTTGCTCCGTAAAGTGCATGTGCCCGTTTGCACATGGCGTCTACCAGATTTCCTGCCACACCCTCGAACAGCTTGCCCGCAGCCAGGCTGGCCAGTTTGCCATCGAGCTCAAATTGCAGGTCTAGCGACACCTTACAGGCGTTGGCCGACAGCGTGTTGAATTGCCAGCGGCCGCTGAGCGTGCGGAACGGCCCTTCCACCAGCTCCATCACAATCGCATCGGGACGTTGCAAGCGGTTACGGGTGGCGAAGGCCTGGGTGATCCCGGCACGGCTCAGTTCGAGGCGGGCTTCGATCAGGTCTGTCTCTGTGTGGAGTATGCGCGCACCAACACAGCCATCCATGTATTGCGGATAAGCCTCGATATCATTGATGAGGTCAAACAGGTGTCCGGCAGGATAAGGCAGCAGGGCTGTTTTGGCGATTCGGGTAATGGGCATGACGGCAGACAAAATAAATAGGCGGCCATTCTAACACCTGCCCCCTGCCCCTATATAATGTCCGGCATGAGTAAATCCAAAAGCAAAGACACGGGCGGCACGATCGCGCTCAACAAAAAAGCGCGGCACGACTACTTCATCCAGGATCGTTATGAGGCCGGCATTGCCTTGCAGGGTTGGGAAGTGAAAAGCCTGCGCGCGGGCAAGTGCCAGCTGGTGGATTCCTACGTGCTGATCAAGGACGGTGAGGCGTTCCTGCTGGGTGCACACATTTCACCCTTGCAGACAGTCTCCACGCATTTTGTGACTGACCCGACCCGCACCCGCAAGTTGCTTCTGAAGGACAGGGAGCTGGCTGATATTTTTGTGGCGGTGCAACAGAAAGGGTACACCTGTGTCTGCACGGCGATGTACTGGAAACGGCATCTGGTGAAGTGCGAGATCGCGCTGGCCAAGGGCAAAGCCGAGCATGACAAGCGTGATGTAGAAAAAGAAAAAAATTGGCAGCGCGAGAAGCAGCGCCTGATGGCAGCGAAGTAAGCCCTTACATTGTGGGCGTTATCTGAGCTGCTGGTATTTGCAACAGGCGCGTTCCAGCTCGCCGACATCCGGGACGAAAACCAGTTCGCTGTTGGCAAGTCGTGCAGCCATGCGCTCGGCTGGTGCCAGCGACAGACCGGTTTCCTCGGTGATGTCTTTGGTGGTGATACGAACAAGACGGGGAATGCCCTGGATGACAATGGCGATAAAAGGCAGCGCATCATGCACGCCGGTGTTATTCAGTACGGCAATCCGGCGCCCACTGGTATTGCGGGGCATTTCCTGCCCGTTCAGTATTTCAAACGATACCACCGGCACAGACAGTTTGCGCCAGGTGATATTGCCGTAAAACCATGCTGGCGCATCATCCGGGCGCTCCGGGTAGCTGTAGTTGACGATTTCGGCCACGGCCACACCTGGCAACAACAGCTGCTTGTCGCCCACTGGTAGCAACATGCTGGGAATATCGGTGACAGGACGCGCGGTTGAGGGTGCAGCGGATTCGATATCGGTGACACTCATGTCTTTTTCTCGCCAGTGATCGGTGATGGTCTGTGAAGGGTCATTATCAGCGTTTCGGTGCGTTTTCCAGTCGCCGCTGGTTTGCAGCAGCCCAGCGCGTCAATTGCTCGGCCAACTCGCCCGGGCTGCCCACGAAATCGGCATGACCAACTGCCAGACTGGCCGCGCTTGGCATGGTCCAGCTGACACAGGTGTCCGGTTCCTGTACCCAGACTTGCCCGCCACAGCGCCGCATAATCCTGCAGGCTGCTGCCGCGTCATCGCACATGCCACTGAATACTATCACGCCGCCGGTACTGCCAAAGTGCACGGCGGTGGTGGCAACGACCTGGTCAAGATTGGGTTTGTACTGTCCCGCCCACGGGGAGTTGCGTACATTGAAACTGCCGTCACGGGTAATGGCGGTCACAAAATCAGGCGAGATGACGGCAATACCGTTCTGTTCCAGCAGATCACCATGACGTGGTGCAAAGGCGCTATAGCGGCCATTCTTGCTCATGACCTGTGCCAGCATGCTCTGGTAATCGCGTTCGATATGGTTGGCGTAAATGAAACCGATGCCAAGATCGCCGGGCAGGGCTTCGATAAACTCGCGAACAGCTTCCGGTCCGCCGATGGAGCCTGCCAATACCCACACAGAACGCGGCAGTGGTGGCGCATCCCGTTGTGAGCGGTTAATGGCGCCGTTCAGGCTCCGCAATTTTTCCAGTAGCCGGTTCCGCCAGTTGGCAAACTCGGGGCTCACCAGATTGGGAATCTGGCCCTCACACAGGATGAGCGGCACGTCGATGCTGTCCAGCAGGTGATCCAGCGGCTCCGGATGCGTGGCTTCCAGCATCTCGATATCAAGGTTGACCACCCAGGCATCCACGCCGGCGTCGGCGATGCGCCCGAACGAGCGCGAAAACTCCAGCGCTACCGCCAGCTCCTGGCCGGCGGTGGTGACAACACCGCGCAAGGCCGGGATCTGCGCCGGATCATCGACGATAACGCCTATGCGAAGTGCCGCCACAGTTGACTATGCCTCAGCTGCCGGACTGTTCAAAACGCGCCATGCGCCGTACCAGTCGCTCACCGACGAGGTCGTTGATGTTCATCAGCAGCTCTTCCTCAACATACGGTTTGCCCATGTAGCGCTCAACCCCCATGC
Source organism: Pseudomonadales bacterium (assembly GCA_035430165.1). Lineage (GTDB taxonomy): Bacteria > Pseudomonadota > Gammaproteobacteria > Pseudomonadales > UBA7239 > UBA7239. The sequence continues at coordinate 57,521 of DAOMGE010000011.1, read as the reverse complement.
CTGTCGCCCGCTCACGGTGCTTTTCACCAGTTCGCGAGGTGATCATGATGATAGGAATTTCCTGCAGCCGCTGGCTGTTCTTCATCGTACTGGCGACTTCGAAACCGTCCATACGCGGCATCTCGATGTCGAGTAACAGTACGTCCGGCAAACGATCCTGCATCTGCAGCAAGGCGTCGGCGCCATCTTTGGCCAGCATGACGTTGAAGCCTTCGCGCTCGAGCAGGCGTGAGGTGACCTTGCGCACCGTCACCGAGTCGTCGCAAACCATGACAGTGATGGTTTCCTCGACGACAGCTTGTGTTTCCTGGCCGACAAACGTTGCCGATGTGCCTTCCAGCGCCAGATTGCTGCGTACCAGGGCCAGAAGATCGAGGATCACGACCACGCTGCCGTCACCGAGCAGGGTGGCACCGGACAAGCCGGGTACGGACGCAAACTGCGCGCCGAGCGCTTTTACCACGATCTCGCGGCTGCCCACCAGCTGGTCGACGTGCAAGGCAACGGTGTGTTCGGCGCTGCGCAGCAGGATAACCGGCTCTGGCAGGACGGCATTGTCCAGGAATGGCCGGGGCTTGGTGCGTAACATCGCGCCGAGGTATTTGATCGAGTAGTCACGGCCAGCGTACTCAAACCGCGCATTCGGGTCATCGTAGTAGCTTTCCAGCTCGAAGGGGCTGACACGCACGATACCCTCGATAGAGGTAAGCGGGACGGCGTACATCTCTTCGCCGATACGCACCATCAACGCACGGTTTACCGATACGGTAAATGGCAGGCGGACCGTGAACTCACTGCCCTTGCCGACAGTGGAGCTGATGGACATCGAGCCGCCCATCGACTTGATTTCACTGTGTACGACGTCCATGCCGACGCCGCGACCGGAAATCTGTGTGACTTTTTCGGCCGTACTGAAGCCGGCTTGCAGGATAAATTGCAGTGCCTCCGAGTCAGTCAGTGGCGCATCCGGTGTCAACATGCCGCGTTCGATGGCTTTCTTGCGAACAGCGCTGACGTTGATACCGCCGCCGTCATCTCGCAACGAAATGAGGATATCGCCGCCGTCACGGTTGACGCTGAGGACGATCCGCCCCTGTCTGGGTTTGCCCGCAGCCTCACGTTTTTCTGGCGTTTCGATGCCGTGGTCGCAAGCGTTGCGAAGCATGTGCTCCAGGGGCGCCACCATGCGCTCCAGCATGGTACGGTCCAGTTCCCCCTGCACGTTCTCCAGGTCGAACGCGATGTCTTTTTTCAGTTCGCTGGCTACCTGTCGCACAATCCGGCGCAGGCGTGGCTCCAGACGGGAAAACGGTACCATGCGGGTGCGCATCAGGCCTTCTTGCAAGCCGGTATTGATACGCGCTTGCTGGATCAGCAGCGTTTCTGTATCCCGTAACTTGTTGTTCAGCGAGCTGCGGATATCGATAAGATCCGATGCCGATTCGGACAGCGAGCTGGTCAGCTGCTGTACCGTGGAGTAGCGGTCCATTTCCAGCGGGTCGAAGTCATCACTGCGTTCCTGGATTTCTGACAAGCGCGACTGGATCTGGGCATCGGTCTCGGCCTCGAGACGGCGCAACTGGTCTTGCAGACGCTGGATAGTTGCCTCCATTTCATCCGACGAGCGCTCGATATCGATCATCTGCTGCTCGACACGCGAGCGGTTGATCGAGGTTTCGCCAGCGAGGTTGACCAGGTTTTCCAGCAAGTCTGCAGCAACCTTGATGGTTTCTTGCTGGGTTTGTGCGGCCTTGGCTTCCGCTGTCGCTTGCTGCCCCTTGTTGCCGGCAATGGCCTCTGCCAGTCCCCTGGGCAATGTGGTGCCGCGGAACGGAATGATTTTTGCCGACGGCACAGGAATATCGAAACCGTGGTCTTCGGCGATGCCCTGCTTGTCAGTGCCGGTCCCGGCGCCTGCAGTGACCTGGTCGGCGACAAGCTCGGCCAGGTCAGCATGTTCGGCCAGCTCATCAGCAAACGCCGCTTCCGCCGCCGATGTTGTGTCGGTGACAGGGGTTGTCTCGGCAGGGGTTGCGGGAGCGCCCACGACGGCGGCGAGTGACTCACCGGCAGCAATGCGCTGCACCATTGATACGCCAGTCGACAGGTTGTCGTAATAGCGACTCAGGGTATCGAACAAGGCCTGGTCGGCAGGACCGCTCAAAAACTCGAGTTGTGATTCGAGATCATGTGCCAGTTCGCCCAGCCCCATAACGCCGGCCATGCGCGCACCGCCCTTGAAGGTGTGCAGGATGCGCTTGAGCGAATCGCGGAAGTTGTTGTCATCCGGCGCGTCTGTCCAGGACAGGATTTGTGTTTCCAGGTCCTCCAGCAGCTCGACCGCTTCTTCGAGGAAGATACCGAGCATTTCCGGATCGATATCCTCCGAGAGACCAAGGTCGACAGCCGGCGCCGCGGCTTCCACGACCGCAGCCTCGATGACAGGCGCTGTGTCGGTGACTGACACCACTTCGGGAGTGATCTCAACGACCGGCTCTTCGATAACAACAGCCGGTTCTGCAACAGTCTCTGCGGCGGGAGCCTCGGGTTCGACAGCCTGGACTTCAGCGGCAACCGGTTGTTCTGCAGGTGCTGCGCCAGCGCCAGGTATTGCAACAGACATCGGCTGTGGAGATTGGCCGGCGGCCAGTGCGCGACCCTGGTCGACACCGGCGAGGATGGCGTCCTGATACTGCAGGATCTGGCCCAGCAGGCTGGCGTCGGCCGAGCCACTGAAGTGTTCGAGCTGTGTTTCAAGGTCGTGTGCCAGCGAGCCCAGCCCTGTGAGGCCTGCCATGCGAGCGCCGCCTTTCAGCGTATGCAGGTTGCGACGCAATGCGTCAGCAAATTGTGCGTTGTCCGGTTCAGCCTGCCAGTCAGCGACGATTTGCTCCAGCTCCTCGACCAGCTCTTCAGCCTCCTCAAGGAAAATGTCGAGCAGCTCGGGTTCGATGTCATGGCTGTATTCAAGAATGCCACCAGTGGTGACGGCAGCAGGTTCTGTCGCTGCAATCGATTCAATGGTGGGTTCTTCAGCCGTAGTCTCGGCAACCACCGGTTCGACAATGGGTTCAGCAACAGCGACTTCAACAGCAGCCATTTCAGTAACGGGTTCCGCAATCGCTTCAATAACCGGCGCAATATCGGATGCTTCCGTAGTAATTTCTGCAACAGCATTCTCAGCAACAGCAGTTTCCGCTGTTGGCATTTGCAGTGACGCAAAGTTCAGTGAGCTGTCGTCGCCGCTACGCCACGCATGCACCATGGCAACACCGCGATACAAGCGATCCTGGCAGTCATAGAGCGTGTCAAGCAGCGTGGAGTCGGCCGTTCCTTCAAAATATTCCAGCTGTGATTCCAGATCATGCGCCAGCGTGCCGAGCAACATGAGTCCGCTCATGCGTGCGCCACCCTTGAAGGTATGCAGTGTGCGCCGCACAGCGTCGGCCATGCTTGTAGCGGGATCTTCGCTCCACTGATGGATTTCGCTCTCGAGCTGTTCCAGTAACTCGTCGGCTTCCTCGAGGAAAATTTCCAGCAGGTCATCATCCAGCTCGGCGAGCATGGCGACATCTTCATCGTGTGAAGAGGCAGCATTTGCTGTGACGGATGCAGTAGCGGCCGGCGATTCGGTAACGACTTGTTCTGCAGGCCTGATCGTTTCAATCTGCACGAGTGGCAAGTCGTCCCCGGTGACCGGCGCTTCTGCGATATCACCCTGTGCTTCATCGACAAATTCTGTAGCACAGAATGTGGCGAGTTGATTCTCGACTTCCGTATTGATAACCAGGTCTTCACTGGCTGCCATACGATCCATGAAGTCAATCAGTGCATTATGTGCCTCGTGTGCCAGTGGTATCCAGGCGGCAAATCCGCTGCGGGTATTTTGTGCATGTGGATAGCAAGGAATAATGGCACGAGCCAGGGATGCAATTGGCGACAAGCCTGCTTCATCTGCGCCGGCAGCCATTTCACTCAATTCGAAAATAATGCGCTCGATGCCATGGTTGTCCTGTTGCGCGACCCATGCATCCAGATGAGGTGAAACATCCATCAACGCATCCATTTCGTTCATCAGGAAGTCGTTGAAACGCGTCGGATCAACGGTTGCCAGAACCGGTGCATCTGCCTTGCTGGTCGCTTCAACTTCACCGCCGCCGGTCAACTGCAGGCGCAGGGCATCTGTGCGCGCAAGCAGTTCTGCACAGTGTGGCAATACAACGCGTTTGTGGTTATCGATCAGGTGGATGCCGTAACGGATTTCAGCCACCACTTCAGCAAACAGTTCGGTGAACGTGTCGTCGACCTTGATCTGGTAAGCGCGCAACTCCTTGACAAATTTTTCAAACGGCGTGGCAAGTTCAGCGATTGGCGTGACTTCTGCCATATGCGCGCTGCCCTTCAGTGTGTGCAGGGCGCGTTGCAGCAGGTCCGTGGTTTCAACTGGCAACGGTGAACGTTCACGCGCATGGGCAATCCACGCATCAGCCACTTCGAGATGCGTTTCTGCTTCGCTGGCAAAAATTTCCCACAGGGTTGTGTCGAATTCCTCTGTCATGTCTTCCGGCACTTCGCCGGCAAACGCATCGACAGGCGCCGCGACATCTGTAACATCCATAGCGGCCGGTTCAAGTACAGGTATCTCAACTTCTTGGGCGGTTTGTTGTCCCGGCGCGTCAAGCGGCAACATTGGCCCGCCGGCAGATAGCGACGTGGCAGCATCCCGCAGGCGTTGCGTCAATGCAGGTTGCGGATCGACCTTGCGATTCGTAAAGGCCGCGATCATGGAAGGAATTTTTTCGATGACCTTGTCGATAACCACGCAGACATTTTCACTTGGCTCGATGGTGCCGTCGATGATGCGGTTCAGCATGTTTTCTACAGACCATGCCAGTTCGCCGATATCCAGTGCTTTCACCATGCGCCCACTGCCCTTCAGGGTGTGGAAACCGCGACGAAATTCGGTGAGTGAGGTTTTGTCATCGTGATTGGCGCGCCACTGCGGATAAAACTCGAGAATGGTTTCGAGAACTTCTTGTGCTTCCTCGACAAAGATCTCTGCAATTTCATCGTCGAGATCCTCGATGTGGAGCTCGGCGTCGACAAACTCGGGTTTGATTTCTTCGGTCGCGTCTACGGCCAACACCGCGGCTGGCGCTGTGGCTACAACAGCGGTGGTGATAACGGTGGCGGCAGTGTCTATTGCGACAGGGTGCGCTTCCAGAACGGGTGGTTCTTCATGTGCGGTAGCGGAAACGTCTTCCGGCAAGTCCGCTGCTATGCCTGTGAGTGTTGTGGCTTCGTGTCCTGCAAGATCGAGTGGTACGACAGGCGCATTTTCCCACGCCGCCAGTTCTTCATCGCTTAGCAGAGGGCCATCTTCGTGAGTGGCTGTTTCCACGACGGCAACAGGGACTTCGTCGTTGGTTTCCAGTAATTCGGGATGTGCTTCGAGATAAACTTCCGGCTCCTGATCCAGCACCGGCACAATCGAATCGAGATTTTCAAGTTCAGGTTCTGCATCCAGATAATCGGTTTTTACACGGTGATGTACGGCAACGGCATAGCCGAGCGAGGCCACACTGGTTTCGGCAACGGCGAGCGTATTGTCCTGGTCTTCAATGACATCCTCATCAAGGCATTCCAGATAATATTCAACGCTGGCGATAACATCGGCCAGTGTGTCCATCGAGGTGAAATCCGGTTTGACGCGGCCGTCAATCAATTGCTCCTTGATGTAGCGACCGCAGGCACCCAGCACGCGTGCGGCGCGGCGCTGCCCGACAATCTCGAGCCCACCGCGCACAGATTGCAACAACTCGGGCAGCACGGCCAGATGGACATTGTCCCACTGCGACCCCATGTATTCGACGATGGCATCCTTCGCCTGTTCAATACCGTTGTGGCATTCCAGCAACACCGTTTCCTGCGCAGACATCATGGCGTGATCCATGCTGCGCGGTGAGCCATCATCCTGCTGCTGTGTGTCGCTGTTGTATTTTTCGTTGAGGCTGGTTTCGATTTCAATCAGCTTTGCAGCTGACTCCATAAGGGAGTCGCCGGATGCCAATACGCCGGATTCAACCTGTGCATGCAAATCGGCAATCATGTGCTCGATTTTTTTACGCATATCACCCAGGCCCAATACGGCCAAGGTATCGCCCGTCTGTTTGAAAATGGCAATCGCCGTGTTCAGTGTGCTGTTGTCACTTTCATGGCCGTTGACGTAGCTGTCAAAAATATCCTTGGCGCGGCTGAATTCTTCTGTCAACGCGACGACAACGGAGCGCATCGCCTCCGGATCCGGTGCGCCGAGCGTCATATCGTCGTCACCAGCCTGCATGCCGGGCAATGCGCGATCCAGCTTGTACGCTTCGCGTATCGCGCTGATCTGTGGCGAGGTGGCCTGGCTCCGCGCAATGTAATACAGCAAGTTCTTGATCAGTTCGTCAGGTGCAAACTCGTCGAGCGAGCTTGCGCCGGTGTCCATCATGTGACGAATTTCCCTGTCCACATTGCGTAACAGGTTGTTGATGGCAACACTGCCGGGAATGCTGTCGTTTTCTATGCCTTCGATGATGGCAAGGCAGACATCCCACAGTGGCGCACGGGCTGTGCCCTGACAGATTTTCCGGAAGTTCTGGAAAATTTTCTTGAGCGCTTCCAGGTTGTCATCCAGCTCGCGATCGCGCATGACGCTGACCATGACGGCTTCGTACATGTGGACGAGCTTCTTGATGATTTCCTGGAACTTTTCTTCATCAAAGCGCACACGCGGGCCGACAATATTGTGCGCAGCACGCATGTCGGGGCCGAAAAGCTGAGTTTCAGTAAAAAGATGTTCGCCGCGAACCGCACGCAAATCATTCAGCAGCGACATCAGGGAGGCCGGATCATCGCAGCGGGAGGCTTTAACCCGGTCAAGATAAACCGGGAGCTGGAGAATCGCGCGCATCAACACTTCATGTGCATCGCCTGTACTGACTACGGTCTTGTCGATCAGCGAGCGAGCAAGTTTTTCCATTTCTTCAGCAAGCAGGGCGCCGCCGTGCAGTTCGACCATTTGCAGAATGTTGTAAACCTGATGCACATGATTGAGGCAAAAGCGTATACGTGTGGCATCTTCCGTGTTGGTCACATAGGCTTCCAGCGCTTCGCTGGCCTGCTTCAGTGTTTCGCCAATCTCACCGGCCACCCAGTCAAGTGCGGTAAAATTTCGTTTATCGGCCATGGCCTGCTCCTGTTACTGCAATACACGCAGTGCTTTTCGTCAAAGCTGCAAGATCAATCATTGTTTATCGAGTGCAGACATAGGCCTGCACACTATCATTTGCTACGGGTTCCAGTAGCGGGTGTTCCCAGTCTACGATTTCACCGAGACCGATAATCAGGATGCCGCCTTTTTTCAGGCGTTCCGCCAGGCTGTTCAATATCTTGCGCCGCCGCCAGCGACGAAAATAGATCAGCATGTTGTTACAGGAAATGATGTCCATTTTTACCATCGGCATTTTTTTCAGCTCGATGACGTTACCTGATGTGAAACAAACACGTTCGCGCATGGCGGGTGCAATCTGGCTGCGCAGCTGGTCGTAATCGGTGAAATAACGGCTGCGCAATTCTGCCGGGATCATGTCCAGTTTGCGGCGTGAATAAATGCCTTGTTTTGCATAGCTCAATGCGGGCATCGATATATCCATGCCAGTGATGCCCCAATAGCTGTTGAGCGAGGCGGCGGCAAAGCATTCGTTAATGAGCATGGCCAGTGTGTACGGTTCTTCGCCAGTGGAGCATCCGACACTCCATACATCAAATGACTCGCCGATACTGCCGTTGGCGATGCGTCCATTGACATAATTACGGATGAAATCAAAAGAGGGCTGGTGGCGAAAAAAACTGGTTTCCTTGACTACAAGACGGTCGACCAGTGTTGACCACTCGACAACGCTGCGCAGGCCTTCATGAAGGCTCTGGTAATACTGCGCAAAACTGATATTACCCAGTTCGCGGGTGCGGATCGTCAGTTGGGATTGAAGGAAAGCTTTTTGTTGCGGAACCAGATGGATGCCGGTGCGTTCTTCCAGCAAGCGGCGCCACTGGGTGAAATCTTCTTCGCTCAGGTCGGGCAGTGCCTGGATCGACCAGCCGCCACTGCGCGCTCCCTGACGGGGAGCGTCAGGTGGCGCGGAGGGTGTTTTGATAGTCGTCACCATGGTGGCATCGATAGGCTGCAGGGGTCATTGCGCGTCAACTGGCGTTTCGACCACTGTGCTCAATCCAGCGATAGCCGTTCGTCCTCGGCACCCATCAGGGGCATGCCGGCGCCATCAGCATAGCTGCTGGCTTCTTCTGGCAGTTTGAAGCCCTGTACCGAATCACGCAGGTCGACGGCCATTTCAGCCAGGTGGCCGATAGCGCGTGCAGTAGCGTTGGTACCGGCTGACGTTTGCGAAGTGATTTCCTGGATGACGTTCATCGTATTGGAAATGTGACCCGCAGATGAAGCCTGTTGTCGTGCCGCATTCGAGATGTTCTGGATCAGCTCGGCGAGTGTGGTCGATACGTTCTCGATTTCTTCCAGTGCCACACCGGCGTCTTGTGCCAGACGGGCTCCGCGTACTACCTCGGCCGTGGTTTGTTCCATGGAGGCTACCGCTTCGTTGGTATCCGTCTGGATGGTTTTTACCAGCGCTTCAATCTGTTTCGTTGCCGCAGAAGAGCGTTCAGCGAGGCGTTGTACCTCGTCCGCTACCACCGCGAAGCCTCGGCCTGCGTCACCGGCCATAGAGGCCTGGATTGCAGCGTTAAGAGCGAGGATGTTGGTCTGGTCGGCGATGTCGTTGATCAACGATACGATGTCCCCGATTTCCTGTGACGATTCACCAAGACGCTTGATACGTTTCGAGGTTTCCTGGATCTGTTCACGGATGTTATCCATGCCCTGGATAGTGTTCTGTACCACCTCGGCACCCTTGTTCGCGATCGATACCGATCTTTCCGCTACCGCCGCTGATTCGGCAGCGTTGGCAGATACCTGGTCGATCGTCACCGCCATTTCGTTTACGGCGGCAGAGGCGCCGGCGATTTCCTGTGCCTGGTGATCAGAAGCTTCGGCAAGGTGCAGTGCAGTGCCCTGGGTTTCCTGCGCAGCAGACGATACGCGAACTGCCGTGTCGTTGATTCGCGATACCAGTACGCGCAGCTGGTCGATAGTGAAGTTGATGGAGTCAGCGATCGCACCTGTGAAGTCTTCAGTTACGGTAGCGGTGGCAGTCAGGTCACCGTCAGCGAGGTCGGCAAGCTCGTCCAGCAAGCGCATGATGGCAGTCTGGTTGCGCTCATTCTCTTCTTCCTGCAAGCCAAGGCGACGGCTGCCACCACGAATCAGGATGATGGCGATAGCAATCATTACAAATACGGCGATACCGGCCGAAGCGAAGAATACAAAGTTCCATTTCTTTATCTCAGGCAGGTTGCCGGCTGTTTCGTTCAGGTTCGCCAGCTCCTGGAGCAGTGCGCCGGAATCCTGTTCCAGCAGGTTGTCTGCTGCCTGTCTGGCGCGAGTCAGGCTTTCCTTGTTTTTGGCGATTTTGTCGGAAGATTCACTGACAAACTTGAACAGGCCGGCAACGTCATTGAGGGCCTGGACTGCCGCCGCATTGGTCACGCGGGAAATATTCAGGGCGTGATCCCCTTCGCGCATCCCCTGTAATACTTTGCCAAACATGGCAGCGTCGGTGTTGAACTGGTCTGCGGCTTCACCGGCTTCGGCGCTACCGGCTGCAATCTTGTCAATGTTGCGACCAAGCCGCTCAGCACGCCAGGATTGTGAGCGAGCATGTTCAATCTGGTCAGCTGGTGCGCCCGCCTCGATCATGGCAGACACAATGTCATCGTACTGCTGCTGTATTTCCGGGATGGTCTGGCCCAGACGCGTTGCCACATCGTTGACCAGCAGGATGGTGTCCTTGTTCTCGTAGATGGTGGCCGCATTCACCTTGATGCGCTGATCCCAGATTTCGCTCACGCTGGCTATCTGGCTGGTCAAGGAAGAGGCAACGGCCTTGTTTGTCGGTCCGTTCAGCTCGTCCCATATCTGGGCCATGTCGACGAAAGTTTCCTTGGCGTCTTCGAAGCTGAGCTCGTTGCCGGCTACAGCCTGGCGCAGGGAGCCGACCAGTCGATAATCAGCAGATCGCAAATCCTCCGTCTGCTTGAGGAAGTGCTGGATCTGGGTGTTTGTCATCTGGATTTTCACCACGGCGACGGCCACAAATACCAGCGCTACAACCAGCAATCCTATAAGGAACGCCAGTATCGGATTTGACCGCAGGCCTGCGATCGTGTTTGTCTGTTTGCTCATACCGAACTCCAACCCTCAAAAGCCCTGTTTGTTTGATCCAAAATACCCAGAAACCTGGTCAATCGCCTTTATCTTCCTGACATCTGCTTACTTGTCACATGCGCCGCACAACAGACCACCCGGCACACAACATCAAGCGACAGCCGCCTGGAAAAATCTCTCGTCCTGAATAATCGCCAACGGACTGAACACAATCCAGTCGCGACCATTCTCTTCACGAAAACTGCCCTGCAAGTAGGGCACCATTGCCTCGTACTCGACACCGAGCATTTCGGGGACGTAACTGTCGACGGGGAAATGCTGCATACCCAGAACGCCATCGACCATCAGTCCGCTATATGTCTCACCATTCTCTATAACCAGCACACGGCGGTTGCGCCGTGGCGCTTCAAGCCTGCCGCCCAGAAATGCCGCCAGATCTGTCAGGGGTAACAGCCTGCCACGCACGTTGGCCAGTCCCTTGATCCAGCCTTGCACACCGGGCAAATGGGTGAAATGGGGGATTTCCAGCATTTCGGTAATTTCGCCCATTGGTGCGACAAAGCGGCGGCCGAACAGCACAAAGCCGATGCCGCTCCAGTGGGGCTTGATATCAAGCTGCGCCGGCAAACCCTTGGCAGTCAGTCTGGCGCTAGCCGTGACCTCCAGTAGTGTCTGAAATGCCTGATTCTTGTCCGTCATGATCCAGCCGGCTCCGTAGCGTCTTTAAAAGAGAATGGCGCCTTGCATGACCTGTCGTATTGAATCGACAAGTTTCTTCTCATCGACGGGTTTCACCAGATAGCCTTTTGCACCCTGGCGCTTGCCCCACAGCTTGTCGGTTTGCTGATCCTTGGTGGTAATGATGATGACCGGGATATGCGATGTTTCCTTGGCCATGGTCAACTGGCGGGTTGCCTGGAATCCGTTCAGACCGGGCATAACGACATCCATCAGCACCAGATCCGGGATGTGTTTCTTGGCGGTGGCCACCCCGTCGACACCGTTATCGGCCTTCAATACATCAAACCCGTTCTTTTTCAACGCGGTTTCCATTTTGTAGGTTTCGGTCGGCGAATCATCAACGATCAATACGCAAGCCATGTTCTTCCTCAATAATTCAAAAAACCATCGGTTTCAAAGCGCGGACAATAGATGGACGCGTCAGGTATCAGTCACCTGCAGGGGCGCGAACATGCGTATGCTGCTCAATGGCAGCAATCAGTTCGCTCTTGCTAAAAGGCTTGGTCAGGTATTGATCCGAACCCACGATACGGCCCTTGGCCTTGTCAAACAGGCCGTCCTTGGACGACAGCATGATGACCGGGGTGCTCTTGAACTCGCTATTGTTCTTGATCAGTGCGCAGGTCTGGTAACCGTCAAGGCGCGGCATCATGATGTCGACAAAGATGAGATCGGGACGTGTGTCAGCGATTTTTGCCAGCGCGTCGAAACCGTCAATGGCGGTAATGACCTTGCAGCCAGCCTTCTCCAGTAGCGTTTCCGCCGTCCGGCGAATCGTCTTACTGTCGTCGATAATCATGATTTTAAGATCTTCGAAATTTACAGCCATGCGTCACTTCCACCTCGTTATGCTTTGCGCCGACAGATGCCCCTCAGGCTGCGTCCGCTCAACGTACGCCCTGTGGTCTGTTTTCGCTCCGGATGTCCCGAATATTATTCAAGCCCACGGCTTTTCCAGCCTTGCCCACTTTTAACACAGTTTTCAGGAGTAATCCATAACAGCCCGAAATATGGGAGAATTCCCGTTTCAAAACTGTGCACTCGCTCTTGCTTTGGCTTTTACTTGTCCGTAAGTTACCGAGCGGTTTGTGTCAAATGCTCATCTGGTACCGTAACGTTCTTTATATAGAAATCACCCCGCGCTGGCAACAGCGCCAAAATGCTGACAGGCAGATCCCATGACAAGTATCCAATCCAGACCCCGGCTGGCCGTGGTAATGGATCCTATCGATCGCATCGCGTACAAGAAGGACACCACGCTGGCCATGCTGTGGGCTGCGCAGGATGCCGGATTTGCACTGTTCTATCTTGAGCTGCCGCAGCTGCTGTTGCGCGGTGGTGAGGCGCGTGGCCTGATGCGTCCGTTGCAGGTGTTCCATGATCCGGCTCGCTGGTTTGAGTTGGGTAGCGTGGTTGAGCAGCCGCTGTCAGACATGGATGTGATCCTGATGCGCAAGGACCCGCCTTTCGATATGGACTACATATACGCCACATACATGCTGGAGCAGGCCGAGGCGGCCGGCGTGCTGGTAGCCAACCGGCCAGCCAGCTTGCGCGATAGCAACGAGAAGCTGTTTGCCGCCCACTTCCCGCAGTGCTCGCCGGAATTGCTTGTCAGCAGTGATGCTGGCGCGTTGCGCGACTTCCAGCGTACCCACGGTGACGTGGTACTGAAGCCGCTGGATGGTATGGGTGGCCGTTCGGTGTTCCGGGTCAAGCCGGGCGATGACAATATAGGCGTGATTATCGAGACACTGACCGGTCATGGCTTGCACCCGATCATGGCGCAGAAATTCCTGCCGGAAATCCGTGAGGGCGACAAGCGCATCCTGATGATTGATGGCGAACCGGTATCCCACTGCCTGGCCCGCATCCCGATGCAGGGTGAAAACCGCGGCAACCTCGCGGCAGGCGGCAGCGGCGAAGTGCGTCCGCTGACGGATCGGGATCGCTGGATTGCTGCGCAAGTCGCACCGGAATTGCGCAGGCGCGGTTTGTATTTTGTCGGACTTGATGTGATCGGCAACTACCTGACAGAAATCAATGTCACCAGCCCGACATGTCTGCGCGAAATAGAGGCAGCAACCGGCCAGGACATTGCGGCGCAATTTGTACAGGTGTTGCGTGAAAAGCTGGCAGCGTCAGCGAGGAAGCACTGAGCGTGGACAGTGTCGTCAGTAGCCGGGAGCGACTCAGTTTTACGGGCTTCATCGCCATTGTTGTACATGCAGTTATTATTCTCGGCGTAAGTTTTTCTGTGTACAACGGCAAGCACAACCAGCCTACGCTGGAAGTGACACTGGCACAGCATGCGGAAAGCACAGCGCCGGAGCAGGCAGATTATCTCGCGCAACATAATCAGGAAGCGAGCGGTACGCTTGACGAGAAAGCGGAACTGACAACGGATCGGCGCGCTGATTTTGCAGATACCGTGATTCGTGATGTCAATACAGACCAACACAAACAAAAAACTGTTGCCGACAATCATCCGGACAAGCAGCATGTAACAACAACCGCTCCTCTTGCCGAGAGCACCGTGCAGGACAAAAAAGACGATCAACCGGAAGAAGAAGTACAGGAAGGAGAAGACGAACAAGATTCGCCGGTTAACAACGAAATAGCGAGCTTGCAGGCACGATTGGCGCAAGAGCGCCAGCAGTATGCCAAGCGGCCGCGGATCAAGACACTGACTTCTGTTGCCGCCCGAACAAGTGTCGAAGCCGAATACCTGAATTTATGGCAGGAAAAAATTGAGCTGATTGGTAACGCACATTATCCGGAAGAAGCGCGCCAGAAAAAACTGTACGGTGAATTGCGTGTGCTGGTGTCCTTGTTGCCAGATGGCAGGGTGCAGCATGTCGATATCCTGCAATCCTCGGGCTATCCGGTTCTGGATGAGGCGGTGAATCGCATTGTGCGTTTTGCTGCGCCATTCCCGCCGTTTCCGCCGGAGCTGCGAAAGAATGTTGACCAACTTGAAATAATCCGCACCTGGAAATTCGAGCGTGGCGACAAGCTGATCAGCCAGTAAATAACACACGATTTTTTTCAGGCCATCCTGTTTTTCCGGATCATTCTGCGCTTGCCAAATCATTCTGCGCAAACATACAATCCGGTCATGAATAAACCGCTTCTACATCAGAGTTTGCGCAACCAGCTGTTAATCGCCATGCCGGGGATGGTGGATGGTCGTTTTGCCAATACCGTTACCTACATCTGTGAACATACTCGTGAAGGTGCGATGGGTCTGGTGATCAACCAGCCTATCGACACAGACCTGGATGACTTGCTGGAGCAAATGGGTCTGGAGCTGAGTCCGCTCCGTCGACATTACGGCGTATTGTGCGGCGGACCGGTGCAACAGGAGCGTGGATTTGTGCTGCACCGACGCGGCAAGCAGTGGTCGCATACGGTTGATCTCGGTGATGACCTGGCATTGACCGCTTCGCGCGATGTGCTGGAGTCCATGGCAGTGGCGGAAGGGCCCGATGATGCACTGGTGTTGCTGGGTTATGCCGGCTGGGAAGCGGGACAACTTGAGCGCGAACTGGCGGACAACGCGTGGCTGACCGTACCGGCCACGCCCGCCATCCTTTTTGATGTACCTTTTGAGCAGCGCGTGCGCGTGGCGGCGTTCCAGCTGGGTTTTGATTTCAATCTGCTCTCGGCCCAGGCCGGGCACGCATGAGTGCGGCCGGGCCGTCTCCCCTTTCCCTGTTGGCGTTTGATTATGGCTTGCGACATATCGGTGTCGCCGTTGGCCAGCGCCTGATCAGCAGTGCCAGTCCGCTGGTTGTAATCAAGGCGCGTGATGGCGTGCCGGACTGGCAGCACATAGAAAAAATTATCCGGGAGTGGCAGCCGGATTTGCTGCTGGTTGGGCTGCCCCTGCACATGGACGGTACAGACAGCCCGATGTCAGGCCGCGCGCGAAAATTTGCGCGGCAACTGGAGGGCCGGTTTAACAAGTGTGTTGATATGGTGGACGAGCGGCTGAGTAGTTTTGCTGCCAAACAGGATCGCCGCGAGCACGCGGGCGACCTGGATTTTGGCAGTCACACGGTAGATGCCGAAGCGGCGGTGATTATCCTGCAGGACTGGTATCGCCGTGATGCATGGGCAATTACCTGAAGCGCCCATAATGGCAAATGCAACTTGATTAAGGGTCTTCTTTCGCTTTTTTCTCTTTCAAAGAAGGGCTAACACTTAAATCGGCTAACGGAAATTATTTTTTATTACAGAAGACATCCGGAGTCAGAAACAATTAAAAAACGCGGGCTTTAATTTCAATATCCAATACATTAAAATCCAACGCGATATTTATTGTGATGTTTTTGGCCGGAGTTTCGCTTTTTACCGGCACAATCACGCCATTTCAAATTCTATAAAGCGAACACTAAAATTTTATGAAGCTAGCAATTATGCAGCCATATTTTTTCCCATATTTAGGCTATTTCCAGACTATAAGTGCCGTAGATAAATACATCGTTTATGAAAATCTTGACTATATCACGGGCGGCTGGATGCATAGAAACCGTATTCTTATAAAGAACCAAAAACCAGTTTATATAAATGCCCAGATAATTGGCAAAAGCTCAAACAAAAAAATAAATGAGATTGAATTGGTAAAAAATGGCTTGTGGAAAAAAAGCTAATTCACACTATTGCACTAAATTACAGGGGCAGCATCTATTTTGACGAAGTGTTCCCGTTGATTGAAAAATTAATAAAATCGGATTACGGTCTCCTCTATGAATATAACGCGAATATTATTAAAGAAATTTCTTTTTTTCTCGATATTGAAACTGAAATTGTTTCAAATAATAAAAATTACTTTCAGCTTGAAACCGATCTGAATCAAATCGCAAATAATAATTACACGTTATTTCCAGGCCTATTAAAAACCACGCCATTAAAAAAGGCAGCAAGGGTTTTGCAAATATGCCAAATGGAAAAAGCCAATACTTTTATCAATGCTATTGGCGGACAAGGGCTCTACAACAAGAGGGAGTTTGAAGAGTACAACATAAAGCTATACTTCATAGAGACGAGACCCTATGCCTATAAGCAGTTTTCCGAGAGCTTTTTTTCTCATTTATCAATTGTTGATGTTTTAATGCATAACGGAAAAGAAGGAACGAAAAATTTATTACATAACTACAACTTAATTTAGGTGGCAGAAAGTAATTGCGGGGTAAATTCTGGAATTGCAACAAAGCTATTGCTGACCCGACCACGGCCGATTTGCCGGGCATTATTGCTGGATCTGTAGCGGCGTCTATACCCTTTTCGAAAAATTAACTCTTTTTTGCATTGGATCTCTCTGAGCAATTACTGTTAGATGGAAAATAACTGCTCTGATTGCCGGCGCCAGAAGTATTACATTCGAAAACCACCTATTCGCTGACGGAAGCCCGGGTAAAGTTCTTGTCAGCCTGGGCAAAGCTGTTCAGTTTCTGGATGCTGTCCGGGCCCAGGGTGCCTGCTGTCTGCATCAACCGCATCGTATCCAGAATGAACTGGTAGCGCGCATTGGCATGTGCCAGCCGAGCCTGGAAAAGACGCTGCTGGGCATCCAGCACATCGACAATGTTGCGTGTGCCAACTTCATAGCCGGCCTGTGTGGCATCCAGTGCGCTCTTCGCAGACACAATGGCCTGTTTCTGGGCGGACACACGCTCCACGTCAGTGCGAACCGCAAGATGCAATGAACGGGCGTTCTGCACGAGGTTGCGACGGTTGTCAGTGTGGGATTCTTCTGCGGCCATCTGTTGGTCGTATGCCTGGCGTTGGCGCGCACTGGTCATGCCGCCGCTATAAAGCGGGATGTTGAGGCTCAACGCCACCGTGTTGCCGCGCTCGATGTCGTGCATCATCGGCACCGTGGAATTGTCGGTGTAATCAACAGACGTATTGTTGTCACTGTACTGGTAGCTGCCGACCAGTGTCGGCAGGTGCGCAGCGCGGCGGGCCTTCGCGTTGTCACGGGCGGCTTCGACGGCGAATTCTGAGGCGGCGAGCTGGGGATTGTTTTCCAGGGCCAGCTTTTCCCACTCGGCCTGCTGTTGTGGCTCCGGCTGGCGCACCGGCATTTCATCCGCAAAGGGTGCCACGGCCTTGATCGGTTGGCCGGTGAGCGCTTCCAGTGCTTCGAAAGCGATGCCGATATTGCCTTGCGCGCTCAGGGTCTGGACGTGGGCGCTGTCGAATGTGGCCTGGGATTCCTGCACATCCGTGATGGCAATCAGGCCAACATCAAAGCGCTGCTTGGCCTGCTCCAGTTGGCGGGCGATCGCATCTTCCTGGGCGCGGGCTGTCTTGTACGTGTCTACAGATCGCAGCACATTTACGTAGGCTTGCGTGACGCGGACGATCAGGTCCTGTTCATTGGCGCGGTAGATGGCATCGGATTGTTCCGCAATTTTCTTGCCGCGCTTGTAGTCGTACCAGGCTTCCAGGTTGAGCAGGCTCTGCGCTACATTCAGGCTGCCTTTCTTGACCCCAGCTTCGGTGTTGTTACAGCCGTTGGGAATGGCCGGGGAGCAGGCAATGCTGCCGTGGATATCGGTGTCCGACCGGGCCAGTGTGCCTTGCAGGCTGGCCTGCGGCAACAATTGTGCCTTGTAGATGTTGCCGGTTTCCCTGCCCGCTGCAGCTTGTGCAGCCTGCGATTTCAACAGTGCATCGTTCTGTCGGGCAAGGTCAAATACCTGTTGCAGGGTTTCGGCATGGGCTGCCTGACCCAGCAAACCAAGCACACTGGCCGACACCGCTACACGCAAGGCGTTTGCACGAAAAATACGCAACATAAACAGAGTTCCCATAGTAAAGCCGGATTATTTCCGTTCCGCAGTCTAGCAAATTGGATTGCGTCAGGCTTCAGGCGTTGCTAAGGGAATACCGCGACCGTTACCGCCGGAGCAGCTGGACACTACCAGCGGCTGACCCTACACTGCAGAAAGCTCGGGGTGCCATGCTTATTCTGCCAGTTATGGCGGGATCGCTGGCTGAGAAACACCCGCAAACCTGATCCGGATAATGCCGGCGTAGGAAAGCAGACTTCCTTCCTGCCTTTGCTGCGCCCCCAACCAGGGTGGTTACCACATGCAGCAAAACAATACGCCAATTTGTGTACTGAGTATCGCGGGATCCGACACCAGCGGCGGTGCGGGCATACAGGCCGACATCAAGACCATCAGTGTCTGCGGCGCCTATGCCCTGACAGCAATCACTGCCATTACGGCGCAGGACGGCGAGGGAGTACACGGCGTCTGGCCCGTATCGGCGCAACAGCTTCGCAGCCAGATCGATGCAGGCCTCGCCTACAAACCCTCGGCCATCAAGATTGGCATGCTGGGCACTGCCGAACTTGTCACCGTAGTCGCCGAGGCGATCAGCCAGCATCCGGGGATCCCCGTTATCCTGGACCCCGTCATTTTTGCCAGCAGCGGTGCGGTACTCCTCGATGAAGATGGCGTGGATACCCTGCGTGCCCGCCTGATGCCGCTGGCTACCCTGGTTACGCCGAATGAATCCGAAGCCCGCGAATTATTCGGCAATGAATATCGCGAAGTCGCGCAACTGTGGTCAGAGAAGACTGGCGTGGCGGTGCTGATTACCGGCGGCGAAAGCGAGAGCGAATACTGCACAGACGTACTGATACAGGGTGAGCAAGAGGAAGAATTCCGTTCGCCACGCATAGAAACCCGCAACCAGCGTGGCACGGGTTGCACCCTGACCTCCGCCATCGCCAGTTTTATGGCCCAGCAATTGTCGCTGACCGAAGCTATACACAACTCGCGCGGATTCGTTCGCCGCGCCTTGTCCGCCGCACAGGCTGACAAGTGGCGCGGCAATGGTCCGCTGAAGCATTTTCACGAATTTGATATGCACCGCTTTCAGGAGCGCTAGTCATGAGTATCGTCAAACTGGAAAAAGACCTCGCCGACACGGCGCAGGTCGACTCCGCCTCGGTCGCGCCACTGCCCGGTTCGCGCAAGATTTATATTGAGGGCAGCCGGCCGGATATCCGTGTGCCCATGCGTGAAATTTCGCTGACCGATACACAGCTGGAAAAAGGCGTGGAAAAAAATGCCGCCATCCGCGTCTACGATACGTCTGGCCCCTATACCGATCCCGCAGTAAAGATTGATGTGCGCAAAGGCTTGCCTGATGTGCGCAGCACGTGGATTCTTGAAAGGAACGACACCGAAGTGCTGGGCAGTGCCAGCTCGACCTACACACAAGAGCGTCTCGGCGACAACAATCTCGCCCATTTGCGCTTCCGTCACTTGCGCGAGCCGCGCCGTGCGAAAGCGGGCCACAATGTGTCGCAAATGCATTACGCCCGCCAAGGCATTATCACGCCGGAGATGGAATACATCGCGATCCGCGAAAACATGAAGCGCGCACAGCTCGCCGAAGCCGGTGTGCTCGATTACCAGCACGCGGGCAATTCGTTTGGTGCGGCGATCCCCAAAGAAATCACGGCAGAATTCGTGCGTGACGAAATTGCGCGTGGCCGCGCCATTATTCCGGCAAACATCAACCATATTGAACTGGAGCCGATGATCATCGGCCGCAACTTTCTCGTGAAAATCAATGGCAATATCGGCAACTCGGCGCTCGGTTCGTCCATTGAGGAAGAAGTGGCAAAACTGACCTGGGGCATCCGCTGGGGTGCCGACACGATGATGGATTTGTCCACTGGCAAAAACATACACGAAACACGTGAGTGGATTATCCGCAATTCACCGGTTCCAGTCGGCACCGTACCGATTTATCAGGCGCTGGAAAAAGTGGATGGCATCGCAGAAAACCTGACCTGGGAAATTTTCCGCGACACACTGATCGAGCAAGCCGAGCAGGGCGTGGATTATTTCACGATCCATGCTGGTGTCCTGTTGCGTTATGTGCCGCTCACGGCAAAGCGCATGACAGGTATTGTCTCGCGTGGTGGATCCATCATGGCGAAATGGTGTCTCGCACACCACAAGGAAAATTTCCTCTACACACATTTCGAAGACATTTGCGAAATCATGAAAGCGTACGACGTGAGTTTTTCGCTCGGCGATGGCCTGCGTCCCGGCTCGGTAGCAGACGCCAATGACGCCGCGCAATTCGGCGAGCTGGAAACGCTGGGCGAGTTGACGCAAATTGCGTGGAAACACGACGTGCAGGTGATGATCGAGGGCCCGGGCCATGTGCCGATGCACATGGTGAAAGAAAACATGGATAAACAATTGAAGCACTGCGACGAAGCACCGTTCTACACGCTGGGGCCACTGGTGACGGATATTGCACCCGGATACGACCACATCACGTCGGGTATCGGTGCGGCGATGATCGGCTGGTTCGGTTGTGCGATGTTGTGTTATGTCACACCGAAAGAGCATCTCGGGTTGCCAAACAAAGAGGATGTGAAAACCGGCATCATCACCTACAAGATTGCTGCACATGCGGCGGATCTCGCAAAAGGCCATCCCGGTGCGCAGTTGCGCGATAACGCCTTGTCGAAAGCGCGTTTTGAATTCCGCTGGGAAGACCAGTTCAATCTTGGCCTCGATCCTGATACGGCGCGCAGTTACCATGATGAAACCCTGCCGAAAGAATCCGCAAAAGTTGCCCACTTCTGTTCGATGTGCGGCCCGAAATTCTGCTCGATGAAAATCACGCAGGATGTTCGCGACTATGTGGCGAAAACAGAAGGTGCTGCCTCGCTAGAGATGCATATTGGCGAGGCAGACACGGTACGCATGATTGATGTTGAGCAGGAAATGGCTGAAAAATCGCGCGAGTTCCGCGACAGCGGCAGTGCGATTTATCACAGGGTGTGATGGCCGGTTGACGATGTTTTCGCACAGGTTTGTTGAAAGCGATATCGTTATCGAGAAAACCGAAACAGCGTTTGCCGGTTTTTTCAGGGTGCTGCGTTACCGTTTGCGACACCGCTTGTTCAGCGGCGAATGGAGTCGATGCATCGAGCGCGAATTGCTGGTGCGTGGCGAGTCGGTCGGCGTATTGTTGTATGACCCGCAGCGTGATTGCGTCGCATTGGCGCAGCAGTTCCGGATTGGTTGTCTCGACAATGCGGCGGGCGCCTGGGTCTGGGAAGTTGTCGCCGGCATGATGAAGCCTGATGAATCGGCCGAGGTCGTGGCGATACGCGAGGTTGAGGAAGAAACCGGCTTGTCGATTACTGCATCGCAACTGCAAAAAATCTGCAGCTATTACAGCAGCCCCGGCGGCACAGATGAACACCTGCACCTGTTTTGTGCGCGGGTTGACCTGCCGGACAGTGTGGCGGGCGTGTTTGGTCTCGCAGAGGAAGCAGAAGATATCCGGGTCAAGACCTTTGCCACGGCTGATACGTTTGGTGCTATGCTGAACGGGAGCATCAATAACGCCGCGACGATTATTGCATTGCAATGGCTGCAACTTAACCGTGAAAGCTTGCGCAGACAGGCATAGCGCCAGGCGACGACAACGAGCCCTTGAGTATGGCACTGGATATTGCCCGCAAACAGCGCTATCACGTTGACCTTCAGATCCTGCATGCAGAATGTGAAGTCAACTACGCGCGCTTGCTGAAAATCCTGCCGACTATCTCGCAAACCGATCGCCGCCTGATCGGTCTCGCCGATTCACCGCAACAGACACGACGCTTCCAGTTTTCTGTTATCGAGCGTTCGCGTTACACCACCTCGCTGGAAATTGCCGAATTCGGTGCACGCCCTGCCTGGGGCTTGAGCGCCACGTTCCATGTGCGCCTCTATCACGATGCGTGCATGGCTGAAGTGGTTGCCTTCCAGCACCAGCGCAATATAGCGTTGCGCAGTGAATACCCGAATCACAGGATGCATTTGCCGGATGAAAAACAGCAATGGAATTTCCTGCTCGGTGAATGGCTGACGCATTGCCTGTTGCACGGTTTTGTACTGGACATTGAGCCGATCCATACGGATACGAAAATAGCGGAAGGGAAGCGGCTGCCGTGATCTACCATTTCAATAAAAACGCGCCGGTATATCTGGCACAGATCACCGATTGCCATATCCATAATGAACGCGACAGTTTGCTCTCCGGCGTCAACACCTCCGACAGCTTGCAGCAGGTAATTGATGGCATCCAGCATGACGACAGGAAAAACGACCTGTTTCTGGTTACGGGCGACCTGACGCATGAAGGTGACGAGCGCGCTTACAGGTTGTTGATGGAAAAGCTGGAGCAATTGCCGGCGCCTTATTTCTGGTTGCCCGGCAATCATGACCACGTGGAGCCGATGGCGTCAGTGGGTAACCACGAACGCTTGCGCACCAAACAAATTATCCTGCCGCACTGGCAAATCCTGTTGCTGGACAGCCACGTCGAGGACGAAGTTAATGGCGCGGTTTCACAAAGCGAGCTGACATGGCTGGCGACGGCGCTGCGTGAACATCCCGAAAAATATGCTGCCGTGTTTGTGCATCACCATATCCTGCCAGTCGGTTGTGCGTGGCTGGATCCGCAACGCGTTGCCAATGCGGAACAGTTATTGACGCTGTTCGACAGCACCCCGCAATTGCGTATGGTCTGCAACGGCCATGTACACCAGGAGTGGCAGCTGGATCGATTGCACTACCGTTTTATTTCCACGCCGTCGACCTGCATCCAGTTTCGCGGCAACAGCGATGATTATGCAGAAGACGATTTCCCGCCGGGCTATCGCCGTTTTGCCCTGCACAATGACGGTACCTTTGACAGCGATGTCGTGCGCGTTGGCGAACTGGTTCGTGTGGCCGGTGCGCCGCGCGGCTATGGCCATGATTGATTGCATAACTGCTTGACAGAATGAATAGCACATCGTTTTCCATTGTTTATATCCATGGCTTCAACAGTTCGCCGCAGTCACACAAGGCGCAACAGTTCAGCCAGTGGATTGCCGCGTATCATCCGGATGTCACACTGCATGTGCCGGCACTGGCGCCGTTCCCGCTGGATGCCATCGCACAACTCGAGACACTTGCCGCACTGGCGCCGCAGCACACAGGGTTTATCGGCAGTTCGCTCGGCGGCTTTTATGCGGTGTACCTTGCAGAAAAATTTCGCGCGCCGGCGGTGTTGATCAATCCCGCTGTGCGTCCGTTTGAAACGCTGTCGCGCTATCTGGGTGAGAACGAGAATTTCCATACGCAGCAACGTTATGTGCTGACACAACAGCATGTCGAGGATTTGCGCGGGCTTTATGTCGACCAGCCCGTCGTGCCGGCAAACCTGTTGTTGATGGTGCAAACAGCGGATGAAACGCTGGACTACCGTGAGGCCGCCACGCATTTCTACAAAAGCCCTGCTGTCATCGAGTATGGGGGCGACCACGCGTTCCAGAATGCCGACCGCCATTTTTCCCGGATGCTGGCGTTCTTGCGCCAGCGGATTGCGCGTTGATCAACGGATCAGCGTGGTTCGACGGCGAGCACCTGCATGACACCGTCGCGGCAACAGAAGCGCACATTCACCGTGTCCAGCCACACACCGTATTCATTGTTATCCTCGCTGTCGTGACGATATGCCGGGCGCGGATCCTGTGCGAGCACTTCTGCGATCAGGCAACGCAAATCACCGGAAAGCTGTAGCGCACCGGCTTGCGCCTGTGCGTTTTCTGTCCAGTGGACCGGCAGTGTTGTTGGTGCGACAGGTGCGAAACCGGCGCGGGCATCCGGTCTGGCATCGGCGTAGGGTATGTAGGGTTTGATATCAAGGATGGGCGTGCCGTCGAGCAGGTCCGCGCCGCGCAACAACAGCTCCTTGCCGTGTAAGCCATCAACAATGCCAACCAGTTCGACAGCCGATAAACCGACAGGATTCGGCCTGAACATCGAGCGCGTGGCAAACACGCCGCGCCGCGCGTTGCCGCCCAGTCGTGGCGGGCGCACCGAAGGCTGCCAGCCCTGTGCGGCTGTGCCATGAAAAAGAAACAACAACCACAGGTGGGAAAATCCTTCCAGGCCGTCAACACAGGCGGCGCTGGAAAATTCCGGTAACAGTACCAGGCGACTCATGGCGTGTGGTGCCAGTCCCGGTTGGCGCGGAATGCCGAATTTTTCGCGAAAAGGCGAACGGAGTATGCCGATGGGGGAGAATTCTGCTTTCACGCAACGCTGCTTTCGCCGGAGTGGATTTTCACGTAGTCGTCATAAATCTGTTATATATTGAATATATCAGTAATACCCGATGGTTTTCATGTGAAAGATACAAATCCAGTTGTGCCCGCTGCGGTTGACGCAGATGTACCTGCCCTCGCCCCGGTCATTGATCTTGGCAAACAGGATCTCTACATCAATCGCGAATTATCGCAACTGGCTTTCAACTTGCGCGTACTGGACCAGGCGCTGGATGAAACGCATCCATTGCTGGAACGGGTGCGTTTCCTGTTGATTTTCAGTTCCAACATGGATGAATTTTTTGAAATCCGTGTCGCGGGCCTGAAAAAACAGATCGAATTCCAGCGCGAACAGCCGGGCCCGGATGGTATGCGCGCGCGCGATGTGCTCGATGTCATTTCGCGTCAGGTGCATGCGGCGGTCAAACTGCAATATGAAATTTTCAATAACATCCTGCTGCCATCGCTGGAAAAGGAAAATATTCGCCTGCTGTTCCGCAATTTGTGGACGCCGGAGCAGGCAGCGTGGGCGCGCCGTTATTTTCGTGAAGAAATACTGCCGGTTATCAGTCCGATCGGCCTTGACCCCGCGCATCCGTTTCCGCGTCTGGTCAACAAGAGCCTCAATTTCATCCTGTCACTCAGTGGCAGCGATGCGTTTGGCCGCGAAAGTGGTTATGCCATTGTGCCGACGCCCCGCTCGATGCCGCGCATTATCCGCATGCCATCACACCTGACCGACGGCGGCGACAATTTTGTATTCCTGTCTTCGATAATCCACGCCAATGTTGAAGAACTTTTCCCCGGCATGACCGTGCGCGACTGCCACAAGTTTCGTGTGACGCGCAACGCTGACCTGGAAATGAATGCGGCGGAAGTGGAAGACATCGCGCTGGCCTTGAAAGGAGAATTGTCTTCCCGGCGTTTTGGCACGGCGGTGAAACTGGAAGTCTCGAAAGATTGTCCGGACGATATGTGTGCATTCCTGCTCGACCAGTTCAACCTGAACGAGAGCGAATTGTTCCGGCTGGATGGCCCGTTAAACCTGCACCGCTTGCTGAAACTCGACAGTCTGCTGCAGCGCCCCGACCTTTCCTATCCGGCATTTGCGCCCGGATTGCCAGCGGCACTCGATAGCGACCGCAATATTTTTGAAAGCATCCGCCGCGAAGACCAGTTGTTGTTGCACCCGTTCCAGTCCTTCACACCGGTGATCGATTTCCTGCGCAGTGCCGCCAAGGATCCCGATGTGGTGGCGATCAAGCAAACGCTGTATCGATCCGGTGGAAAATCTGAAATTGTTGATGCATTGGCAGAAGCGGCGCGCAACGGCAAGGAAGTGACAGCGGTAGTTGAATTGCGCGCGCGTTTTGATGAAGAAGAAAACCTGTTGCTGGCCAGCCGCTTGCAAGAAGCGGGTGCGGTAGTGGTTTACGGTGTGCTCGGCTACAAGACACATGCAAAAATGTCGATGATCGTGCGCCGCGAAGGCGGCAAGATGAAACGCTACGCGCATCTTGGCACCGGCAATTATCACAGCGGCAATGCACGCGCCTATACCGATTACAGTTTGCTCACCGATGACGAAACACTGTGTACCGATGTACACAAGGTGTTCCAGGAACTCACGGGCATGGGTAAGACCATCAAGATGCAATCGCTCCTGCACGCGCCGTTTACCTTGCAAAAACAATTGCTCGCGATGATCGACAAGGAAATCAAGGCGGCAAAAAGCGGCAAACCCGCACACATCATCATCAAGGTGAACGGGCTGACAGAACGCAAGATGATTCGCGCACTGTATCGCGCATCGCAAGCTGGCGTGAAAGTGGATCTGATTGTGCGTGGGGTCTGTTGCCTGAAACCGCGCATTCCCGGTGTGTCGGACAATATCCGCGTCGTGTCGATTATCGGGCGTTTCCTCGAACACTCGCGCGTGTATTTTTTCCAGAACAGCGATCCGCAAATCTATTGCTCCAGCGCAGACTGGATGGAGCGCAACCTGCTGCATCGCGTGGAAGTCGCGTTCCCGATCTTTCACCAGAAGCAGATCAAACGTATCCGCGCCGAGCTGGACGCCTACCTGAATGACAACACCCAGGCCTGGGAGCTGGACGCCAGTGGTAACTACAACCGGCTGGCACCCAGGCACCGGCAGCCGCGCACGGCGCAGCAGATCCTGCTCGACAAATTGGCGAATTAGGCAAACAGGCCTTCCACCCACAAATGATATTCATTATCATTTACGGGCAGTGTGTCGACTGGGAGAAGGTCCATGAAATCGTGCCAACAAAAACGGATAGTTACTGTCTTGCTGGCCTTCGCACCAGCTTTTGCCCTGGCCGCAGAAGAAACCGGCGCTTACCAGGCGGGTCTCACCTACACCGGTGACCTGCTCAGGAATACCCGTGGCGGGGCGACACGGGATTCGGCCTATATTGACCTGCTGTCCCTGTATGGCGATATCGACACGGATAAAGCCTGGGGCCACCAGGGCGGCACACTGCATGTGGATTATCTGGTCAGTCGCAAGAGCTTCAATGCAATTGCAGGCGATGCGCAAGTCAGCAGCAATATCGACTTCGGTGATGGCGAGCGTTTGTATGAACTCTGGTATGAGCAGCAAGTGGGCGATAGCGGCAGCTCGATCAAGACCGGTCTCTACGACATCAACTCCGAATTCGACAGTATCGAGACGGCGAGCCTGTTCCTGAACAGCTCGCAAGGCGCTGGCATGGATTTCGCCCAGAGCGGCACCAGCGGTCCCTCCATTGCGCCCGTGACCGGTCTGGCGGTGCGCGGCCTGTGGGCGGTCGATCCGGCCTGGAAAGTGAAAGCCGTGATCGCGGATGCTACGCCCGGCGACCACAACGGCAACAACCGCCACACGCATGTCCAGATTCGCAAGGACGAGGGCGCGCTGGCCGTGGGTGAGGTGAATTACCAGCCGCAGGAAGACCTGCGCTTCGGTCTGGGCAGCTGGTATTACACCCACGGTTTTGCCGCTTACGGCGGTGGGCACGACCACAGCAACGGTGTGTACGGCTTTGTTGATACCGGCCTGGGTGAAGCAGCCGGCGGCAAGTGGGCGTCATATCTGCGGGTGGGGCGTGCCAATGATGAGGTCAACCCGTTTGGTGCGTATTACGGCGCCGGCCTCACGTTTACCGGCAACCTGCTGCATGAAGATGACCGGGTAGGGCTTGGCATCGCTTCGGCGCACAATGGCGACAGCTATCTGGACAGCGAAAAACTGGCAGGCAACAACTGGGACAAGGCAGAGACCGCGCTGGAGTTGACCTACACCACCCAAATTGCGCCATGGCTGAGTTTGCAGCCGGATATCCAGTACATCATCAATCCGGGCACAGACCCGGCACTGGAAAGCGCCCTGGTGGTCGGATTGCGCCTGCAAGCCACACTCGGGGTCGCTGATTTGCAGCACGCCATGAACCGTTGAACTGCAATCTCCGCCAATCTCCGCCGATTTTCTGGTGTTTGCCACAGATCGCCGAAGATTGCATGGACATCATCCTGACCTTGCGGCAAACTGCGGCCAATACAGTGACAGCCTGAAGGACATGCCATGGCCACCATCCTGGTGCTACACGGCCCCAACCTGAATTTGCTCGGCACCCGGGAGCCGGGCTTGTACGGTGCCGATACGCTCGACAGCATCAATGCGCGCCTCACCGAGTTGGCCCTGCAGCAGGGGCAGCACCTGCAAATCCTGCAAAGTAATGCCGAATACGAGTTGATTGACCGCATCCATGATGCGCGTCGTGAAGGCGTCGATTTCATTATCTTCAACCCGGCGGCGTTCACGCATACCAGCGTAGCCTTGCGCGATGCCTTGCTGGCAGCCAGCATCCCGTTTATCGAAGTGCATTTATCGAATGTGCACAAGCGCGAGGCGTTCCGCCAGCATTCCTATTTTTCTGATATCGCCGAAGGCGTGATCTGTGGCTTGGGGGCCATCGGTTACGAACTGGCGTTGCAAGCGGCCATCAAGAAACTGAACCGGTAACCCTGTCGGTTGTTGTATGGGTGGCGTTAATTTTTTTACGTGGGGGCACGTGTAGACCATGGATATTCGCAAGATAAAAAAACTGATCGAATTGCTGGAAGAATCCAATATTGGCGAACTCGAAATTCGCGAAGGCGAAGAAACGGTTCGCATCTCGCGCAATGGCGTGATGCCGATGATGGCAGCGCCGATGGCCTACGCGACGCACGCGCCAGCTCCTGTTGCTCCTGCACCGGCTGCTGCGCCAGCCGAAGCGCCGAAGCCGGCAGCCTTGTCTGGCCATATCGTGAAATCGCCGATGGTGGGCACGTTTTACCGTTCGCCGTCGCCGGATTCACCCGCGTTTGCGGAAGTGGGCCAGTCGGTCAAGGTTGGCGATGTGTTGTGTATCGTCGAGGCGATGAAAATGATGAACCAGATTGAATCTGACAAGGCGGGTGTTATCCAGGCCATTCTGGTTGATGACGGTGCGCCGGTCGAATTCGACCAACCGATGTTCACGATTGCCTGATTGCGGGTGCAGCATGCTTGATAAAGTCGTTATCGCCAACCGTGGTGAAATTGCACTGCGGATATTGCGCGCCTGCAAGGAGCTCGGCATCAAAACCGTTGCCGTGCACTCGAAAATTGATCGCGACCTGATGCACGTGCGTCTCGCCGATGAAGCGGTTTGCATCGGCCCGAATAAATCGTCCGACAGTTACCTGAATGTGCCGGCCATCATCAGCGCGATGGAAATCACCGACGCGCAGGCTGTGCATCCCGGCTACGGTTTTCTCGCCGAAAATGCGAATTTTGCCGAGCAGGTTGTCAAGAGCGGATTTATTTTTATCGGCCCCAGCGCGGACGTCATTCGTTTGATGGGCGACAAGGTGTCGGCAAAAGTGGCGATGAAAAAAGCCGGTGTACCAACGGTACCCGGTTCGGATGGCGCACTGCCGGATGATCCGGAATCAATTACGCGAATTGGCCGCGAAGTCGGGTATCCCGTCATCATCAAGGCAGCGGCCGGCGGTGGTGGACGCGGTATGCGTGTGGTGCATACCGAAGCGCATCTCATCAATGCCGTGCAAGTCACGCGCAGCGAAGCGCTGGCAGCATTCGGTGACAGCACGGTGTACATGGAAAAATTCCTGCAGAATCCACGGCACGTGGAAATACAGGTTTTATCTGACGGCAAAGGCCATGCAATTCATCTCGGCGACCGGGATTGTTCCTTGCAGCGTCGTCACCAGAAAGTACTCGAAGAAGCGCCGGCACCGGGCATTCCGCAAAAGGTGCGCGATGAAGTGGCGGCAGCTTGTGTGAAGGCATGTATCGACATCGGTTACAGCGGTGCCGGCACGTTTGAATTCCTGTACGAAAATGAAAATTTCTATTTCATCGAAATGAACACGCGCGTGCAGGTCGAGCATCCTGTTACCGAAATGGTGACAGGCATCGACATTGTCAAAGAGCAATTGAAAATTGCCAGTGGCTTGCCGCTGACAATAAAACAAAAGGATGTTGTGATTCGCGGCCACGCGTTTGAATGCCGTATCAACGCGGAAGATCCGAAAACATTTACGCCGTGCCCCGGCAAGGTCAACCACTGGCACGCGCCGGGCGGTCCGGGTATCCGTGTGGATTCGCATTTGTACAGCGGTTATTCCATCCCGCCGTTTTATGATTCACTGATCGCGAAAGTGATCAGCCATGGTGATGATCGTGCGATTGCACTTGCGCGCATGCGCACGGCACTGGATGAAACGGTGGTAGACGGCATCCGCAGTAATATTCCGTTGCACCAGGATCTGGTGCGCGATACGGAGTTTGCGCGGGGCGGTATCAATATCCACTATCTGGAAAAGAAACTGGGCGCCAAGCACTAGATTTTTTCATGCCCATAAAAAAAGCCACCTGAGCGGTGGCTTTTTTGTTTCTGCGAAACGCTGATTTAGTGGCCGCCACCTGTCAGTGACTTCACCATGTCTTCGACAACTTTTTTCGCATCGCCGAAAATCATCATGGTCTTGTCGAGGTAGAACAGGTCGTTATCGAGACCGGCGTAACCCACGGCCATCGAGCGCTTGATCACCATGACAGTGCGCGCGCGGTTGGCCTCGAGAATGGGCATGCCGAAGATCGGTGACGACGGATCGGTTTTTGCCGCCGGGTTTACGACGTCATTCGCACCGATCACCAGCACCACATCCGTAGACGGGAAATCGCTGTTGATCTCGTCCATTTCTTTCACGTCTTCGTACGGCACATCGGCTTCCGCCAGCAATACGTTCATGTGGCCTGGCATGCGACCTGCAACCGGGTGAATCGCGTAGCGAACCGTTACGCCTTTTTCTTTCAGTGCGTTCGCCAGTTCTTTCACGGCATTTTGCGCGCGCGCTTGTGCCAGCCCGTAACCCGGAACGATCACCACGGAATCCGCATTGCCCATCATGAAGGCGGCGTCATCGGCAGAACCGGATTTGTAGGTTTTTTCCTTGCCATCGCCCGCAACAGCACCGGCAGCAGCAGCGCCGAAACCGCCGAACAATACGTTGAACAGTGAACGGTTCATGGCTTTGCACATGACGTAAGAGAGAATCGCACCGGACGAACCGACCAGTGAGCCGGCAATGATCAGCATCGGGTTGTTCAGCGTGAAACCGATACCGGCAGCAGCCCAGCCGGAAAACGAGTTCAGCAATGAAACAACCACCGGCATATCGCCGCCGCCGATGGGTGCAATCCAGAAGTAACCCAACACAATGGCCAGCGCAGTCATCGCATAGAACGCGGTCAGGCTTTCGCTGGTGAAGTAGTAAATACCAAAGCCGATCATGGCAATCGCCAGTGCGGCTTGCACCACCTTGACCCAGTTGCCGTTCAGTGACTTCGCCCATTTTTTCGCGGCGAGTTTGCCGAAAGCAAAGACGGATGCGCTGAAGGTGATCGCGCCGATAAAGCAGCCAACAAACAGTTCGAAGCGATGCACGCTGTCATGGTGCTGGCCGGCATGCAGAACCGCAGCCACAGCAATCAACACCGCAGCCAGACCCACCAGCGAGTGCATCATCGCCACGGTTTCCGGCATTTGCGTCATCGGCACGGTGCGTGCGCGATAGATACCGATGGCTGCGCCGCCGATCATGGCGCCGATGATCATGGCGACGTTAGGGTTTGGCGCAACAAAGAAAGTCGCGACGACCGCAAGGCCCATGCCCATCATGCCGTAGCGGTTACCCATAATGGCTGTCGCGGGTGAAGACAGGCCGCGCAGGGTCAGGATGAAAAGGACAGCACCAATCAGGTACGCCCAGTCAGCATATTGTGCGAGATGATCCATGATTCAATGCCTCACTTCTTTTTCTTGCGGAACATATCCAGCATTCTTTCCGTGACCGCAAAGCCACCGAAAATATTGATGCTGGCGAGGAATACAGCGAGAGCACCGATAACACTGGTCGCTGTGACGGCATGGCCTTCAATGGATACGGCTTGCAACATCGCACCGACCACAATGATGCCGGACAAGGCGTTGGTAACCGCCATCAGCGGTGTGTGAAGGGCGGGTGTTACGCCCCAGACCACGTAGTAGCCGACAAAAATTGCCAGCACGAACACGGTAAACACGCTGACAAACGGCACATTGCCCGCGTGTTCAGCTGCTTGTTGGATGACTTCGTTCATGATCGTTCTCCGGGCCGGAATCAGTTAGGGCGCTTGTAGAGGACCTGGCCGCCGTCGACGATGATCGTCGGCTTCACCATTTCATCTTCGCGATTGAGTTTGAGAGTCTTGCTTTCCTTGTCGTGCATCGGCTCAAGGAAGTTCACCATGTTGCGCGCGTACAGGGCGGACGTTTCGGCGGCAACCAGCGAAGGAATATTGGTCTCGCCGATGATCTTCACGCCGTTGGCGGTGGTGACAGTCTGGCCCGGTTGTGAGCCTTCGACGTTGCCGCCGGTGCTGACAGCCATATCGACAATCACGGAGCCCGGTTTCATTTTGGCTACGGTTTCTGCTTTCACCAGCACCGGCGCCTTGCGGCCGGGGATCTGGGCGGTGGTGATAATGATGTCGGCAGCACTCACAGCCTTGTCTACGATGACGGCCTGGTCGCGCACGTACTCAGGGCTCGGCACCCAGGCGTAACCGCCTGTGCCCAGTGCCTTGGCTTTTTCTTCGTCGCTCATCGGCACATCGAGCCAGCGACCACCGAGGGATTCGACCTGTTCCTTGGCAGCGGGGCGCATGTCAGAGGCTTCTACAATTGCGCCAAGGCGCTTGGCGGTAGCGATCGCTTGCAGACCCGCTACGCCAACCCCGAGGATCACCACGCGGGCAGGTTTCACCGTGCCGGCAGCGGTCATCAACATCGGGAACATGCGCTGGTATTCATTGGCTGCCAGCAGCACGGCCTTGTAGCCGGCCACGTTGGCCTGGGAAGACAGGATGTCGGAGCTCTGGGCGCGGGTAATGCGCGGGATCAACTCCATGGCCACGCAGGTCAGGCCCTTTGCCGCGTAGGTGTCGAGATTGTCATTGGCGTGCGGCGCAAAGGCGGCCAACACGATAGCGCCGGACTTCATCAGTGCCGCTTCGTCAGCCGTTGGCGCAATGACCTTGAGCACGATGTCGGCATTCTTGAGGGCTTCAGCGGCCGAGGCGGCAATCGTGGCGCCGGCTGCGGTGTAATGCTCATCCGGGCAGCTGGAAGTGATACCGGCCCCGCTCTCTACCACGACCTGGTAACCGAGGCTGACAAATTTCTTTGCCGTCTCTGCAGTGGCTGCAACGCGGTTTTCGCCTGCAGTTGTTTCTTTGATAACACCAATCAGCATGGGGCTCTCCCTTGATAAATTGCTGGTCGTGTGGAGTTATAGCCCCAGGTTGGGGCTGCGCTAGTAAGCCCTTGTGGGGCATGCCTTGACCGAAAAAACCGCACAGGAAAACACACCGGGTGCAGCCAAAATCAGGAGGCGGGGCAGCATACACAAAAAGTCGTAGGAACAACAACAACAGGACGACAGGAAAACCGAAGCTGACAGCGGTGACCACAGCTGCTAACTGATTGATGTTTTGTAGATTTTTTACAAGTAGTCAACAAATGTTGACTACTGCAGGCCCGGGCTGTCTACGGCTTCTGGCAGGTGTTCAGGCCGATTACCGGGTAAAGCGGGCAAAAACGGATGGCTGCGGTACCCAGCATCACCAGTCCGAGCAGACCCACCCACCGGATATTGCCTTCCAGCAGCACCAGCAGACTCAGCAGGGCAACACCCAGCACCACACGGATAGCACGATCTACATTACCGACATTGGCATTCATGGCTCTTCTCCTGATTGGCGAACAGGGTCATTGTGCCGCATATATTTTAGCGATAGCTTAATTTAGATCATGGATTGGTTCGATGATTTCAGTGACGCGCCAACGCCAGGCATGCGGCCAACAACAGGGGGGTCAGCAGGCATACCATGACATTGCGTGCCAATATGGAGGTCGGCAATGCAGCAGAAGCGGGCAATCGGGATAATTGCCAGGCATTCACGATAGCAACCAGCAGTGGCAATGCCACAACGGTAGCCAATGGCGGCAAAGCGTCGGCGAATATTGCTACCAGCAACAAAGGCAATGCCGCCAGCCATAGCATGGCCAGTACGCGCCTGGCGAAGCCTGATCCATAAATAATCGCGATATGTCGACGGCCAAAACGCGCGTCGACGTCAGCATCTGGTTGTTGATTGGCAAGCAGTAATCCACTGACTAGCACGCCCATGAGCAGTGACGCCCAGATGCTGGTCGCAGTTACTGTGCCAAACAGGGCCAGGCATGTCCCCGAAACCAGCACAGGCCCAAAACCGATACCGGGCGCCAATAGGCATAGCCACGGAGAACGGCCGATCCAGGGCGTGTAAGTGACCACCAACACAATCCCGATCATACCCAGACTCGCTAGCACCCAGCCACGCAACCAGAGAAAGTAAAGGCCAATCGCCAGCGTGAGTGCCAACGTCAGGAAAGCCCAGCCCAATGCAAGACGGGCATGTTGTGGGGCAGATGGCAATGCGCCACTGCCTCCACTAAAGGGCGTACGGATCGTGTGCAGGTCAAGCCCCGAGCGAAAATCAAAATATTCGTTGAATGCATTGACGCTGGTATGTGCAGCCAGCGCTGCCGATAGTGCCAGTCCTGCTGCCATGGGCGACAATGGCAGGCCTGAATCCAGGCCACAGGCAATGCCAAGGATTGCGCATAGCAAGGAAAGTGGCAGAAAAGGCGCGCGGGAAATGCCTGCCAGAAAGCGGATCACTCCACCATTCCCGTTCAGCGCAGCTGGATACCGCCCATGCCGCCACCCATGCCGCCGCCGGCACCCGGTACCACAATGGACGATGCCTGCTGCCGCTGCATCTCGCGCAGCTCATTCAGCGTGTCTTCCAGGCCCTTGTCTGCTGCCGCCCCGAATTTCTGCACAGCGTCGGCCAGGTTGCTGGCATCAATCTCGAAATGCACCGGCAACACGCCCATCGGGGTCATCACCTGGGTCTGGCCCTGGAAAATGACCGGACGGCTGTCGTCCGCACTGCCGTCTGCCTTGACCGGGTGCAGGCAACGGATGGTGCCGGCGCGCCCGTCGGAAATGGATTCCTCGCGGAACAGCTGGCTGGCGTCAAGATTGAAATCGGGTTTGCCGGATGCGGTGCTCATGGGATTCTCCGTCGGTGCTGGTTCAGTGCCAGCGCCTGAAAACCAGTGATGTATTGATACCGCCAAAGGCAAAATTGTTGCTCATGACGAATTCGTTTTGCAGATGGCGGCCGTCGCCCGTGATGTAGTCCAGCGCGGCGCAGGCCGGGTCAACATGATCGAGGTTGACGGTGGGATGATACCAGCCGTTATTCAACATCTCGATGGTGACCATGGCCTCGATAGCGCCGCAGGCGCCGAGCGTGTGGCCGGTGTAGCTTTTCAGCGAGCTGATCGGCGTCTGTTCGCCGAACACCTTGTTTGTGGCCGTGCTCTCGGCAATGTCGCCCCGGTCCGTCGCCGTGCCGTGCGCACTGACATAACCGATTGCGTCGGCGGTGAGGCCGGCGTCTGCCAGTGCCTGCCGCATCACCAATTCAATGGTGGTGGCCTCGGGTTGCGTGATATGGGCGCCATCGGCATTGCAAGCAAAGCCGATAATCTCGGCGTGGATATGCGCACCCCGCGCCAGTGCGTGCTCCAGCTCTTCCAGTACCAGTGTACCGGCGCCCTCGCCGATCACCAGGCCATCGCGGTCGCGATCAAACGGGCGCGGTGTCAGACGGGTTTCCCGGTTGCGGGTACTGGTGGCAAAGAGTGTGTCGAATACAGCGGCTTCCGTCGGGCACAACTCTTCTGCGCCACCGGCCACCATCATCTGCTGGCGACCAAAACGGATTGCCTCATACGCGTAGCCGATGCCCTGGCTGCCGGACGTACAGGCACTGCTCGTCGGTATCACGCGACCCTTCAGGCCAAAAAACAGGCCGACATTCACCGCTGCCGTGTGGCTCATCATCTGGATGTAAGTCGTGGCCGTAATATTTTTCATCGAGTTGTGCAAAATCATCTGCCCGAACTCGCCGATGGCATGTGTGCTGCCGGTAGATGAACCGTAGGCGATGCCCATGCGGCCGTCGCTGATGCTGGCATCGCCGAGCAAACCTGCATCGGCCAGCGCGAGTTCCGTGGCACGGGTTGCCAGCAGTGACACGCGACCCTGGCTGCGCAATTTCTTGCGCGGATAATGGGGCGGCACGACAAAATCGGTAATCGGTGCACCGAGGCGCGTGTTCATCTCGGCAAAACGCTCCCAGTCAGCCATGTAACAGACAGCATTGTTGCGACTGCGCAAACGCGCTTCGATAGTCGGCCAGTCTGAGCCCAACGCAGTGACGGCACCCATGCCGGTAATCACAACACGTTTTTCTCTACTGCGTGCGTCATCGGTAGGAGGCTGCATAGATGTCCTTAACAGATCAGGGACTGCTGATGATTTCACGTACCGAAGATCCTTTGAAGCTGCTGTTCAATATCAAAGGCGGTGGATTGGTGTCGAGGGTCAGCTCATTGCAGGTCACGGCAGCGGGTGAACATGCGTACACATTAGGCTGCAGCCAGAAATCTGGCAAGCCATCGTGGTCCGCATCAGTGTTTGCTGCATCATTGTCGGGAAAGTCATCGACAGCATTGGTGGTGCCGTCGTGGTCAGTGTCGTCAAAATCGCCTATCGTCAGCACACTGCCAAGTCGTGTTGTTTGCGAAAAAATCATGTTGTCTGTCGTGCTATTGGCGGTTGACAGGATGGTGGGGTTCCTGGGAAATCCTGTAACAGGGAACCCGACGATAACTCTTTCAGTGGGGGATACAACGCCATCACCATCCAAATCGAAAAATCCTTGTCGCTTGATTTTACCTCCAGTCAAGGCATCCAGCGCCATGAACTCACCATAGTTGCTGAATGTTCTGCATGGATCGTTACCTGAAGGGATCACGGTTGACAGCACAAGCCTGTTGTCACGGACAATCGGTTTGTTGGCAACCATCTCTCCCTGGTAGTTCATGCCTTCAACCAGATCGGCATACCAGCCACGCTGGGCGCCAGCATAATCAACCGGATCGCTACTGCTTGTCCGGTAGTTTGATCCAGCAACTGAACCAAAATATTGTTGTACCAGTTTTGAGCTTGCGCGGTTCAGTGTGCCCAAAGGAACCGGTGTGCTGTCATCCTCCAGGCCATATACCGAGTGTTCGTGTGGCAAAGAAGTAGAAATCTGGTAGATAGCGTCACTCGCCTCCAGAAATTTGCCCGTGGCTGCGTAAATCATGGTTTTGTTGTTGATAGGATTAGTTCCTAGCGCGATGCCTGTCGTGATTGGCTGTGCGTGGCCCATAGAGTCCCTGGCACTGAAAAATGGCTGGCCTGCATAGGCAATTTGCCATGACGCTGGCGTATTCGCGGACAAGTCAAATTTCCATATATTGCCCAACAAGTCTCCTGCGTAAACGTATTGAACAATTTTGCCTGGGCCTGTTACGACAGCAGGTTCCGACAAGCCATTGGGCGTGGAGACGTTGCCCGCACCTGTGTCCAGTCGTTTTACCAGATTGCCTGTGGCGAGGTCGACGACAAACAACTGTGCCTTTTTACTAGCGCTGTCATAGCCGTTTCCAAAAATAGCCACCCATCGCGTGGCGCCCGTTGCCGAAGTGTCATTCACCAGTGCAATAACAGGTGTTCCAAACGTATAGCCAATCTCCTTGTCATTCCACGAGCCAAACTCCCACATAACCCTTGCTGGGCTGGTGAAAGGAATTGATGAATCGCCGTTCACATTCAGGGCAAAAATACTGCGGCCGCCCTGGCCAAGGCCGCCTACTAAAACTGTTCGCCAGGCATTGTTGATATAGGCATCCTGCACAGCGGGAGTGCTGTTGACAAAGTAGTGGTGGGAATAAGTTGTCTGTGTCAGATTGAAAAGTTTGTAATCCGCCGTTTCGGTTGTTAGTAGTCCATCGTTGTCATTATCGTTCCAGTCGACATAAACCCCGTTGGGGATGAAAGCGAATAATTCGTGCCCATCAGTGGCACGAAATCCGTGCATCATTCCGTCATTGGCGCCCGCATACAGCATAGGCTCCCAGCTGTTTTTGGCAGTCACAAAAGCTCTGTAAGTGCTGCCGCCATTTGTAGTTATGCTGTTACCGTAGTCGGCGGCGCCCACATAGATCATTCCAGCATCAAGAATATCGCCCAGCATCTGGTTGCTGGAGCGCTCACGAAATCCGCTGATGCTGCTGCCCTTGAGCCAGTTGATTACGTTGTTACCAGTGACACTGTTAGTGAAGATGCTTCCGCTGACAGCCTGTTGTTGCGCGGCGTCCAGATTGGCGTAAAGCATCGATATCCCGGTTTTGGTGCTGCGTTTGTATGTCAGTATGTTGCGCGGTGTGGGGATGAGTGCATCCATCGTGCCCCATGTCGATGTTGTTGCAAGGGCTCCGTTAGAAAAAGCCACGGAAGAAAGGCCGGACGACCAGGTGTTTGTATCGACAGCTGCTTGATAAATACGCGAGCTGGCGTTAGCCGTGTTGGTGTTGCTGGTTGTTCCGCTCAGTGCGGCGCCGCTGTTTACAGTGGCGCGTATTGAGTTGAAAACAGCATTGAGTGAGCTGGATAACTCTGCAGTATCGGTTGCGTGATAAGAATTTCCCGGCCCTGTGCTGAGTATGCCGCCGTTACCGGCATTGGTTATATCGACGACTGTTGGTGTAGCCGGGCAGGTTACCGAATTGCCCGGCGTCGATAGAGCCAATTTGAAATTGTTGGCATCCACGGCCACGACACAATATTTGCCGCGTGCTGCGCTTTCAGTAACCGGGTTAGGCGTGCTGTCTGGCTCGAGATCTGTTTCGTAGCCATACAAACCGCCAACGCTGTTGGATAGCGCATAAGTAAATGTCTGGCTCGCATTGCCGCCGTTGTAGATCTGGACGGCCACTGGCGTGGCCGCCAGTGCATCGGCCTGTGTCAGTGCCAGTTTGAGGTGGGTGCTGTCGACAGGAATGGCGTAATAGGTACTGGATGTGGCCAGGACTGTGTGCGTCCAGTTCCAATCAAACGACTGGGTGCCGCTCCCGGCATTGAGAATCGTCAGACAGCTGCCATTGGTAGTCAGAGACAGGCAGAATGAACCTGTGGCTGTATTCAGGGAACTGATATAGAACGTGCGATTCGCTGATGAATTTGCTGCGTTATATGTAACTTTCTGTATTCCTGATCCTGCCGATGTCAGGGTGATGATGGTGAAAGGAGTAGCTGCCAGAGCAACATGGATGTAGTAGGCCGTATTCTGTGGGCAAATACTGCCGGTAGTTCTGATTGCCATTGTGCTTAGTGTGGCTGTAGTACCGCAAGACTGAACAACATAGGAGTTGCCGCCGATCAGGGGAGTAGCCGCGCTGCCACTGTTGTACGTATAAGTGAAGGTTTGTCCCACCAATAACGGGGAACCAGTGGCGCCAAGCATTATAGTGCTACTTGCAGTGGAAGGAATCACAGAGGAGGGTGTGTAAGAAGCCCCCTGATATAGAAAATTGTCCGTACTGGTGGCTGTCAGCTGGGTGTTATTGGCGAGATTCACTATCTGGGAAAGTGACGCAGTAAATGTGCTGGCAATGGGTGGGTTTGATGTGAGCGTCAATGTATCCGTCTGTGAGGAATAAACCTGTAAGTCAGCCCCTCCGGCATTGCTGTAGGCCAGTGCCGCCCCCGCCAAAATACCTGACGTGCTGGCAACTGGAATCGTGTTAGCCGGGTCTGCTTGCCCCATGCCACTCACCACCGCAGTTGCGGCGCCTGTGGAATAGAAATGGATGTAATCGCCCGTTTTCAGGCCGTGATTCGGAATGTGGATGACGTCGTTTGCTACATCAACATCGGCGGCAGAAAAAGCAATCCGGTTGGTGAGCGGCGTATCTTTCAACAACTCGTTCTGTGCATCGAAACCTATGGTGTAGGTTGTCATGTTCTGCTGGGCAAACTCACCTGTTGAGCCAGCGTCGTTGTCTTGCCAGCTTTTGCCTGCGCAATCCGTGCCGGCACTTTGGCCTGGTGCACCCGCAGGGCAAGTGCCACTTGGCGCAGAGGTGGATGTCTTCATATCAATGTCAAAGGCAAACTGCGCGATGTCGTCCAGAAAGGGAAAATAACCAGCGCCATCACCCGACATTTTTGGATCAGGAAACGCGTCCCAACTGTTCTGCGCGGCATTCAGTGCTTGCCCGCTTCCCCACGGGTTAGTGACATTGCCCGTTACTGTATCGGTAGGTGCTTGGTTTGTAGGTGGCAACATGCCATCCGGTACGCTGTTACCCGGATATTCAATACCAGCCGACGCCATGCCATCAGTCAAAACAACCGTAAAGTTTTTCTGGCAGCGATACTGGATGGGGCTGGCAAATGCACTGCTACCATTTTGTAACGTATTGTCTGGCACAAGACCGCGAAAATAGCGGGAGATCTCGTACAAGGCAGACGCCAACGGTGTCGCGTAGGAAGCAGATAATCCATCAATAGCGGTATTCAGCGTTGTCACGCCGCTACCACAGGGCAATGAATATTTTCCGCCAGCCAGCTTGGAATAGCCTGTAGCGCTATAAAAATGAAACAAACCAATGCGCATCTTGCTGGCATTATCTGTGACTGCCTGCTTTGTCACCTGCTGCATTGAAGCCATTTTTGATGGTGTGCCCGCAATAGAACCAGTTGGAGGATCTGCCATAGAGCCTGAATCATCCAGTAACAGCATCACGTTGGGTTGTGGCGCAACAGGCAAGTAGATGGGATCTTTGCTGAAATTAAAGCTGGCAAAAGCTGGCACGGATGCCAACAAGCCAATGACTCCTGCGGACACGGCAAAAAACCGTCTTGGACATGGCAACAAATTAGCAGTTTTTTTGACAGTTATTGTTCTCATCTTGCTATCGCCAAGACCGGATAGTGCGCAATATAGTAGCGCAACCCCGCCGTGTTTACACGGGAGGGCGGTTAACCCACCATCCCGCCATTGACGGAAATAACTTGCCGCGTGATGTAGGCCGCGGCATCGGAAAAAAGATACGCTACCAGGCTCGCTACTTCGTCCGGCGTGCCCATGCGTTGTGCGGGAATCATTTTCAGTGCTTCTTCCATAGCCCGTTCATCGGTTGCGTGCGCGGCAACCATGTCGGTTTCAATCAGGCCCGGTGCGACACAGTTGACGGTGATGTTGCGTTTCGCCAGTTCGACAGCGAGTGCCTTGCACGCACCGATGATACCGGCTTTCGATGCACTGTAATTCACCTGCCCGCGATTGCCCATCAAACCGGAAACCGAAGAGAGCGCCACAACACGACCGCCGCGGCGAGTGCGTATCATCGGCATCAGCAACGGATGCAACACATTGTAAAAGCCGTCGAGATTGGTGTGGATCACACTGTCCCAGTCGTCACCGGTGAGCGCAGGAAACGCGCCGTCACGCGTAATGCCTGCGTTGCAAACCGCACCGTAATACGCACCATGTTTTTCGATGTCATCGAGCAGGATGTGTTGCGTCTGGTCGCGATCAGCCACATCAAATTGCAAGCAGCGCACGGTGCGGCCGCAGGCAGAAATTTCGTCGCGCACAGCATGCAGTTCCTCGATGCGTGCACGGCAATGCAGCACAATATCAAAACCGTCCTTCGCGAGCGCCAGCGCAATGGCACGTCCGATGCCGCGACTGCTGCCGGTGACGAGCACAGACCTATTCATCACAATTCACCCACCCTAGCCCATCTACCATAGTAAACACGTCACACGTTGCCGACCGTTTGCG
The DNA here is from genome assembly GCA_035430165.1 of Pseudomonadales bacterium. Classification (GTDB taxonomy): domain Bacteria; phylum Pseudomonadota; class Gammaproteobacteria; order Pseudomonadales; family UBA7239; genus UBA7239. The sequence continues at coordinate 15,905 of DAOMGE010000011.1, read as the reverse complement.
CCAATACTTCAGACACATTGCCAGGTTCAAAAACATTGACTTGTGCGCTCGCACATAAATGATCGCCAGCGTACAGCGTGCAGGAAAATACGCCCATGCCATCCACGTTGTACGTTTGTTCTGCACGCACGGTCAACACCGTGCCCGGTGCATAAAAAAGTTGAAGCGCCTGGAACTTGCGCGTGCCGAGCAGGAAACCGACCGTCGGCGATTTGCCCTGCAGGCGCATGCGGATACCGGACCATGCCGCAATCGTTTGCGCCATGTATTCAATGCCGACATAGGCAGGCACACCCTTGCCTGGCTGGAAAAAAAGCGAGTCAGGTCTGATGGTGACACTGGCGACACAAAACAGTTCACCAAAGTCGAGCACATCATCCAGCAACAACATCGGCGCTGCATGCGGCACCAGGTCGGCAACGGCGTAGGGCGTGTCATGGATACGTGCAGGCATTGTGTGTGATCGGTTTCATCGGGTTGTCAGCCGGATAGTATCAGGCTGATATTGTTGCCGCCAAATGCAAACGAATTGCTCATGACGATCGCAGGTTCGCGATGGAAAAATTCATGCCGGCAAAATCGCAGTGATGGCAATGCCGGATCCGGAACGCCGTCGGCAATGTGTGGTGGCATCTTGCGTTTCGCAGTATCTGACGACAAGGCGAGCCAGCACAGACCCGCTTCGATGGCACCTGCGGCGCCGAGTGTGTGGCCCGTCATGCCCTTGGTTGAACTGCAGGGCGTGTCGTTGCCGAAAATGCGGGCAACCAGTTGCGATTCCATCTCGTCATTCTTGCGTGTGCCGGTGCCATGCAGGTTGATGTAATCGATATCGGCTGGCGATAAATCTGCTGCAGTTAGCGCGGCGCGAATGGCGAACTCGGCACCGGCACCAGCCGGGTCCGGTGCAGAAATATGAAATGCATCTGACGCTTCACCCGCGCCGAGCAGGCGAACCGGATTTATATTTTTTTTGAAAACAGGACGGGTAAAAAAATTGTCACGCGTCATCAGGAACAGTGCAGCACCTTCACCGATCGTGATGCCGTCGCGATGCTCACGGAACGGATTGCAATACGTCCTGGCAACCGAATCCAGCGCCGCGAAGCCTTGCACGGTCATCTGGCAGAGTGAATCCACACCGCCGCACAGCACGGCATCACACACGCCGCTGTGCAACAGGCGTGCAGCGGCGGCGATCGCCTTGCCGCTGGAAGAACAGGCCGTGGAAATCGTGTAGGCAATTGTGTCGAGTGCAAGCACGTGCGCCAGGCATTGGGCAGGATTGCCCATTTCCTGCTGGCGATAATCAAAACCTGCGGGAAAAATATTTTCTGCCGCCGTTTTTTTTTGTAAGGCGGTTTCACCATCGCTGATGCCGCTGGTGCTGGAGCCGAGTACCACGGCGATCCGGTTGGCGCCAAACCGATTGATAGTGGCATCGGTCTCGGCGCGAATCTGCGACAGCGCAGCGAGCAACAACTGATTGTTGCGGCTGCGGAAAGGTAAGGGCAATGTACTGGCATCCGGCAGTGCAGTATGGACGGCGCCGACAAAAACCTCGCGTCCCGGCAGCAAATCATCCCGCATGACCATGCCGGCGCGCGAACCATCGTCGAGATTGCGCAGTATGGTATCGCGGCTATCACCCAGCGCGCACACCATGCCGAGTGCGGGAAGATAGACGGGCTGTACTGTGGTCATGGTGTGCCAGCCTGTGACAGCGCGGTGATATCGAGACAGTAATGCCGCTCGAGATGGCAATACGACACATTGAGATTGTCAGGATCGGTGGTCTTGTCGTAAATAATTTCGATCACGGCGTTGTCGGCGTTGTCGAAAATCCTGCGCTCGGTATTGGCGCCAACCGTTTTTTCCTCGATACGCCCACCGGAAATTTCGTGTTGCAAGCGAGCAACCGGAAACGCGGCCAATTCAAAATCGGCGAGCACATAACTGCCATCAAACGGCACATTGAAGAGCGGTGATTTCCAGCTGTCGATGGTCTTGCCATCAAAAGACAGGCTGAACAGGCGCGTGCCGGTTGGCGACATACCCGCCATCGTCAGCCGTGACGTGTCTGCCTGCACTTGCATGATCATCATATGCCGTTCACCGCGCACATGCGCCGTGATTTTCTGGGTGACAGCAACAGGCTGGTCAGCGGCCAGCAAACGGAATTCCACATCACTGGCGATGGTTACGACCGGTGTCGGCTCAATGTCTTCGCAACCGGACAACAACAGGCATGGCGTTACGGCAATCAGCAAGGCAACGCGTGTGCGGATCATGTCTTGGCATCCACGTGTGCATGATGCCGCGCCAGTGGCGAAAACAGCAGCGCGCATACCATGCCGATACTCACCACGATACCGAAAGAACGGATGGCTGCCGTCTGGCTCAGTGACAGTAGCCCGAATGACAACAGCGTGGTGATAGTGGAAAGGATGACGGCGAGCATGGTGCTATCGCGATGGCCTGCAGATTCGGCGAAGAAAATACTGTAATCAATGCCGACGCCCAGTACCAGTAACAGCGCCAGCACATGAAACAGGTTGAGGGCGACACCGGCGTAACCGAGGCAGCCCAGTGTGATCCACGCCGCCAGCGCCGGTGCCAGCAAGACATGCAGGGCAGCGCGCCAGCCGTAACGCCAGACCAGTAACAGCGCAATCAGCGCGTAGGCATACACCATCGTCCAGCTCGCCTGCTCGCGATAGTGTTTGAACAGTGCGGAAATGTCGGCGACCGGATCCATCCAGTGTATGCCTGGCTGTGCAGTTGCCCACTGCTGCATTGGCGCGGATTCAACCTCACCCCGTACAAAAGCCGCAGCAATAAAACCGCGCGGGGTGTTGTGTAACTGAAAGCGCTGCACTGCGGATTGCAGCGGTGTGCGGTTGAGGTCATCCGGTGTCAGCCAGTGCAGCGGCGTGGATTCAAGTTGTGATTGCGCGCGCGCAATGGCAGCAGGGGCAAGACCCAGTGTGGATTGCCAGCGCGATGCAAAAGTTTGCGGCGCGGCATCAAAAAACAGTGAACGCAATAATCCATAGTTCTCGCGTTGTCGTTGTTGTGATGGCACAACATGCGTCAACAAGTCACTGCCGATATGTTGCGTTGCCAACCAGTCGCCCAATCGTTCTGTGCGTTCGAGTACCTGCTGGACCGTTTCGCCTTCGACCAGAAAAAAACGTCCGTTAGGCTGGAAGCCGGTGAGCACCTGCACCTGTTTTTCTGTGGCGGTGATGCCGGGTTCCGGCGCTTGCAGCAGATGGATATCGTCGTTGGCATGCAACGACACAATGCCGGGCAACATGGCAATCGCCAGCAGCACGACCAGGATCTTGCTCGCACGCCAGTCAAACAACTGGCGCAATCGCGCATCCATGTTTCCGCTGGCGCGCAACCAGAACGGGCTGCGGAATGTTTGCGGCGGCATGATGTGCGGGTATGTCACCACCACCGACAGCCAGGCCATCACCAGTCCGGCGCTGGAAAAAATGGCAATTTGTCGCAACACCGGAAACGGTGCAAAACCGATGGCGCCGTAAGCGATGGCGCTGGTGATCATCGCGAACGTGATGCCGGGAAACACACGCTGCATGATGTGTCGGGGCGTGGTGTCGGCATCGCCACTGGTTTTGTAATGTTCAGACAGGTAATGCAGGCTGTAATCCATCGCTACACCGATAACGCTGCAACCAAAAATCAGCGTGATGATGTGAATTTCGCCGGCGTAGGCCAGTGTGCAAACCAGTCCGGCAATAACACCGGCACCCAGTGGCAACAGGGATGCCAGCAAGGTGCGCACCGTGCGAAACACCAGTAGTGTCAACGCAATCACACCGAGCAGTGAGCCGTTGCCAATCGTTGAGACTTCACGCTTCGCACTGCTGGCACCCCAAACGGCGTGCTGCACAGCACCCATCAACAATACTTGCGTACCGGGACTTTCTGTTTGCAAATCCTGTTGCAAGGAATCGCGCCATTGTTGGTAGCGCGGATGAAATGCCATATCGAAAACATCTTCGCGAATATCAACCAGGATGACGCGATAATCGCGATCAGTGCCATGCACGGACAATTGTCCGTCAACCGTCTGCACATGACCTTCCGCTACCGGCAAGTCGCGCATGAAATGGTAAAACGTCAGCAGGGGATCGCCGGCCAGTACGTCGGCATTGATGCCGGAAACCGGGCTGTAAACCGTTTGCAGCAGGCTTTTTTGCAGCGCATCGGTATTGCCGTTTTGCAACAGGCGGCGCTGTGTATCGCTGAGCAACATCTGGCGCCAACCGTAATAAAACTGGCCGATGGCGCGGACTTGATCCGCATTCATGCCAGTAACCGGCGTAGCAAAAAATGGTTGGGCGTGCAGGCTGTCGATCACGCGTTGCGTGGCTACGGCGGTTTTTGCACGGTCGCTATTGCCAACCAGCATCAGCAATTTCCGGCTCATCGCCTGGTTGCTGTTTTCCAGCGCCTGCAACAGCACGGCGTCATCGCGCAATGCGGGCAACAATTGCATGATGTTGTTGCGAACAGGAATGCCGGGCCAGATGTTGAATGTCATCGCCAGCAAGGCTGCACTGCACAGTAATGCCAGCAGTAAAAACCAGATTCGCGTCAGCGTTGACATAACGTTAAGGCATGGCCTGTAGGTGAATCACCGTGGTGTCGCCATTGCTTTCGTGAATAAGCACCTGATGGATCACGCCGTTGTCACCATCAACATCAATGGTCTGCACCAGTTTTTGCAAATCGGCATTGCGAGGTGTGATATGTAACTGCCATGAAGCCAGCGTACCACTGGCGGCAACACTGGCGAGATCCTCACGGTTTTGCCAGTGTCCACTCAACGCAGCACCCATGGCTTCCTGCAGGGCGGCAGCCAATGGATTGCTGTTGGCGTCTGTCACGTGTTCGCCGCTGTCATCGGTTTCGCGAATCTTGCCGCCGTGAATGTCATAGCGTATCGCATACGGTTTACGAATATCCCAGATCACATCCTGTTCACCGGCAATCTGTAATTCACCTTCCGTGACCAGAGGTTTATCCAGCACCGCCAGTTTTTTTTCCTGTACAAAATGAAAATGCTTTTGCGGTTGTTTCGCCAGTGCAGTCAGTACCTGTTCACGCAAGACGCCATCGCCACCGGCTATTACCGCGCAGCTCGTCGCGAGTAATGCAGCGCCTGACAAAAACCGGATACGCGAATACATCACGAATTGCCTTGTGCAAACAGCGGCCACTGGCGCTGGCGAATATGGGCAACTGTATTGCGTAATTCGTGCTCCAGCGGACGATCCTGTTCCACTAACGAAAATTGTGTACGCAAGGTGGCGAGCATCGCTTGCAGCGAGGGCGACAATTGTGCGGCATGCAATGCACCGCTGCGCTCGCGCAGTAGCAGTGCCTGTGTGCAAGCTAACAGGCACGCTGCAGATACCTGTTCTGTCAATTCCAGCACGCGCAAGCAATCGCGCGCGGCGATGGTGCCCATGCTGACCTTGTCCTGGTTGTGGCATTCCGTGGAGCGCGAAAATACGCTGGCCGGCATCGTCAGTTTCAATGCTTCGGCGGTATTGGCCGACACCAGAATCTGCACGGCCTTGAAGCCGTGGTTGATCGCTGCGGTATTTTTGTCGGCACCGCTGAGGTTCGGCGGCAAACCGTTGTTGAATCGCGCATCGACCAGCGTGGCGAGTTGGCGATCCAGCAAATCGGCAATATTGGCGATGCAGTTTTTCATGCTGTCCATCGCAAACGCGATGTGGCCGCCGTAAAAATGGCCGCCGTGCAAGACGACTTCGTGTTCGGCATCGATGACCGGATTGTCGTTGGCGCTGTTCAGTTCGTTTTCAATCATCGAGCGAAACAGCGGCATGGCATCGGCCAGCACGCCGAGCACATGCGGTGCGCAACGCAGTGAATAACGATCCTGCAGGCGTTCGCTGTTGCGCGGGTGTTCGCGGTAATCGAGATCGCTGCGTATCCAGCCGGCAATTTTTTGTTGGCCCGGATGCGGTTTGGCATCGAACAACCATTCATCAAAATGACTGGCGTTGCCCTGGATCGCAACAGACACCATCGACGTGATGCGCGCACCGAGTTGCAGCAGGTAATCGGCGCGTTTGTATGCCATGCAGGCGAGCGCGGTCATCACCGCTGTGCCGTTCATGATGGCAAGGCCTTCTTTCGGGCGCAGCAATAAAGGTTCGATGCCGATTTCGGCAAATACGTCGGCCGTCTTGCGCTGTTCATCCCTGGACAGTTCGCCGCGATAGATGACGTCGCGTTGCCCCATCAACACCGCTGCGACGTAGGACAGTGGCGTGAGGTCGCCGCTGGCGCCGACGGAACCTTCCGCCGGAATCAGCGGTGCAATGCGGTGTTGCAGGAGTTCGGCAATTTTTTGCAGCAGCGCGTAACGCACACCCGACAAGCCGCGACACAGTGATACCAGGCGTGTCGCCAGTACCGCCATCGCTGCCGGTGCATCCAGATACGCGCCGAGACCACAGCCGTGGAATTGCGTCAGGTGCATGGGCAATTGCGCGACCTGTTCCGACGGAATGCTGACGGTGCAGGAATCGCCATAACCGGTGGTGACGCCGTAAATCACGCCCTCTTCATCCAGCAGTTGTTGCAGGAAAGCCGGCCCCTTGTCGATGCGCGCAACAAACGCCGGTGCATCAGACAGGACAACACGGGCCGTACCCTCTGCAATAGCGACGATCGCTTCCAGCGGCAGCGGTGTGCCGTCGAAAACAATGTCGTCGAAAACGAGGTTGTCGGAAACGATGTCAGTAAAACCCGGGTCTGTTTTATTCATGGCGATCCGTTGTATCCGGTTTGGCAGGCACGTGCCAGAAATCAAAAAAGTTGAACCATTGTAATGGGTAGCGCATCACCATGCGCTCCAGCAAGGCTACATAACGCTGCTGTGCCGCCAGCAATGTTGCGCTGCGTGTGGCGCGGGGGGATTTGAGTGTGTCAGCAAATTTGTCCAGGTACACGGTGTAGCCGCCCGCCGGTTTGCGCAGGCAGAACAGCGTGTACACCGGGCATTCCATCACGCTGGCCAGAATAAACGGCCCTTGTGCAAATGCAGCAGGACGACCGAGAAAGGGCAGTATCGTGGTGCGCGCTGTGCCGGTGACCGGCGTGCGGTCGGCAGCGATCACCACCCATTCGCCGCGATCCATTTTTTCACGCAAATAGATTGCGGTGTCGACACCCACCGTGTCCACCTGCAGGAATTCACACTGCTGGCGGGTAGCCACTGTGCGCAAGAGGCGATTCAATTGTTCAGCGTGTCGCGTGTGTACCAGGATATTCAGGTACACATCCGGCAAACCCTCGGCGAGCATCGACGCCAGTTCGGCATTGCCGAGATGCGAACACAACAACAATCCGCCCTTGCCCGTGCGTGACTGGTCGATAAACACCTGCGTATTGGCACAATCAAAATCCCGGCGTTGCACATCGCCGAACCAGCAGCCGAAGCGATCCAGCACGGCATCTGCCAGATTGAAAAACTGGCGACAGCTGTTGGCCAGCGTGGGTGAAGGCGTAGCACCATGACTGTAGCAATACAGTGTTTGCAGGAAATCGCGGGATGCGTTGCGCGCTGTCTTGCCAAACAGAAAAAAATACGCGGTGCCGGCATAGGCCATCAACAAGCCAAATGGTCGTCCCAGTGTTTGGTACAAGCGCACGCTCAGCGTAAGCCAGAATGCATTGCCGCGCTCTTTTTCAGTTGACCAGTGCGAGGATTTTTCTTGCCGGTTTTTTGTGAGCATCTTGCCGGGCAGCCACAGCAACAACATACGCAACACGAGTACGGTATGCATGCGCGTGATGCGCAGGTTGTCCTGCAACATGCGGAAATGTGAAATGCCATCGACTGGATAGGTCACGCGTGTGGGTGTGTTGATAATCGGCACGCCTGCCCAGTGCATTTTCACAATGATATCGATATCAAAATCCATGCGATCGCCGATGGACTCGCGTTGCAGCAGATCGCAGGTGGCTTGCAAGGGATACACACGAAAGCCGCACATCGAATCCCGTATGGCCGACAGCGACAGCGTTTCCAGCCACACCCAGAAGTGCGTGATGTAACGGCCGTAGCGACGTGCAGTGGGCAGGCTGTCATCGTATTGCGGGTAGCCGGCAACCAGACTGTCAGGATGTGTTTCAGCCAGTTGCAGGAAATGCGGGATGTCAGACAGTGTGTGCTGGTCGTCCGCATCAATTTGCAGTGCATGCGTAAAACCGGCGGCGTGTGCGGCGCGCAAACCGTCTTTCACGGCCGCGCCTTTACCGCCATTGGCGCGTCGATGGATCGTGACGATAGTGGAAAAGCGTGTGGCCAGCGCATCGATAACCGATGCTGTCTGGTCTGTGCTGCCGTCGTTGACGAGAAAAACAGCCAGCCCCTGTTCACACAGTTGCGCAACTTTTTTTTCCAGTGCAGCCGGATGATTGTAGGCGGGAATCACCACGCAGGGACGAAACCTGGCCGGCGTTTCGTGACGCGTATTCATCCGGCGTGCTCCGGCCATGTTGCCGGCAACGTTTCCAGCAACAGGCGACCGCTGGAAAATTTTTTATCCGCCGCAGAAAAATCGAAATGCAATTTATGTTTTTCCCGATCAAGGCGCAGTTGCAGTTGCACGTGCTGGCCAGGCACCATCAGTTGCTGGAATTTCACGGCTTCCATGTCTTTTATCGGTGCCACATCGCCAAGACAGGCGTGCATGAAATGTTCAGCCCACAGCAGTTGCACCACGCCGGGCACAATCGGGTAGCCGGGAAAGTGACCCTGGAAATAATACAGGTCGGCGGGAATACGCAAGGACAATACAGCAGTGCCTTCACCGATTTCTTCTGCCAGCACGTCGGGCTGCGTTTTATGGACGGTTTTATCAAACAGCGCCAATAAATCGGCGTGTGTGATTTTCCCCATGTCATTGACAGGCAGTTGCGTAACAAAGCGCCACTTACGCGGTACGACGATGCGCTCGAAATACTGGTGCAATGCCGTTTCGAGTTGCTGGCACAGGTGACGTTTGCCGTTCGCGTGCAAGATTGCATTGCCGGCGGCGTTCAGTACGACCACGGCGGCGGCGCTGTCGCGTTTTACGGGTGACAACGCTGACGCTGACAATAACGGCGACTGCAACAAGACAGCGCGTACGTCAGCGACAAGACCGGTGGCGAGAAGGCGATTTTCAATTTCGCGCAGTGACACGCGCTTCTCTTCAATCTTGACCACATTGTCGCGGCGACCTTGCAGATGCAGATAGCCGTCTTTATCCAGAAAGCCGCTGTCATCCAGTGCGGTGGTTTCCGGCAAGAAAGGAGAATGCAAATGCAGGATGTCACCGGTGGTTTCAATGCGCACATCAGGAAACAGCGTCCAGCGACGGGTATCAGGGGTTTGCGTGCGCCAGGCAAAGCCGCCGGTTTCGGTGCTGCCGAGAATTTCGGTCACCGGTTGCTGCAGCATCTGTTGCAGCGCGGCAGCCGTGTGTGATGGCAGTGCGCCGCCGGAAGAAAAAACCGTGGCAATGTGGCGGCGTAGCGGCGCGAGATCCAGCAGATCCGGCAAACGTTTCAGTAAGGCCGGGCTGCTGACCAGCGCGATCTTGTGATACGCAGAACGCCCGTGTTGTGCAATGCCGGCGGCGATCTGTTCCGGAAATCGCCATTGTTCACTGATCGCGGTGCGGCCGGCGAACAGTGGCCACAACACGCGGAACAGGAAACCGTAAAGATGTTGCTGGCTCACGGAGCCGGCAATCAACGCATCGCCGATCCCTTGTCCCCACAGTGATTCGAGCACGCGCACTTCTGCGAGCAAATGCAGCCACGTTTTTGACACGGCTTTCGGCTCGCCTGTGCTGCCGGAGGTGAAAAAAATAATGTCGCCGGGGTCGGCGTCACGGATTGGCGATGGCGTCCGTGCGCCGGCTTGCCAGCGCACATCGGCATCGGTCAGCACACAGTCAAAACGCCCGCGCGTTGCCGAGAGAAAATCCGGCTGTTGATTGGGCAGCACGATTGCCTGCCGACCCGATGTGGTAACCGCCAGCAACAGCGCGGTAAAACTGGCGCTGTGTTCACAATAGATCGCGCAACGTTGTACATGTCCTGGTAAATCTTGCTGCACGTTATGCATGGCTTGCAGCAGGTCAGCCCGTCGCAACACGCGGCCTTCGTGCAGTGCAAATGGCTGCTGTGCATCACGGAACAGGGCAGACAGGGTTTTCATGGCGATTCAGTCTGCGCCAGGCGTTCATTGCGCCTGAAAATCCTGCGTACGCCATATTCGGCAGCAAACAACAGCCCCATCAATCCATAGGCAACCAGTCCGTTGTAAAGCGCCCACGTGGCAAAACGGCAAGCGATGGCAGTGTAGAACGCGATACTGGCATTCAGGATAAAAAACACACACCAGACTTGTGTCACATGGCGCGTATAGCGCACCCCGGCTGCGGAAAGCGCAGGATCACTCACACGTGCAATTTTTTCGATGATGGTCTGTCCGGCAAGCAAGCTCGATGCAAACAGGCCGAACATGGCGATATTCATCAGGACGGGATAAAAACGTAAATAGTCAGCGCGATCAAACCAGAGCGTCGGCGCAACCACAACCAGAGCGACCAGAACAATAAAAGCCGGCGCTGCGCGCGATGGCAGTCCGGGCAGAAAAAAACGCAAACCGAGCAAGGCGAGTAATACCAGGGCCATAGGCCGGGCACCGAATGAAGAAATGCCGGCAAACACAAGCAGTGGATACGCAGCGAGCGCCACCACGGCCAACACTTTCCAGATGACCTTCATCGGCGATGGGTCCTGCCTATCGGTTGGCAACCAGTTTTTCCACGGCGTTGACGACATCATTGACCGTGCGCACGGTCTTGAATTCTTCCGGTTTCACTTTCTGGCCTGTGAGATCCTGCAGGCGAATGACCAGATCGATGGCGTCGATGCTGTCGAGATCAAGATCCTGGTACAGCAGGGCGTCGGGTGTGATGGCGTCCGCATCCACATCGAACAGTTCCACCAGCGCCTTGCTGACTTCGGTATAAATATTGTCGCGCGTTAGCATGTTATTTTTTCTCTTCGTATCCGTGCTGGCGAATAAAACGCGCCAGTGTGGCAACCGAACGGAAATGTTCCTTGGCACCGGTATCGTTGGCGTCAATTTTTACGCCGAACTGTTTGTGGATGCTGATGCCCAGTTCGAGCGCATCAATGGAGTCAAGGCCGAGCCCGTCGGCAAACAGGGGTATGTCGGTGTCGATATCCTGCACCGACATATCTTCCAGATCGAGGCTGTCGATGATCATCTGCTTGATCTGTTCTTCAAGATTGCTCACGCACCTCTCCTGCAGGATGGCCGGGTGTCTTGCCGTCCAGTGTGGACTGGTAATACTGCTGCAAGTATTCCGTCAGTTGTCTTGCGGCAATCGGCAGTGGTTCATCACTGGCGGGTACTACCAGGTCGTCGCCGCACCACAGTCTGGCATACAGCCGGTTGTGGCGCGGAATTTTATACCACTTGTCACCTTTACCGAGACCGCTGCCGCGAAATTCGATAAAAACCGGCGTAATCGGCACGCCAGCCCGCACGGCAATATTGGCGACACCGCGCTGGAAATGCAGGGCTTCACCGGGACGGCTGCGTGTGCCTTCCGGGAATACCAGCAGTGATCGACCGGCTTGCAGGCAATCCACGCATTGCTGCAGCGCCTGCTCCGGATCGTTGTTGGTGATGTAGCCTACGCTGTGTACAACGCCGCGCAGGAAACGGTTTTGTGACAGCGCCGCCTTGACGATGCAATCCATTTCCGGAAACAGGGCGATGAGCATCACCACATCTACCAGTGACGGATGATTGGCAATGACCAGCCGGTTGCGCACGGCGGCAAAGCGCGCGCGATCTTCCACCACCAGTTTCAGCATGCCACTCACTTGCATCAGCCCGATAAAAATACGGAAGCTGCGATGCACGGCATATTGCAGGTTTTGCTTGCGACTGGCGGCATCGCGTGACAGCAGGCCCAGTACAGGAAAGACCAGTGTCGACAACACCAGGGCGCCGATTCCGAACATGGCGAAACAGAAACCGGTGGCGACGATACGCCACAGATAGAACAGGTAACCGCTCATGGCCGGTATTCCCATTGCCATCTGCCCCATGCATCCGTGTTGCTGCCGCACAACAGGCGCAGTAATTGCAAGGCGTGCGGCAGGGGGTGGGTGCCGGGTGGTGGTGGATGCGCAGCCGTGGATGTGCGTTTTCGCAATGCCAGTGTTAGCGCGGGCTGGTCGCAACGCGCCAGATGCAAGGCCAGCGCGTAGGGATACTCGGTCTCGTCGACAAATTCCCGGTAGGCAGATGGCACGGGCTCATCTGCCATCACCAGCAAAACCTCATCGTTGCCGCCGTGTAATTGCGCATACGTTTCAACAAAAGCCGCTTCCAGTGTGTCGACGCCGGCGCTGATGCTGGTTGAGGGCGAGCGGTCATGTCGCTGGATGCTGTACAGGCCGGCGGCAGTGTTGTGTACCGAAACACTGAAATCCGCCGGTGAAACCGGTTCAGCGGCAGCGACGCTTTCCAGGATGCCGAAACTGCGCTGGATTTCGCCGTGACGCGAGGCAAATACGGTGGTGATGTTGCGTTTATCGCCGCGACAGTTTTCGGCGGCCTGTATCGACATCCGCGTGACGCGACTCATACGCCGTCGCGCCAGTGCCGGTACAAAGTCGAGTGCCGGCTGTCCGTCCGGCCCGATCACTTTTTCGTCGCGCGCCCATGCACGCCAGTCATCCTGCGTGGTGACACCCGGTGCCCACGCCGCCCACTGCAAAAGTTTCAGCGATATATCCATGCGCGTGTCTCTAGCCTGCAAAATCCTGCAGCGTGTTTATGTGTAACGCGAAACACGTTTGACCTCGGCTTCAATCCACGCTTCTGCCTGGTTCATCAGGCTGCGACTTTCGGCGGTGGTGCTGGCGATGGGTGGGCCAATTACCACAGTGATTTCACCGGGGTATTTCAGGAAGCGTTTGCTCGGCCAGTGTTCGCCGGCATTGTGGGCAATCGGCAGCAGCGGCACGCCGGCTTTCCTGGCAAGATCGGCACCGCCGCGTGCGTAGCGTCCGTGTTGGCCGGGATCAATGCGTGTACCTTCGGGAAAAATCAGCACGCAGATGCCGTCTTTCAAACGTTCACAGCCATCATCAACAATTTTTTTCAGCGATTCGCGCCGCTGGCTGCGATCAATCGCAATGGGTTTTACCGTTGCCAGTCCCCAGCCGAAACCGGGAATGGCCAGCAATTCCTTTTTCAGGATGGTGCAATTGGGCGAGAACGGGATCTGCAGGAAAAATGTTTCCCACTGGCTCTGGTGTTTGGCGACCACCACATAAGGCCGAGCCGGAATATTTTCCGCGCCTTCGACGCGATAGCGTACACCGCACACCAGCCGCAACCAGTGCACCACCAGGATATTCCACCAGCGGATATAGGTGACACAGGCGTTATAGCCCAGCCAGCGCACGAACAGGCCGGCCGTGATGCCGAACCAGGCGGTAGACAAACCGTAGCCGATATAAAAAATCGTGGCGCGAAACCCGTACCACACGGTTTGCAGCAACGTCAGTTCTGGCAGGAAATTTATGGCAGGCGCTGACGGATCTGGCGCCGCCTTGTCATGGTCGGGATCAATATTCGTCATCAAGCCACTCCTGCACAATGTCGGGCGGTGTCTGGCTGATCAGGTAATCCGCAGCTTCGCTCAGGTTATCCAGCACGGGCACGTCGTCAAATTCGCCGGAGTCATCATCTTCCAGTTGCTGTTCGGTGCGGGCACCCTTGCCGGTGCGTACCAGCACCGGTTTGCAGCCGCGCGCCATGCCGGCTTGCAAGTCGCGCAAGCTGTCGCCGATCGTCCACGCGCCTTCGAGATCAGAGCCGATCGTTGCCGCGATTTCATCAAACAGGCCGGATTGCGGTTTGCGGCAATCGCACAGGTCTTCCGGTTTGTGCGGGCAGTAAACAATGGTGGCGATGTCGCCGCCGGCATCACGCACCAGTTCCAGTAATTTTTCGTGCATGTCCTCGAGGTCATCGATGGTAAACAGGCCGCGACCGATACCCGACTGGTTGGTCGCCACGGCGATGGTGAAACCGTGCTCGTACAAACGCGCGATAGCTTCGATACTGCCGTCAATCGGGATCCACTCATCGACAGTTTTTACAAACTCGTCAGAATCTTCGTTGATGACGCCGTCGCGGTCGAGTACAACAATTTTCATCGATTATTTTTTCTCTGGCACGAGCTGTGAAATATCGGCAACC
>DAOMGE010000011.1:0-1419 GCA_035430165.1 Pseudomonadales bacterium | reverse complement strand
CAAAACTGTTGCGTGCAAACGCGATGAGATCACGCAAATCCAGATCGAGTTCGCGTTTGATAATAATGTTCAGCACGCCGATGCTGGCACGGCGCAAGGCAAACGGATCTTTCGAGCCGGTCGGGATCTGGCCGATACCGAAAATGCCGACGAGGGTGTCAATGCGATCAGCAATCGCCAGTGCGCAGCCGGTCAATGAATCGGGTACCGCATCACCGGCAAATTTCGGCAAATATTGTTCGCGAATGGCCTGCGCCACGTCGGCAGCCTCGCCGTCTTTCGTCGCGTAATAGCTGCCGGCAATGCCCTGCATGCTGTCGAATTCCAGCACCATGTTGGAGATCAGGTCGCATTTGCCGAGCTGGCCAGCGCGTTCTGCCCACGCCGTGTTGCCGCCAATTTTCCCAGCAATGTGTGCAGCGAGTTTCGCCACGCGCTCGCTCTTGTCGTGCAGCGTGCCGAGTTGCGCCTGGAACAACATGGTTTTCAGTTTTTCGCGACGGTCTGCCAGCGGGGTTTTCAAATCGGTCTGGTAGAAAAAGGCGGCGTCCGTCAGGCGTGGGCGGATCACGCGCTCGTTGCCGTCGATCACTTGTGCCGGATCGGTACTTTCAATATTGGCGACGGTAATAAAGTGCGGCATCAGTTTGCCGTTGGCATCGACGACGTGAAAATATTTCTGGTGCTCGCTCATCGATGAAATCAACGCTTCCTGCGGCACATCGAGAAAGCGCGCTTCAAATTTTCCTGCGAGTGCCACCGGCCATTCGACAAGGCCAGTGACCTCATCCAGCAAATCGCGTGCAATCACGGCCTTGCCGCCGAGTTCGGCAGCGATTTTCTCAACTTGCGCGACAATTTTTTCGCGGCGCAGTTTGAAGCAGACTTCCACCTTGTGATCGCGCAATAATTTCTGGTAATCCGCCGGTGCGGCGATACTGAGCTCACCTTCGCTGTGAAAGCGGTGGCCGCGCGTGGTGCGTCCGGCTTTCTGTTCGAGGATGTCGCAATCGATAATGTCATTGCCGTACAACATCACCAGCCAATGCACAGGCCGCACAAATTCCGCGCGGCGCGATCCCCAGCGCATGCGTTTCGGGATCGGTAATTCTTGCAGCGCTTTTTCGATTATCGCTGGCAATAATTCAATCGCACGGCGACCGGGTTCCATGGCGCGGAAAACGAGGCGCTCGCCTTTGTCGGATGGCACACGCGCCAGTTGTTCTACATCAACGCCATTGCTTTTGGCAAAACCGGCAGCCGCTGGCGTCGGTTTGCCATCGGCGGCAAACGCTTGTGCCACAAACGGGCCGAGTTTTTCAACGGCGCGTTCCGGTTGGGTGGCAGCGAGTTGCACCACGCGCGCGGCAAGACGGCGCGGGCTGGCAAAAATCTGTGAGGCTTTTTTGTCGTAAGCGA
>DAOMGE010000010.1:26606-68840 GCA_035430165.1 Pseudomonadales bacterium | reverse complement strand
GGTCGTGGTCATCCGCCATTGCATTCCGTGTGGGTCAACGGCAGCATGACGCTTCCTGAAAACACCGGATGGACACCTCACCATGAGCGATTTTGAAATCAAGAATGCAGCCCAGGCTGCTGCCCAGCGTTCTATCGATACCGTGCGCGCCAAAGACAAGGCTGGCTGGCTGGCCAATTTTGCTGACGATGCCTGCATTGAAGATCCGGTCGGCAAATCACCATTGGACAAGACGGGCAACGGTCATCGCGGCGCAGCGGCGATTTCAGCATTCTGGGATATGTGCATCGCCAATGGCAGTGTCGATTTCAATATTCGCGAATCCTATCCTGTGAGCGATGTGGCCTGTGCCAATGTCGGCTCCATTCTCAACACCATGGGCGGCATGTCGATTGAAGCCAAAGGTGTGTTCATTTATCACGTCAACGCCGAAGGCAAAGTGACGAACCTGCGTGCCTATTGGGATTTCAACAGCACCATGGCAGCGGCGCAGAAAGTCTGATTGCAACACCCGACCGCACATGCCAGTTTCTGATTATCCCGTGGCGCCTTTGTGGCGCCGCCTTGCTGCATTGGTTTACGACAGTTTCCTGTTGTTCGGGCTGCTGATGGTGTTCGGTTACGCAGCGGTAGGTGTCGAGAGCTGGCTGCTGGGGACACAGCATGTCGAGCAATCAAGAACGGCTGGCGGTAACCCGGTTGTGTTTGTCGGCATGTTGCTCGTGGTGTGTGCGTTTTACTGTATTTTCTGGCTGCGCAATTTGCAGACACTCGGCATGCAAGCCTGGCGCCTGCAACTGGAAACGGTTGACGGTTCACCACTCACGTTACGTCATTGCCTGTTGCGCTGGCTGTCGGGTGTTCTGTCACTCGCTTGTGGCGGGTTGGGATTTTTCTGGTGTTTGTTGCCGTCGCGGCAGACCTGGCATGACAAACTTTCTGGAACGCGTGTGGTGATCCACGAGAAGCGTAGCTGAGTTTGTCTGGCCGCAGTCGGTTTGCTGTTGCCAGGGAAACGCGTATGCTGGTCAGACATGAAAAAAATGATGCATGGAGCGCCCCATGATCCGTCTTTACACCCTTTTATTCTCCCGTTTGTTGCTGATGGCAATAGCGCTGTTGTTCGCTTCGCGAGCTATGGCGGCAGGTGAGATTGATACTACTTTCAATGCCGGTACGGGTGCCAATGGCGACATCTATGCCGCGGCTGTGCAGCCAGACAACAAGGTTGTTATCGGTGGTGGTTTCACATCGGTGAATGGTGTGTCGCGCGTGCGGATTGCGCGGCTGAATGCGGATGGCTCACTGGATACCGGTTTCGACCCCGGCGCAGGTATCAACGGTGCCGTGTGGGCGCTGGCTATGCAGGCTGATGGCAAGGTGGTGGTCGGTGGTGATTTCACAACGGTAAATGGTGTATCCCGCAACCGGATTGCTCGTCTGAATGTTGATGGCTCGCTGGATACCGGGTTTAACCTGATGTCGGGCGATAACAATGAAGTGTCGTCACTCGTCATGCAGGCTGATGGCAAAGTGCTGGTCGGCAGGTATCACTCATCCACATCGAGCGGAAATTACATTACACGCCTGAATATCGATGGTTCACTGGATGCCAGTTTTAACCCGGGTACAGGCCCCAATGATTCCGTCTCCATCGTGGCTCTACAAGCGGATGGCAAAATCGTGGTTGGGGGGGAATTCACCAGCGTAAGTGGCACATCGCGCAGCCGCATTGCCCGGCTGAATGCCAATGGTTCGCTGGATACTGCTTTTATCCCCGGTATCGTTACAAACAGTGGTAGCACTATCAGAGTAGATGCCCTCGCCGTACAAGTCGATGGCAAGATCATTTTTGGAGGGACTTTTACGACTGTTGGCGGTCTGACTCGCAACCGGATTGCTCGGTTGAATACCGACGGTACGCTGGATCTTGGTTTCGCTGGTTTCGATCCCGGCGCGGGCGCCAACAACATGGTGTATGCCTTGACCTTGCAACCGGATGGCAAGTTGCTGTTGTCGGGCTATTTCACGACGGTGAATGGTGTATCGCGTAACCGCATTGCCCGGCTGGATAGCAGTGGTTTTCTGGATACTGGTTTTGATCCCGGCACGGGCGCTAACCTGAATGTGTACGTCATGGTTGTGCAGGGGGATGGCAGGCTGATGGTAGCCGGTAACTTTACCGGGTACGGCGGTGTCACGGCCAACCGTGTGGCGCGCGTGCATACCGGTGATACGGATGTCGATGGCGTGGAAGATACAGCGGATTTGTTTCCAGCCAATCCGGTGGCAGCGGTGGATGCAGATCACGATGGTCAGCCGGATGCCTGGATTCAGCCGGATGCTTACGGCTGTTCAGTTGATGCGTCGACATGCAATGGCCTCACACTGGATACACTGGTGGATGGGCTCGACAACGATGGTATTCCGGCTGCCACGGACAACTGTCCCTATATTTACAATCCGGATCAAGTGGATAGTGATCAAGATGGTTTTGGCGATGGATGTGAGGTCGACAAGGACAATGACGGTGTGCTGGATACGGTAGACAACTGCCCACTGGTGAGCAATACCAATCAACAGGACAGCGACACTGACGGTTTGGGGGATGCATGCGACAGCACGCCGATGGTCGCGCCAACCGCCAGCCGTGATACTACATTCAACCTTGGCACCGGCCCCAACGGTGCGGTGAACGCCCTGGCTACGCAGCCCGATAGCAAGGTGGTGATCGGTGGTGCGTTCACCTCAGTCAATGGCGTGTCGCGCAACCGGATTGCACGACTGAATGCCGATGGCACGCTGGATACCGGCTTCAACCCGGGTACTGGCGTAGGCAGCGCAGTGAGTGCATTGGCAGTGCAACCGGATGGAAAAGTGCTGTTGGGTGGGGATTTCACAACCGTGAATGGTGTGGCACGCAACCGGATTGCACGACTGAATGTCGATGGCTCGCTGGATACCGGTTTTGACCCGGGCACAGGCGCTGATTACACCGTGCGAGCAGTAGCAGTACAGCCGGATGGCAAGGTAGTGATCGGGGGTAGTTTCAACTCGGTGAACAGTGTATCGCGTTATTACGTGGCGCGTCTGAATGCTGATGGTTCGCTGGACGCCGACTTTAATCTAGGCTCAGGCGTTAACAGCACTGTGTATGCCGTGGCAGTACAACAGGACGGCAAGGCAGTGATCGGTGGTAGCTTCACGTCGGTAAACGGCGTGTCACGCAACAACATCGCACGCTTGAATACTGATGGCTCGTTGGATGCCGGTTTCAATCCTGGTAACGGCACAAGCAGCTCTGTGTATGCCTTGGCCGTGCAGGTGGATGGCAAAGTGGTTATCGGAGGCAGTTTTACGTCAGTAAATTATGCGTCGCGTAACTTTATTGCCCGCTTGAATGCATCGGGCTCACTGGACACCGGTTTCAATCCGGGTACTAGT
Organism: Pseudomonadales bacterium; assembly: GCA_035430165.1. Classification (GTDB taxonomy): domain Bacteria; phylum Pseudomonadota; class Gammaproteobacteria; order Pseudomonadales; family UBA7239; genus UBA7239. The sequence goes on along the minus strand of DAOMGE010000010.1, from coordinate 65,396 downwards.
GTCAACGGTTCTGTCAATGCTGTAGTGGCGCAGCCGGATAGCAAGGTGATTATCGGTGGTGCGTTTACCTTGGTAAACAGTGTGTCGCGTAACCGGCTTGCCCGTCTGAATACTGACGGCTCGCTGGATACCGGTTTTGATCCGGGCACGGGCGTCAACAACTCAGTATCTGCGCTGGCAGCGCAGGGAAGTGGACGGTTGCTGCTGGGCGGCAGTTTTACCCAGTACAACGGAACGGCACTCAATTATCTGGCGCGTGTGCATACCGGCAATGTTGACGCCGACAGCGTGGAGGATACCGCAGACGCCTTCCCCGCCAACCCGGTGGCGGCCGTGGATGCGGATCGCGACGGCTTGCCGGATGCCTGGCTGCAACCAAATACTTACGGTTGTGCGGCCGATGCACCAATGTGCAATGGCCTCACGCTGGATGCGCTGGTGGATGAGTTCGACAACAACGACGGCATCCCAGCTGCTACGGATAACTGTCCTTACGCCTTCAACCCCGATCAGACGGATAGCGATCACGATGGTGTGGGCGATGTGTGCGATTCCGATGTGGATGGCGACGGCGCACCGAACCGGACGGACAATTGCCTGCAAGCGAGCAACGCTGATCAGCTCGACAGCGACGGTGATGGCTTGGGTGATGTGTGCGACACCACGCCGATGGTGGCTCCTACGGCCAGTCGTGATGTCAGTTTTAATACAGGTACAGGCGTCAACGGCACGGTGTATACGGTGGCCGCACAATCAGATGGCAAGGTGTTGATCGGTGGTTTATTCACCACGGTGAATGGTGTATCGCGCAACTACATTGCCCGGTTGAATGCCAATGGTTCAGTGGATACCGGCTTCGATCCGGGCGCTGGCCCCAGCAGCTCTATATACGCTTTGGCCGTGCAACCGGATGGCAAGGTGGTGATTGGAGGCGACTTCAGCTTGGTGAGTGGGGTTTCGCGCAGCCGCATTGCCCGTCTGAATGCAGATGGTTCGGTGGATGCCAGCTTCAACCCGGGCACGAGTGCTAGTGCTCTCGTCAAGGTTGTTGCCTTGCAGACAGATGGCAAAGTTCTGATCGGGGGGGATTTCACAGCGGTGAATGGTGTTTCACGCAATAGGATTGCCCGCTTGAATGCTGATGGTTCGCTGGATGCGAGCTTCAATCCGGGCATGGGTGCTAGCAGTACAGTGAGTACGTTGGCACTCCAGCTAGATGGGAAGGTGGTCATCGGGGGCAATTTCACGACGGTGAACGATGTGTCGCGCAGCTATATTGCGCGACTGAATTTTGATGGTTCGCTGGACACAAGCTTTAAGCCGGACATCAACAGTCGGGTGAATGCCGTAGCTGTGCAGCCGGATGGCAGAGTGGTGATTGGAGGTGACTTCTTCACAGTGAATCAGGTTTCGCGCAACCGGATTGCCCGTCTGAATGCCGACGGCTCGCTGGATATGGGCTTTAACCCGGGTACCGGTGCGAGCAGTTATGTGTACGCTTTGGCGCTACAGCTGGATGGTAAGGTGGTGATCGGTGGCGCCTTCAGCTCGGTGAATAACGTTTCGCGTATCTACATTGCCCGATTGAATAGCGATGGTGCACTGGATGCCGGTTTCAATCCCGGTACCGGCACCAACGGTTATGTGTATGCCCTGACCCTGCAGGCAAATGGAAGATTGTTGGTGGGAGGCGGTTTTACATCTTACAACGGGGTAGCAGCCAATAATCTGCTGCAGATGCATACCGGGGATGTTGACGTCGATGGTATGGAAGATGCAGCAGATGCCTTCCCCACTAACCCAGTAGCCGTGGTGGATGCCGATCACGATGGCCTGCCAGATTCCTGGCTGCAGCCGAATACCTATGGCTGCGTGTCAGCTGCATTGTCGTGCAACGGTCTTTCACTGGATACGCTGGTGGATGCATTCGACAGCGACGGTATTCTGGTCGCAATGGACAACTGCCCGTATGCCTACAACCCGGATCAGACGGATATCGATCTGGATGGCGTGGGCGATGCCTGCGATCCCGACGGGGATGGTGACGGAACACTGAACGGAATAGATAACTGCCTGCAGCTGGCCAATGCCGATCAGCTGGACACAGACGGTGACGGTTTTGGTAATGCCTGCGACAGCACACCCTTGGTTGCCCCTACGGCCAGCCGCGATGTCAGTTTCAATACAGGTACAGGCGTCAACGGCGCGTTGTACGCTGTGGCAACACAGCCGGATGGAAAAGTGCTGTTGGGCGGGGATTTCACAACCGTGAATGGTGTGGCACGCAACCGGATTGCACGACTGAATGCCGATGGCTCGCTGGATGCCAGCTTCAACCCTGGCACAGGTGCAAGCAGTACGGTCAAAGCTATGGCTGTGCAAACGGATGGCAAGGTGGTGATTGGTGGTAGCTTCACCTCTTTTAATGGCGTATCGCGCAATTACATTGCGAGCCTGAATGCCGATGGCTCACTCGACAACGGTTTCAATCCAGGTTCGGGTGCGAACAGTTCTGTATACGCACTGGCGATGCAGCCGGATGGCAAGGTAGTCATCGGGGGCTACTTCACGACCGTGAATGGTATCTCTCGTAACCGGATTGCACGGCTGAATGCCGATGGTTCACTGGATACCGGTTTTGATCCGGGTGCCGGTGCCGACAATGCTGTGAACGCTTTGGCGCTGCAGCCGGATGGCAGAGTTTTAATCGGGGGCACTTTCACAACGGTAAATGGCTTCGTACGTAACTATATTGCGCAACTGAATTTTGATGGATCTCTGGATACCGGTTTCGATCTCGGTCCGATTACTGGCAGTGGTGTAAATGCATTGGCTGTGCAATCGGATGGCAAAATTCTGATCGGGGGCGGTTTAACTACGGTGTTGGGTGGGGTGTCGCGCTTCAATGTTGCACGTCTGAATGCCGATGGTTCTCTTGATGCCGGTTTTGACCCGGGTACGGGTGCTGACAGCTATGTAAAAGCTCTGGTTCTTCAAGCGGACGGTAAGGTGCTGCTGGGAGGTAATTTCTATAGAGTAAATGGCGTATTGCGCAGCCGAATGGCTCGCCTGAATACAGACGGTTCTGTGGATGTCAGTTTCAACCCGGGTTCAGGTGTTGATAACGGCGGTGCTGTGTATGCTTTAGCTGTGCAAGGTAGTGGCAGGGTGGTGCTGGCGGGCAGTTTTACTTCGTATAACGGTGTTGTTGCCAATTCCATGGTGCGTGTGCACACCGGCGATGCTGATGCAGACGGCGTGGAAGATGCGGCAGATGCGTTCTCGACCAACCCGGCTGCAGCAGTCGATATCGATCACGATGGCCTGCCGGATGTCTGGTTGCAGCCGAATGCCTACAGCTGCGCAGTAGATGCTTCGATATGCAATGGCCTCACGCTGGACAGTTATGTCGATGTGCTCGATGGCGATAGTACACCGCCAGCCAGCGATAATTGCCCGTACGCTTACAACCCTGATCAGATGGATAGTGACACTGATGGTATCGGCGATGGGTGCGATGCCGACAAAGATGCGGATGGCGTGTTGAACGCAGTGGACAACTGCCCCCAGCTGAGCAATGCCGATCAACTGGATGTCGATGGTGATGGCTTGGGTGATGCCTGTGACAGCACGCCTATGGTCGCTCCTACGGCTAGCCGCGATGTCAGTTTCAATCCCGGCACGGGAGCCAATAGCACTGTGCAAGCCGTGGCTGTTCAGCTGGATGACAAGCTGGTGATAGGGGGTGGCTTCACGTCGGTGAATGGCTTGGCACGTAACTACATCGCCCGCCTGAATGCGAATGGCTCGCTGGATACCGGTTTCAATCCTGGTACAGGCGCCAATAGCAACGTCAATGCGCTGGCCGTGCAGCCAGATGGCAAGGTCATCATCGGTGGTGAATTTACGGCTGTGAACGGCGTGGCGCGCAACCGGATTGCTCGTTTGAATACTGATGGCTCACTGGATGTCGGCTTCAACCCTGGCACAGGAGCCGGCAGCTCAGTCAACACGTTGGCTGTGCAGGCGGACGGTAAAATGCTTATTGGTGGTGCCTTCACCTCGGTGAACGGTGTGGCACGCAACCGTATAGCCCGCCTTAATACTGATGGTTCCCTGGATACCGGTTTCGATCCAGGCACTGGTGCAGGCGGCACCGTGTACGCATTGGCTGTGCAGCCGGATGGCAAACTGGTGATCGGCGGTAATTTCACCTTAATGAATGGCGTGTTACGCAACCGGATTGCTCGCCTGAATAGCGACGGTTCGCTGGATGGCGGTTTCAATCCTGGCACTGGTGCCAGCGACTTTGTGTATGCACTTACGGTTCAACAGGATGGCAAGGTAGTCATCGGGGGTAATTTCACGACGGTGAATGGCGTGACACGCAACTATATCGCCCGCCTGAATGCGAATGGCTCGCTGGATACCGGTTTCAATCCTGGTACAGGAGCCAACAATATAGTGCGATCCTTGGCGCAGCAAGCGGATGGCAAGCTGGTGATTGGAGGCGATTTCACAACTATGAATGGTGCGGCACGCAACCATATTGTTCGCTTGAATAGCGATGGCACGCTGGATACCGGTTTTGATCCTGGCGCGGGTGCTTCAAGCAGCGTGCAGGCTCTGGCGATCCAGGGGACGGGTCGACTGATACTGGGTGGCAGTTCTATGACCTACAACGGTGTCGTCGTTAGTTATCCGCTGCGTATACACACCGGCGATATTGATGACGATGGTGTGGAAGATGCGGCGGATGCTTTCCCGGCCAATCCGGCGGCGGCAGTCGATGCCGATCACGATGGCCTGCCGGATACCTGGCGGCCGTCGAACCCCTACGGCTGTGCAGCTGATGCAGCCACCTGTAATGGCCTCACGCTGGATACGCTGGTGGATACAGTCGACAGCGATAACGTTCTGTCCGCTACAGATAACTGCCCTTATCTCTATAACCCGGATCAGGCGGATGCTGATCAGGATGGGCTGGGTGATGCTTGTGATACCGATGCAGATAACGATGGGTTGTTGAATCGAGCGGACAACTGCCCATTGGCGAGCAATGTGGATCAGCTGGATAGCGATGATGACAGCGTGGGCGATGCCTGCGATAGCGCACCCATGATTGCTCCCACAGCAAGCCGTGACCTCAGGTTCAACCCGGGTTCAGGTGCCAATAGCAGCGTGTTGGCGCTGGGCGCGCAGCCGGATGGCAAGATGGTGATTGGGGGTAGTTTCACCTCGGTGAACGGCGTATCGCGCAATTACATTGCGCGCTTGAATGCTGATGGTTCTCTGGATACAGGCTTCATACCGGGTACAGGAGCCAACAACTATGTGAACACCTTGGCTGTGCAGGCAGATGGCAAACTGGTGATAGGGGGTAGTTTCACCTCGGTGAATGGCGTAACCCGTAACCGGATCGCGCGTCTGAATACGGATGGTTCGCTCGACACCGGCTTTAACGCGGGTACGGGCACGGATGGTACTGTGAATGCCGTGGCCTTGCAGCCGGATGGCAAGATGGTAATCGCAGGCGCTTTCCTCTCGGTGAACGGTTTGTCACGCAGCCGGATTGCCCGCCTGAATGCTGATGGTTCGCTGGATACGGGTTTTGATCCGGGCACTGGCGCCAATGGCACCGTGTTCGCCCTGACTTTGCAGTTGGATGGTAAGGTGGTACTGGGTGGCTCGTTCTACTCCGTGAATGGCGGCACGCGCAACTACATTGCGCGACTGAATGCCGACGGTTCGCTGGATGCCAGTTTTGATCCGGGTACGGGTGCCAGTAATACAGTGCGCACTCTGGCGCTACAACCGGACGGCAAGGTGCTGCTGGGTGGAGATTTCATAACAGTGAACGGCGTGACACGCAATCGTATTGCCCGCTTGAATACTGATGGTTCAGTGGATACCGGTTTCAACCCGGGCTCAGGTACTAGCAACACGGTGTATGCAGTCACTGTTCAACCGGATGGCAATGTGCTGCTGGGAGGTTATTTCACAATAGTGAACGGCGCGATGCGCAACCGGATTGCCCGCTTGCGAGGCGATGGTTCACTGGATACCGGTTTTGATCCGGGTATCGGCGCCAATGACACAGTGATGGCTATGGCTGCGCAGGAGGATGGTCGATTGGTGCTGGGCGGCACTTTTAACAACTACAACGGTGTGGCTGTCGGGAATGGCGTGGCGCGTATACACACCGGCAATGTGGATGCTGACAGTGTGGAAGACGCAGCAGATGCGTTCCCGACCAACCCGGCGGCGGCCGTGGATGCCGATCATGATGGCCTGCCAGATGCCTGGTTGCAGCCGAACGCTTACGGCTGTGTAACAGATACACCAACGTGTAACGGACTCACTCTGGATACGCTGGTGGATGTGCTCGATAGCGACGGCATCCTGACCGCGGCCGATAACTGTCCTTACGCGTACAACCCGAATCAGGCTGATATCGACCAGGATGGTGTGGGCGATGTGTGCGATACCGATGCGGATGGCGACGGATTGTTGAACCGGACAGACAACTGCCCGTTGGCAAGCAATGCTGACCAGTTGGACACCGACAGTGACGGCTCGGGTGATGTCTGCGACAGCATGCCGACAGTGGCTCCGGCAGCGAGTCTTGATGCCAGCTTCAATCTGGGTACGGGGGTAAACAGTCAGGTAAGTACTGTGGTTACGCAACCGGATGGCAAGCTGGTGATCGGAGGCTATTTCATGTCGGTGAACGGCGTGACGCGCAACCGGATCGCACGATTGAATAGCGATGGGTCACTGGATGCCAGCTTCAACCCCGGTGGTGGCACTGACATGGGAGTATCGACTCTGGCCGTGCAGCCGGATGGCAAGGTACTGATTGGGGGTAATTTCACGGTAGCGGGGGCCATTTCGCGCAACCGGATCGCGCGCCTGAATACGGATGGTTCACTGGACGCCGGTTTCAATCCGGGTACGGGCGCTAATGGCACTGTGCGTGCGTTGGTCTTACAGCTGGATGGCAAGGTGGTGATTGGAGGCGATTTCACCTCGGTGAATGGCGTGTCGAGCAACTACATTGCGCGCCTGAATGCCGATGGCTCTCTGGATACCGGATTTAATCCAGGTGCCGGTGTCGTTAGCTATGTATATGCTCTGGCTCTGCAGTCGGATGGTAAAGTACTGTTGGGAGGCTATTTTGTGAATGGCGTCACTCACCAGTGTCTTGCACGTCTGAATGCCGATGGTTCACTGGATGCCGGCTTCAATCCAGATACAAGTCCCTGCGGTGTATACGCCCTGGCTGTGCAACCGGATGGCAAGGTGGTGGTCGGCGGGGATTCTTCCATTATGAATGGTGTGCCACGCATCTCTATTGCGAGGCTGAATACAGATGGTTCACCGGATGCTGGTTTCAATCCGGGCACCGGTGCAAATGGCACGATAACGGCGATTGTCGTGCAGGCAGATGGCAAGGTGGTACTGGGCGGAAGTTCGTTCAACGCAGTAAATGGCGTTCCGCGCACCCGGATTGCCCGCCTGAATGCCGATGGTTCACTGGATACCGGCTTCAACCCGGGTAGCGGTACTGATAGTTATGTATATGCATTGGCTTTGCAGTCGGATGGTAGGCTAATTCTGGGAGGCAACTTCACGTCTTATAACGGGCGATCAAGCAAGTATCTGGTGCGAGTACACACCGGTAATGTTGATGCAGACAGCGTGGAAGATGCTGCAGATTATTTCCCGACCAACCCGGCGGCGGCAGTAGATGCGGATCACGATGGTCTGCCGGACGCGTGGTTGCAGCCGAATGCTTACGGTTGTGCGCCCGGCGCACCAACCTGCAACGGCCTCACACTGGATATCAACGATAGCGACGGCGACGGTGTACCGGATTATCTGGACCCCGAACCGCTTAATCCGGCCAATAGCAGTGTGTGGCCGTTGAATGGCATTTATCGCGGCAGTGCCGTGCACGAGCTGAACAGTTTGCAGTGAGTGTGACGCGTGCGATGCAAAGAACGGTTATTGCAGGAGTGTTGAATGATGTTGTCTTTACAAGAAATTTCCGACCGTTTTGAAATCCAGGATTTGCTGGTGCGTTATGCAGATTGCATCGACCGCCGTGAATTCGATGCGCTCAATGATGTATTTGCAGCAGATGCGCACATCGATTATTCCGTTTACGGTGGAGCGGTGGGCAAGCCCGCCGAGATTATCGAATTCCTGAAAACTGCGCTTGGCGGCGGTTTCAAGGCGTATCAACATCTCAATGCCAACATGCAGGTGCAAGTGCAGGGCGATACCGGCACCGGCCGTATCATGTGTTTCAATCCGCAGGAACTGAAACTCGGCAAGGGGAAGACGCATTTGTTCATGTTGGGATTGTGGTATCGGGATAAATATATTCGTACGCCAGAGGGTTGGCGTATTCAGGAACGCGTGGAAGAAAAAAGCTGGGCGTTCAATTTGCCTGAATTTATGGACTTTGAAAAATAATGGTGATTTTTGGTGGTTGGTTACTGATGTGAAAACGCTAGCGCGTCCGCAGCAGTAACAAAAGGCCGAGTAACCAGCACAATGCGATGGGCGCACTCACGGCAATCAATGGATTGAAGCCGTAGACCATGCTGACAGGGCCCAGTAAATCCTGGCTGAAACGGAAAATGACACCGACCATGACGCCGGTGAACAGGCGTGATCCCATCGTCGCTTCACGCAGTGGGCCGAAAATAAATGAGATGGCAACGATTACCAGGCCGATCATCGCCACGGGCTGTAGTGCTTTTTGCCAGAACACCAGTGCAAACTGTTTATTGTCCTGCTCGTGGGATTGCAGGTAACGCGTGTAGTTGAACAGTTCGCGCAGGCTCATGCTCTCCGGTTCTGTTACGACCACGCCCAGCAATTCCGGCGCCAGTTCCGAGCGCCAGTAAGCATCTTCTGGCTGGGTCGCGTTGCTGGTGCTGTCTGCCCCGAAACGGGTAATGTGGACATTGTCGAGTTTCCAGCCTTCCGGCTCGCTGGCGCTGCCATGGCTGTAAATGCCTTTGCTGGCATATTGCACCGACTGCAGCTTGCCTTCGTTATCAAACGCGATGCGCGAAAAACCGTAGAGTGTGCCGTCGGGCAGGATGTGGGTGAAATGCAGGAAATCATTGCCCTGCCGCAACCACAAGCCGCGTTTGCTATTCAGTGTTGTGTTCGACTGCTGCTGTACGGCTTCCGTGCGCAGGCGGTTGGCCATGCTGTCCAGTTTCGGGACCAGGTATTCACCTGCCAGTGTGGATAGCAATACCAGCAGCAACATTGGCCGCAATACCATACCGATGATACGCAGCACCGAGATGCCGCTGGTGCGCATGACTGTCAATTCACTCTGGTTGGCCAGGACACCCAGACCCATCAGGCAGCCGATCAGCATGGCAAAACCGGTGTTGCTGACAGCCATACCCGGCAGGCTGAGGGCGATGAAGGTGAGGATGTTTTTCATGCCGTAGTGGCCGGCAGATTCGTTCACCTCCTCGGCGAACAGGGTGATGGCAAACAGCCCCATCAGCACGACCAGCACCAGCAGCACGGCGCTCATGACGTGGCGGGAAATGTGTTGCTTGATGAGGGATAAATGCATCGCCGGGGCCTTACATCACGCGCCGCAGCAGCGGCACCTTGTCGCTGTAGAGCAGCAGCAAGCCGATAACCAGCAGGCAGGCGTGGGCGACCAGCATCCCGGGCATGGCGGGGATGCTGCCATCCGTCAGCTTGTGACGCAGGACATCCAGGATGCCCATGTAGGTGAAATAGATCAGCATCGCGGGCAACAGTTTGATATAGCGGCCGCGGCGCGGGTTGGTGCGGCTCATGGCCACCGCCAGCAGTGATACGATCGGCACCAGCAGGATCAGCGACAGGCGCCATTGCAACGTGGCCTGGCGCGATGGATTTTCCGGATCGTCCAGCAGTTCCCGCATCGACAGCGTGTCTTCCTGAAACCGTCGGGTATCGTAATCGTCGATCGGCTGTATGCGCTGGATCATCGAGGAGAACCGCAAGCGCTCGGCACGCGCCTGTCCGGGTAGCAGGATATACCGCAAGCCGTTGTTGAGGGTCAGGAAGCGGCTATCCAGGTTTTCGTCGTACTGCTGGAGACCGTCTTGCGCGCGGATGACTTCCCAGTTGCCCTGACCGTTCTGGCTGGCAATAAACACATCGCGCATGGTGCGGCGACCTTCGCCGATCTCGCCGGTGTAGACCACACCCTCACCGTTGCGCAATTGCAGGAATTTGCCGGCTTCGAGCAGATCCAGCTCGCTGCGTTTTTTCTCGTCATTGAGCATCTGCTCCGAGCGCTGGAAAGCCGCCGGACTCACATAGAGTGTCAGCCAGCCAACCAGTGCGGCAATCGGCAGGATAGCGAGCATGCTGGAGCGCAACAGCCGTGGCAGGCTGACACCGGCAGCATGCAGGGCGCTGATCTCGTTTTCGACGTACAAGCGGCCAAACACCAGCAGGATGCTCAGGAACAGGCTGAGAGGCAGGATGCGTTCCAGCATGTTGGGTGCGCGATACAGCAACAGGCCCAGGATGATGTCGGCAGAAATGTTGCCAGTGGCAGCGTCAACCAGGAATTTGGCAAACCGCCCGGACAGGAAGATCAGCAGCAACACCAGACTGACCGCAGCAGTCGTCTGCAGGATATCGCGTGCCAGATAGCGGGAAAGGATCACGTCAGGTTGTACCGGAAAACAGAATCAACAGTTGAAGGCAGGGTGACAGGGCGTAGACTATACCAGCCTTTGCTGGCGTACTGAACGCATCGTGCCGGCGCTTGCCGCTGGCGTTGCAGTGCTGCAATCCTGTTTTGATACCTGTGGAGCCAATATGCTGACCATCAGCTGTAAAACTGTCGATCCCGTTACCTGCAAGACAGCCTGTCTGGTGGTGCCGGTTTTTCATGACAAGAAAGCCGGCAGCAAGCCCAGGCTGTCATCGCATGCCCGTGGTGAGCTGGAAAAACTGGTCAGCGCCTTGCAGAAACGTGGGGATATTGCCGGCAAGACCGGTGACATCCTGCTGTTGCCCCATGTCGGCAATGTAGTGGCGGAACGTGTGCTGCTGGTCGGTGTCGGCGAAGGAAAAGCCTTGACCCATGCCCAGTACCTGTCGCTGCTGCATGGCATTGCCGACCAGCTGCACAAACTGAAAGTGCGTGACGCCGTGTTGATGCTGGACGAAATCAGTGTACAGGGCCGCGATCCTGCCTGGTGTGCCGAGATAGCGGCACGCCAGCTGGCCAACAGTGCTTACCAGTCGGATACGCTGAAAAAAGACAAGAAATCCTTCTTCCTGAAACAGCTGGTCTGGCACAACGGAGACAAGAAAAACCAGAAACCGGTCGAGCAGGCTCTTGCGACCGGTCTCGCCATTGCCGATGGCATGTTGCTTGCGCGCGAACTCGGTAACTTGCCAGGCAATGTCTGTACACCGGCGTATCTGGCAACGCAGGCACAACAACTTGCTCGCGGTAAGAAATCGCTGACAGTAAAAGTGCTCGAAGAAAAACAGATGCGCGAACTGAAAATGGGTTCGCTGTTGTCAGTCAGTGCGGGCAGTGACCAGCCAGCAAAACTGGTGATCCTGGATTACAAGGGCGGAGCAAAAAATGCGAAGCCGGTGGTGTTGATTGGCAAGGGCATCACGTTTGACAGTGGCGGCATCAGTCTGAAACCTGGTGCGGGCATGGAAGAAATGAAATTCGATATGTGTGGTGCCGCCAGCGTGCTGGGTGTAATGAAAACCATTGCTGCATTGCAATTGCCCTTGAATGTCATCGGGATGCTGGCATGCGCAGAAAACATGCCGAGCGGACGCGCTACCAAACCCGGTGATATTGTCACCAGCATGAGTGGAAAAACCATTGAAGTGATCAACACCGATGCAGAGGGCAGGTTGGTATTGTGCGATGCACTCACCTACGCGGAACGCTTTGATCCTGCAGCGGTTATTGATATTGCGACACTCACCGGTGCGTGTGTGATTGCGCTTGGCAACCATGCCAGCGGTTTGTACAGCAATCGCGATGCGCTGGCAGAACAGTTGTATGAGGCCGGACAGAAAGCGGAAGACAAGGCGTGGCGCATGCCGCTGTGGGAAGAGTACCAGCAACAGTTGAAAAGCCCGTACGCCGATCTTGCCAATGTCGGCGGACGCAATGCCGGATCGGTGACAGCGGCATGTTTTTTGGCGCGCTTTGCTGAAAAATACCCCTGGGCGCACCTTGATATTGCCGGTACTGCCTGGAACAGTGCAGGCACCAAAGGCGCTACCGGTCGACCTGTGCCCCTGCTGGTAAAATTCCTGCTGGATTACAGTCACGCCGGTTGAGATTGCGACCAATGACACGCGTGGATTTTTATATCTTGCCGCAGGCGGACGAGAGTGCGCGTTTGCAGTATGTCTGCCGTTTGGCTGACAAGGCCTGGCAACTGGGCAACCGTATCCTGATCCACACGGTGTCGAACGATGCTGCACAGCAAATGGATCGTGCGTTGTGGACATTCCGGCCAGACAGTTTTGTGCCGCACGATGTCTTGCCTGCCATGCAATTGTCACCCGTGCATATCGGCAGTGGCGAAGACAGTGGTGGTCACCATGACCTGTTGATCAATCTCGGCGCAACGATCCCGGGTTTTTTCAGTCGTTTCGAGCGCGTGGCGGAAGTCGTGACACAAGAGCCGGCGCAACTGGCGCAGAGTCGTGAGCGTTACCGGTTTTATCGTGAGCGCGGTTATGCGCTTGAAATCCACAACATCGGAAAACGCGCATGAGCAACATCACCAGCAAGGAAAGTCGCGATGCGATGCTGGATGAGCTGGAGAATATCCGTGAAATGCTCAACGAGGATGCAGCGCTAAGCGCAGAAGAACTGGCGTTTCACGAACACGAACTGGATATTCCTGTATTGCTACCGGATGATAATCTGGACGACGGCATTCCTCTGCTTGCGGAAGCGGTAGATGCGGAAGACGACATTCCCACGCTGTCAGTCGTGCAGGATGAAGACGATGGTGTACCCGTTCTGGCGGAAGCGGTATGGTTGACAGAAGAAGTCGAGATTGAAAATCAAACAGAAACAGAAACAGCGCCTGTCCCGAGAAAGAATCCCCTGGATGTGATTCGTGCAGCTGCAGCAAAAGTTGCAGCCAATGCAGTGCGTTATCGTGAGACATCGCCGGAAATGCTGGCAGATATGGTGCCCTATGAAGGCATTGCACCCTCATCCCATGCTGAGCCGCCTGTAGAAACGATTGAAAAAGAGATAAGGCCACAACCGGCAGATGTTCCTGTTGCCAGGGCTGCGGATATCCTGCCGGAAAAAAGCCGGCTGGCCGCCGATATTTCCGCGTTGCAGACAGAAATCGAAGCCGTCATCAGGCAAGGTGAACCAGTAGAAAAATCAGCAGTTGGTGAGCAGAAGCCGGCGCAGTCACCTGTGCGATCATCTGCCGATATTGTCAGGGACGCGCTGGCGGAAAATATTGTCCGCGGACTGGTAAAGGAGGCATTGGTGGAAGATATTGTTCGCGTCCTCATGCCGTTACTGGAAGAACAGGTGCGCAAGATTCTCGACGAAAAACTGCAAATGCAGGCAGATGAATCAATGGACCTGTTCTAGTCCGGTTTTATTTTTTGTTTTATAGGAAGACCAGAATTCCAGAACCTTGCCAGCAACCAGTGCGTTACCTGCTGTGGTGGCGTGTCCGTCATGAAACAGCAGTGACGGGCAGGATGCAGGGCCATCACTGCACTGCGCAATAAAAAGTGGTGTGATATCAATCAGCGGCACATGATTATCCTCGGCGGATTTTTTCAGCCACTTGTTGGCGCCCGGATAAAATCCCCAGTTCGATGGATATGTCAGTAGCACCACATCCGCATCGCGTGCGCGAATAGTCCTGATCATGAACGCGAGATTTTCGGCAAGTGCTTTCATATTGCGCGCCGGTTCACCTTGCAGTGTTCCCATATAGAAATTTTCGCCGTCCATTTTCAGCAGGTGTTTTTCGATGTTGGATGGATCATTCAGTCTGGCGGGATCGACGTTTTCAGAAGGCCGTGGCGAACCGAAAGTCATATCCTGCTGGTTGATCTTGCTGCGTTGCCACATGGCATACAACTTGTAGAGTCGGCTGTGGTTTTTAAGCCGTTGCGAGAACGGTGTTGTGGTGGTGGAAAGATTTTCAGCGGGCGTCCAGAAATCGTTGAAACCGACCATGATGAAAACCAGGTCCGGCGCGAGTTTGTCGAGCAGGGCAGGCAGGTTGTCGCGCACCCGGAACGAGTTGGTGCCGGGATAGCCGAGATTCAGCACCTCGATAGACTGGTCGGGGTGGGCACGATTCCACTGTGCCTCCAGCTGCGCGGGCCAGGCGTCCGGTGCCTCCAGATACAAGCCATAAGTGTTCGAATCACCGAGGGCGAGGAGGCGTGTGTGCCCGGTCAGCCAGCGGGCTTCTACTTGCCGCGCCTGTTCCTTTACCAGCAGGGCACCCAACTGCAATGCCAGTTCCAGCAAGAGCGCTACAGCCACAACCGCAACGGTAGCCAGCAACAAAGCGCGTAGACTGCGAAGGAAAGGCTTGGGCTGCATCGAAATTCATCTAGAATGGGTTGAAGCGATTGTAAGCTGCCAGCGTCGCCATCAGGCGCAGTGGGCAAATTTGGCTGGCCAATCTACGACATTTATCCAATAATGATCCCTTTGGTATCACGGACAGAAGAAGAGAACACATCATGAAGCAGTTAGGCATACTCGATTCCGCCTTCATTAACCTCGAACACCCGAACACGCCACAACATATCGGTGGCCTGGGTATTTACGACCAGTCGACCGCCCCCGGCGGCACCGTGCGTTTCAAGGAAGTTATCGCCAGCTTCGAGCGCAAGTTGAAAAAACTGCCACTGTTCCGCACGCGTCTGGTACAGGTGCCAGGTGGTTATGACCGCCCTTACTGGATCAAGGATGACAACTTCGACGTGGAATTCCATTTGCGCCATATTGCGCTGCCCAAGCCCGGTGACTGGCGGCAGCTGTGCATCCTGATTGCGCGTATTCACGCGCGTCCGCTCGATATGTCACGCCCGCTGTGGGAGGCCTATATCATCGAAGGCCTGGACAATATTCCGCACCTGCCGAAAAACTGTTTTGCCGTGTACACCAAAATGCATCACTCACTGGTGGATGGTGCAGGCGGATCATCGTTCATGGCGGCACTGCATGACCTGGAAGCTAATCCCGGCGCCAGTGATGAAGAAGACGAGCCGACCTATCTGGGTGAACACGAGCCTACACGTTTCAATATGCTGACGCGCGGCACGATCAACACAGTGCGCAACAGTGTTGATCTGGTGAAAGGCCTTTATAAAACCGGCTTCGAAGTTGGAAAAAATGTGCTGGATGTGGCGCGCGGTGATGTGCCGATGCCGGATATCCGCGCGCCGAAAACGCGTTTCAATAATCCGGTTGGCCCGTATCGTGCGTTCGAAGCAGCACTGTTTGAACTGGAAGATTTCAAGGCAATCAAGAATGCGACCGGTTCGAAAGTGAATGATGTGGCGCTGGCAATTATTTCTGGCGGTCTGCGTCATTACTTGCAGCACCACAACGAGCTGCCGGGTGAATCCTTGTCTGCCATCATGCCGCTCAACATGCGTACCCGTCGCGGTGACAACGAGGAAAACAACCAGATTGGTTCCATCTTTGCGAATATTCATACGAATATTGAAGACCCGATCGAGCGTATGCATGCCATCCACAAAAGTACGGACGAGGCAAAAGAATTCGGCGAGCAGACACCGCTGGTGGATGCACTCAAACTTGCCGGCGTCTTTTCGCCGCGCCTGACCAAAGGGCTGGTGCATTTCTATATCGATAATAAATTGACAGAGAAATTGCCGGTCAATATCAGTTCCGTGATTTCCAATGTGCCGGGGCCTCCGTTCCCGCTGTATTGCTCCGGCGCCAAGCTGGTGCAGTATCACGGCGTCGGCTTGCTGACACCGGGTGTGGGTCTGTTCCATCTGGTGATGAGTTATTGCGGTACGGTAACAATCACCATTATTGCGGATCGTGACATCATGCCGGATCCGAGTTTCTATCGTGAGTGCCTGGAAAGATCGTTTGCAGAATTGAAAGCGGCAGCATTGAAGAAATCAAAAGTGGTCAAACACAAAACCAAGGCGGAAGTTGCCACGATCAAGGAAGCTACCGTGCTGAAAGAAGTGAATGCGCTCAAGAAAGAAATGAAGGAAGTGAAGGAAGAAATCGAAAAACTGGAAGATAACCAGGCTTCTGCCTGACAGGTTTTTCGTGCAATAAAAAAGCCGCTGGAAACAGCGGCTTTTTTTGTGGGAGCAGGATGGGTAAATCAGATCGGGAGCATGGAATTCCTGTCCCAGAACGCGCGCAGGCGGGCCACTTTGCCGTTCTCGTCGAATTCAAAATTATCGACAACTTTCAGGTCAAAGCCGCCGCCATTGGCATCGCGCACTTCCATCGTGAATTGCAGGATGGCTTCTGTGCCGCAAGTCACAATACGATCCAGTTTCGGCATCAGCGTCATGCCGGAATTGTGAGCCTGGTCCCAGAATGTCGACATCGCTTCCTTGCCGATCATCGGGGGTTTGCCAACCGGGTCGGCGAAATAGATGTTGTCGGCAAACAAGGAAAGCCAGGTGGCCTTGTCTTTGGCGCGGTAGGTTTCGATATAGGCGTTGATAGTGTTGGTGATGTGTTCGCGTGTGACAGCCATGGCGATCTCCGTTTTTTGTGTCAGGTTTGTGCGGGCAATTTACAGGATAAACCGGCTCAGGTCTTCATCCTGCGACAGGGCACCCAGATGGCTTTCCACATAGGCAGCGTCGATAGTGACATGTTGCTGTTGCGCCGCCATGTCACCCGCAGAAAACGAGATTTCTTCAAGCAGGCGTTCCATCACGGTGTGCAGGCGTCGCGCACCGATATTTTCCGTGCGGTCATTCACTTGCCAGGCAATTTCGGCGAGACGACGGATACCATCCCTGGCGAACGTGATATCCAGGCCTTCGGTTTTGAGCAGCGCCTGGTATTGTTCGGTCAGCGATGCATGCGGCTCTTGCAGGATGCGTTCGAAATCATCCGGCGTCAACGCGTTCAGTTCGACACGAATCGGTAAACGGCCTTGCAGCTCCGGAATCAGGTCTGACGGTTTGGCAAGATGGAAAGCGCCTGATGCTACGAACAACATGTGGTCGGTCTTGATCATGCCGTATTTGGTCGTGACGGTGCAGCCTTCAATCAAAGGCAGTAAATCGCGTTGCACGCCTTCACGCGAGACATCAGCACCGGTAGTTTCGCCACGGCGACACACTTTGTCGATTTCATCGATAAACACGATGCCATTCTGTTCGGCCGAGGCGATTGCCTTGTTGCGAATTTCCTCGTCGTTGATCAGTTTGGCGGCTTCTTCATCCTGCAATTGTTTCATCGCCAGCTTGACAGTCATCTTGCGCAGGCGTTTTTTATCGCTGTTCATACTGGAAAACATATGCTGCAACTGACTGGTCATTTCTTCCATGCCGGGAGGCGCCATGATTTCCACGCCGACATGTGCGGCCGCGACTTCAATCTCGATTTCCTTGTCATCCAGTTCGCCTTCACGCAATTTCTTGCGAAAAACCTGGCGCGTGTGATTTTCTTTTTCAGACGGCTCGATATCGCGGGCGGCAGGCAAGAGTGTGTCAAGAATGCGGTCTTCAGCGGCATCCTGTGCGCGAGCCTGCACTTGTTCCATGGCGCGTTCGCGATACAGCTTGAGTGAAATCTCGATCAGGTCGCGCACGATGGATTCCACATCGCGACCGACATAACCGACCTCGGTGAATTTGGTAGCTTCCACCTTGATGAACGGTGCATCAGCAAGCCGGGCGAGTCGACGTGCAATTTCGGTTTTACCAACGCCGGTGGGGCCAATCATCAGGATATTTTTCGGGGTGATTTCAGCGCGCAGGCTTTCATTCAGTTGCATGCGACGCCAGCGATTGCGCAGTGCAATGGCAACGGCGCGCTTGGCATCATTCTGGCCGATGATATGCTTGTCGAGTTCGCTGACAATTTCACGCGGTGTCATGTTGTAGGAATTGCTGTCAGGCATTTTCGCACTCCAGTTCTTCGATGGTGCGGCTGTGGTTGGTGTAGATGCAGATGTCGGCAGCGATCGCCAGACTTTTTTCAACAATATCGCGCGCTGACAAGTCTGTGTTGTGCAGCAATGCCGTTGCGGCAGATTGTGCGAAAGAGCCGCCGGAGCCAATCGCGAGCAAATCATCTTCCTGTTCGATCACGTCGCCGTTGCCGGTGATAATCAGGGAGCTGGTCTTGTCCGCCACGATCAGCAGTGCTTCCAGCCGACGCAAGGCGCGATCGGTACGCCAGTCTTTCGCGAGTTCCACGGCAGAACGCACCAGATGTCCCTGGTATTTTTCCAGTTTGGCCTCAAAACGCTCAAACAGGGTGAAGGCATCGGCCGTGCCACCGGCGAAGCCGGCGATAACCTTGTCGTGATACAGGCGACGTACTTTCCGTGCGTTGCCCTTCATGATGGTATTGCCGAGCGAGACCTGGCCATCGCCGCCAATCACAACGCGACCGTTGCGGCGTACCGAGAGAATGGTTGTACCGTGATATTGTTCCAAGAGGCACCTGTAAACGGGCAAACAGAATGGAGAATGTGTGGATGGATCGGTTTTTTTCAAGTGCTGTCAGTGTGCGTTACCGGCAGCAGGTATCGACAGCGGAGGCAACTTGTCTGGGGCGGTGTGCGTGATGGCCGGCTTTTGTTCCAGTAGCAACGGGGCGATATACGGATACACATAAGCCGCCTTGCGGCGTTCACCCTCGGCATTGATGTGCGAAGGATCGACCCACAAATTTTCTGGCATAAGCGACAGTGGAAATGGTGCGTAGGCAACGTGCAGGTCCTGTCCGATTTGCGCGAGAACACTTTCTTCGTAATCGTAATATTTGCGCCACATTTCCTGGTCGCCAGTGTCGTAAGGGTTGCCCTGATAGGACAGCAGGAACACATCGGCGCCGTCGTGACGGATCTCCCGCACGATAGTCGACAGGTTGTTGTAAAAAGCAATTTCATCCAGTTGCAGTTGGCCGGGTTTTTCCGGATGGAACCATCTGGCTGGTGTATCGTCGCCGTTGTGGACAAACGTCGTGCCATCGGCGATATCCGGAAAAAACAGCATCACAATCATCGCGCTGGCAAAGCGTGATTGCAGCAACCAGCGTGTGTACGGACGCAGGGAAGAAATCGATTGCGGGTTTTTACGCCAGTTGCTGTAATCCGGTTGGTAGTCCGGTGTGGTGTAGGCGACAGGATCATTGCCGCCCGGATTGATCACCACCAGGTCGGGATGGTAGTAGCGAAACTTGAGCAAATAGTGCGTGAGGATTTCTGCCGTGGTTCCCCAGCGCAAACCGGCGTTGATGATCTCGACTTTCTTTCTGGCAAAACGCGCATCCTGTCGTAACAAATTGCCGATTTGTGCCGGATACGTATCCGCAGGATTTTCCACGCCTTCACCGTAAGTGGTCGAACCACCCAGGAAAAGGATACGAATGCTGTCCGGGCTGCGTGACAAGGCTACCGCCTCACCGCGATAACCCTGTGCATTATTCTGCTGGAAATGCCTTGTTGAGAAACCCGGTGTGGGAATGTAGAGCAGATAAGCCTGTGGTGTGGCGTTGACATCCGTTTCTGCTTTCAGTTTTCCCTGTAGCTGTTCGCGTGATTTTTCCAGTGATGGATAGAAATGCAGCAACATGGCGCCCGCCAGTTCCAGTGTCAATGCAACCAGTAAAATCGCTACGGTATGAAAAATCCACTCGCGCTTATCTGGCGGGGAAGACATTGATCTTGTTGCCTGTCAGGATGATGCTGGCTTCATCCATATCGGTTTTTTTGTTGAATGGGCCGATCAGGATTTTTTGCAAGGTTTCGCCATCGTGATTCGTGATGTTCTGTGAAGAAGGCTTGAACCCGAGTGAGGCAATTTTTGCGCGGAGTTTGTCCGCTTCGGTGCGATTGCGAAAAACACCAGCCTGCAGATAGAGTTTGCCGGTTGTATTCACGGCCTGTAATTTGGTGGTGTCGCTTTTTTTCTCCACTTCGGTTTTCTTTTCCGGCTCTGCTTTTTTTTCAGGTTTGGCGGATTTGTTTTTTTCGGCCTCCTGTTGCGCCAGCAGTTGCTGGATAGGATCCAGTGCCTCGGTTTTTTGTGGGGCAGGTGCTGTTTGCGATGCAGGCGCTACTGCTGGTGTCGCAGCGGACGGGGCTGTTGTTGTCGTTGCTGTAGCTGTCGGCTGTGCGGGCGTGGTCGCCGAAGGGTTTGGCACAGGAGTTCCTGTCGCCGACGCGTTGGGCGCTTGCGTGTTCTGTGGCTGTACGTTTTGTGGTTGTGCGCCGGGCGGTGCGTCGGTCACTGCGCCGCCACCTTCCGGCAGCTTGGTATAAAACTCGAAAACAGGGCTGGTGCGTTTTGGTGGTGCAGCGGGTTCACTGCCGGCTTTGTTGCTGGCTGGCGGTACTTCGCTGTGTTGCGCCTGTTTGGGCGCAGCTTTCAGGTTAGGTAACTGGGGTGCCACACCGGAAATATAGACAAGGAACATGATAAAACCGCCGGCCAGTGTGCCGATCAGTAACCACAGCCACGATGGCACGCCGCCGCTCTTGCGGGCAGGCTTCTTCTTGCGTGACGAGGAAGAAGCTTCACGTTTCATGCGATGGCTTCTGGCGAAATCGTGGCTCATGCGCGCTGTGGGTTCATGTGAGTCTGGCTCATGGGTTTTACATACTCTCCGGTGCACTGACACCTAGCAAGGCCAGTCCGTTGCGCAAGACTTGCCGTGTAGCCACTGCCAGCGCCAGCCGGGCGTTGCGCAGCTTGTCATCTGCCACGAGAAACTGTTCTGCGTTGTACCAAGTATGCAAGCCTGCTGCAAGGTCGCGCAGGTACTGGGCAATCCCGTGTGGCGCCAGATCACGGGCAGCTGTTGCCACGGTTTCCGGATAGCGCGCCAGCAGGTTCAGGAGGGCAGTTTCCTGTGATGTGGTCAGTTGGCCCAGTTGTCCTGTGCCAAGTTGCTGGTCGTAGGGCAGTTGTTTTTCGTCAGCCTGGCGCAACACACTGCAGACCCGGGCATGGGCGTACTGGATGTAATACACAGGGTTGTCGTTATTTTTCGCAACGGCCAGATCGACATCGAACACCAGCTGGGATGTCGCGGCGCGCGAGACGAGGAAGTAGCGCGTCGCATCGCGGCCGCACCAGTCGATCAGGTCTCGCAGTGTCACGTAGCTACCCGCGCGCTTGGAAATCTTCACTTCCTCACCACCCTTCATGACGGTGACCATCTGGTGCAGCACGTAATCCGGCCAACCGGCCGGGATACCGACATCCAGGGCCTGCAATCCGGCGCGCACGCGGGTAATGGTGGAGTGATGATCAGCACCCTGCTCGTTGATCACGCGGGTAAAACCACGCTGCCATTTTTGCAGGTGGTAGGCGACATCCGGCACGAAGTAGGTGTAGCCACCCTCGGTCTTGCGCATGACGCGATCCTTGTCGTCACCGAAGTCAGTGGTTTTCAGCCACAGCGCACCATCTTTCTCGTAAGTGCGGCCATTGGCGACCAGCTGATCCACGGCCGCATCAACCTTGCCTTCCGTGTAGAGCGCGGATTCGAGCGAGAACACATCGAAACAGACGTCGAACGCCTTCAGGTCGAGATCCTGCTCCCGGCGCAGGTAGGCGACAGCGAAGTGGCGGATGGCCTCGAGATCCTGCGGATCCTTGGCGCCCATGACGTGCTGGTCGTCGGCGTCAATGCGGTCACCTGCCAGGTAAGATTGCGCCACGTCGTTGATGTAATCGCCGCGATAGCCGTCTTCCGGCCATTCAGGATCGCCGGGACCCAGCCCCAGTGCGCGCGCCTGCACCGAGCGGGCAAGGTTGTCGATCTGTGCGCCGGCGTCGTTGTAATAGAACTCGCGGGTGACATCCCAGCCGGTGGCCGCCAGCAAGCGGCAGAGGCAATCGCCGATGGCGGCACCGCGGCCATGGCCCACATGCAACGGGCCGGTCGGGTTGGCGGATACGAATTCCACTTGCAGCTTGCGGCCTGCGCCTTCGTCACTCAGACCGAAAGCCTCGCCCATGTCGAGGATGCGCGTCACGATGGCCGCCTGCGCATCGCTGGCAATGAAAAAATTGATAAAACCGGGGCCGGCAATTTCTGCTCTGGCGACAAGCGTGTTGTCTGGCAGTGCATCGATAATCGCCTGTGCCAGCTCGCGCGGAGGCTTGCCCGCTTTTTTGGCGAGTACCATGGCAATGTTGGAGGCGAGATCGCCGTGTGCCTTGTCACGGGTGTTATCGATTTGCACAACGGGCAGCGCATCGGCTGGCAGCGTGGCAGTGGCCTGCAAATGGCCGAGCGCGGTGGTGATCAATTCAGCAAGCCGTTGTTTCATTCGTGTTTCTTCTAAACCCGTTATCTGAAAACTGTGATGTAAAAATTCTGTTGCCCATTATCGCCGGTTTCGCCATGGCGTCACCAGCTTTATCATGCATCACCGGCGGTAGCCACGCCTGCCATGCGAGCGCGTTTTTTCCGTGAATAAACCAGCATTACCTGTCGATACCATCTTGCCTGCATTGATCTCTGCACTGCGTGACAACGCGTGTGTGGTGCTGTCGGCGGCGCCCGGTGCGGGCAAGACCACGCGTGTGCCACTGGCGCTGCTCGATACAGGATGGATTGATGGTCGCATCCTCATGCTGGAACCGCGCCGCCTGGCAGCAATGCGCGCTGCACAATACATGGCGCGTGAACGGGGTGAGAAAGTCGGGGATACGGTCGGCTACCGTATCCGTGGTGACAGCAAGGTCACTGCGCGCACGAAAATCGAAGTGGTAACGGAAGGCATACTGGCGCGCATGATCCAGTCTGATCCGGAACTGTCGGGTGTCGGTCTCGTGATTTTTGATGAATTCCATGAGCGGAATCTGCACGCAGACCTGGGACTGGCACTGGCGCGCGATTTACAAAAAAACTGGCGCACTGGTCCGGAAAACAACGGCCTGAAAATACTGGTGATGTCGGCAACACTGGATGGTGTTGCTGTTTCGCGCTTGCTAGGTAATGCGCCGGTGATAGAAAGTGAAGGCCGCAGTTTTCCGATCGATATTTTTTATCTCGATCGGGACGGTTATAACAACGATGCCGCGATTGAAAGCCTGGTGGCACAAACCGTATTGCGTGCCGTGCGTGAACAAACAGGTGACGTGCTGGTGTTCCTGCCGGGGCAACGCGAAATTCGCCGCGCACAATCCTTGCTGCAAAATAACGAAGCGATACAGCACATAAAAATTCACAGTCTTTCTGGTGAGGGTTCTGCTGCGCAACAACAGACTGCCTTGCAGCCGGATCCCGAGGGTCGGCGCAAGATTATTTTATCTACCAGTATTGCTGAAACCTCGTTGACGATTGACGGTGTCACGGTGGTGGTGGATGCCGGGCTGGTGCGCACCCTGCGTTTCGATCCGCGACGCGGGATGTCTGGCCTGGTTACGGTCAATGTGTCACAAGCCACCGCAGCACAGCGCGCCGGTCGTGCCGGTCGACAACAGGCCGGTGCCTGTTATCGTTTGTGGAGCGAATCCCGCCATGCCACGCTGGCGAAATTTCCGACGGCAGAAATCCTGCAAACGGATTTGATGCCGTTCGCGCTTGAGCTTGCCATGTGGGGTGTGTGCGAAACGGAACTGGCATTTCTCGATATGCCACCTGTCGCCCATCTGCAGCAAGCACGTGATGCATTGCAAAAACTCGGCGCGCTGGAGGATGGGAATCGTGTGACGCCACACGGCCGCGACATGCATGCACTGCCGGTGCATCCGCGTTATGCGCACATGTTGTTGCGAGCCAGGCAGACTGGCTACGGTGCGCTGGCGTGTGAAGTGGCCGCTCTGCTGGATGAGCGTGATTTATTGCGCGGTGATTATCGTGATGCGGATTTTTTTGCGCGCTGGCAAGCACTCAGGCACGGTGGTGCGGTCGATAGCAGTGCGCGTGAACGTGTCAAACAACAGGCGGCACGATTGCGGCAGTTAATCGGTGTTGGCAACGACAGCCAGCAACAGGATGACAAACTCGGTCTGATGCTGGCCCTGTGTTATCCCGAACGTGTGGCACGTCGACGCGATGCAAAAGGCGAACGCTGGCAGTTGGCGGATGGAACCGGTGCGAGTTTGCCTGTGGGTAGCGTATTGGCAAAGCATGAATGGATTGCTGTGGCAGAACTTGACGGAGAAGGTCGCGATGCGAGGATATTCCTGGCAGCAGAACTGGATGCAGATGATCTGCCGGTATTTTTTCCGGAACAGTTTTTCACGGGCGAGGAGGTTATCTGGTCAACGCAGGATGAAGCGGTACTGGCGCGCGATGTGCGGCGTTTTGGTGCCATTGTTTTTTCTGAAAAGCCTTTGCCGGCGCGTGGTGACAAAGCAGTCGCGGCGCTATGCAAGGGCTTGCGCCTGCTTGGCTGGCAAGCCTTGCCAGTGCCGGAAGCCGCACAACACTGGCTGGCACGTGTGCGCTGGCTGTCAGCAAGCGGTACGGCAGAAAATTTTCCTGATTACAGTGAAAAAACATTAATGGCAGATCTGGAAAACTGGCTCGCGCCTTTTCTGGGGCAGGTCAGTCGCCGTAGCCAGTTACCACAAGTGGACTGGCTGGCCGCGTTGCAATCGCGTCTGGATTACGCACAACAGCAACTGCTGGAAAAAAATGCACCCACACATTTTACAGTGCCGACCGGCACACATATCTTGCTGGATTACAGCGGCGAACAGCCGGTATTGGCCGTGCGTTTGCAGGAAATGTTCGGCGTGCAGGAAACACCCCGCATCGCTGGCGGCAAGATTCCGGTGCTGGTGCATTTGTTGTCGCCGAAACGCAGCCCGCTGGCGGTCACACAGGATCTCGCCAGTTTCTGGCGCAACGCCTATCACGATGTGCGCAAGGATATGCGCGGCCAGTACCCGAAACATTACTGGCCGGAAAATCCATTGGAAGCAGAGCCGACGCGCCGTACCAAAGCCGCAGATGACCGCGCACGCAAGCGTGGGCAGTAACGCGATCTAGTACCAGCCACCGCCGAGCGCCTTGTAGAGTGCGACGGCGGCTGTGGCACGATTGGCATCGGCCTGCAGGCGACTGCTCTGGATGGCATAAAGATTTTTCTCGGCGACAAGTACATTCAGGAAGTTGTCGATGCCTTTCTCATAGCGCTGTTGCGCAATAGTGACAGACATCTCTGCAAAGCTTTCCGATTCACGCAGGGTATTGCTGCGCATGGATTCTGCATAAAAACTTGCCAGGGCATTTTCCACATCCTGCAAGGCTTTATGAAACACATCTTCGTAGTGCAGGCGCGCCTCGTCGAACATGGCCTGTTTTTTATCAACGTTGGCGCTGATTTTTCCGCCATCAAATATGGGCAAGCTTAACGCCGGTACCAGCGACCAGTAGCGACTGCCGATATCCGCAAATCTTGCGGCATTGCTGCTTTGTAAACCGATACCCATCGTCAGGTCAAACGCGGGATAGCGTGCAGTTTTTGCAATACCGATGTCGGCAGAGGCGGCGGCCAGTTTGCGTTCCTCGCGCCGCAAATCGGGTCGTTGTGTGAGCAGGTCGGATGGCAGAATATTGACGCTGACCTTATCGACCGACGGAATGGCCACCACCGTTGCCAGTCTTGTCTGCAGGGCATCCGGTGCGTATCCCAGCAGTATTGCCAGTTCACGCATCGAGGCCTTGCTTGCTGCCGCATACGCCGGCAATACAGCCTCAGTAGCGGCCAGTTGTGCCTGTGCCTGTGTGACATCGAGATAACTGGTCAGGCCGTGTGCATAACGTTCCTGTGTGATGGCGAGTGTGTTGCGTTGCAAGGCCAGGTTTTTTTCCGCGAGTGCATACTGTTGCTGGTTATTGCGCAAGGCGATGTAAGTGCCGGCGACTTCCCCGAGCAAGGTGATTTGTGCTGCACGCAAATCTTCCACACTGGCATCGTAGCGCGCTTGTGCGGCATCGATACCGCGTTGTGTGCGACCGAGCCAGTCTATTTCCCAACTGGCATCAAAACCCGCTTTGTAAATTGTTGTCGGACCACCGACAAGCGGCGCTTTACCGCCGGTGCTGATCGTGTTGCTGCTGTCACTGCGGGTAATACTTCCGCCAGTGTTCACAGCGGGAAAGTGTGCTGCGCCTGCCATCTCCAGATCGGCGCGTGCTTGTGCAATACGCATCTGTGCCTGCTTGAGATCAAGGCTGGATTGCAAAGCCTCGGTCACCAGTGCATCAAGTTCCTTATCGCCAAAACCTGTCCACCATGATTGCAGGTTGATGGCATCAGTGTTCGAGGTTTTCTCTTGCCACTGCGCTGGCGATGGCAGTACCGGAGACTGGTAGGGTGTGTGTAACGAACAGCTACTGGTTAGCAGTGTTGTCAGCAACACGCTGCAGGCAATTCCGTGATAGTGATGGCGTGTCATGATATTCACGGCGCGTTGCCACTGTCAGCAGTTGCTTTTTTGGCGTTGTCCCTGTCAGTTTTTGTTTCGGGTACTTCAATAAATACATCGACCTGCTGACCCGCATATGCAGGTAATTGTTCGCGCGAGAAACGGTAGATCACTTGCAGCACACGCGTGTCAACGCGCTCGGTACTGCTGCCGGTCAATGAGGTTTTCGGCGTGACAAACGGCTCAGTACGCACGAAAGTCAATTCGGTTTTCAGGTCACGATTGCCGCGCAGGTAAGCAGTGGCACGTGTTTCCGGACGAAAACGCCAGGCATCGTTTTCATCGATATCGACGCGAACATGCAGTTGTTCCATGTTGCCCAGTCGCAGCAATGGTGTTGCCAGATTGCCGCTCGCAGCAAATTCGCCGGGACGAATATTGACTTGCAATACCTGTCCGGTGATTGGTGCGCGCACAGTCAGTCTGTCAATGTCGGTTTGTGTGGCTTGCACATCGGCTTCGGCAACAGCGACAGCAGCCGTGGCACTTTCGAGTCTTGCGCGCGCCATGCTTTCTGCATTGCGGCGTTTTTCAATCTCCTCGACACTGATCGAGCGTCCGTCTTTCATGTCCTTCACATGCGCATACTGGCTGCTGGCATCCGCCAGTTCTGCCTGTGCTTCTGTTACAGCCGCTTTTGCTTTCAATACATTGGCCTGTTTGATGGCAAGGTCGGCGCGATAACTCCGGTCATCAATACTGAACAGGATGTCGCCCGTCTTTACGGCATCCCCGACTTTCACGAACACGGTGCTGACAATGCCGGGCAAGGCAGTGCCGATGCTGATGTTATTGCTGCTGGCTTCAACCATGCCCGCACCGCCAATGTAATTGCTGTAGGCAGGTGCCTGTGCCGGTAGCGCGATGGGTTGTGATGGTTTGCGTTCGGTATGTGATGCCAATGCCACGCTGATCGCATACACAATGCCTGCAGCGGATAACAATGGCAGCCAACGGTTTTTCAGAAGGGCGGGCAACATCAGAAGCTCCTAGCGGTATTTTTTTCAACAACATTCTGGTCGACTTGCACGATGCGGCCATCATCCATGTGGGCAATCCGGTCCGCAAATGAGAAAATCCGTGCGTCGTGTGTGACGATGATCAGCGTGCGATCCTGATTGACGGCAATATGTTTCATGATGTCCATAACCTTGTGGCCCGTTACGTGGTCGAGTGCACTGGTTGGTTCGTCGCAGACTACCAGTCTCGGGTTGTGTACCAGTGCGCGCGCGATGGCAACACGTTGTTGCTGGCCACCGGAGAGTTGTGCGGGCAGTGAGTTTTCTCGTCCTGCCAGACCGACTTCCTGCAGGTATTCACTGGCCTTGCTGATGGCGCGTGCTTCCGGCATGCCATTGATTTGCAGCGGGATTGCAACGTTTTCTGCAGCAGTCAAGGCAGGGATGAGATTGAAAGACTGGAATACAAAACCGACATTGCGCGCGCGAAAATCGATACGTGCACGATGTGAAAGCTTCTTGATGTTTTCGCCAAATACGAGGCACTCGCCTTCGTTCTGGTCCAGAATGCCGGCGAGGATAGAAATCAGCGTAGTCTTGCCGCAACCTGACGGACCTACCATCATCATCAACTCGCCCTGATATACATCAAGATCAATACCGCGCAAGGCATGGATCTGGTTGTCACCTTCGCCGTACCGTTTCGTGATGCCATGACAACTGACGGCGAGTGCCGTGTTGCTGGTCAGTAATTTTTTGTCCGGCATCATGTCGGTCATCTGTCAGCCCTTGAATACGATAGCGGGTTCAAGCCTGAAAACTTTCCTGACACTGAAAAAAGCCGCCAGCAAGCAAATCACAAATACGGCGGCCCCACTGCCAAGTAACAATTGCCATGACAGTGTCATGGTGATGCCGCTGCCGCCGCGCGTGTATGCGGCAAACATGGCGCTGATGCCCGCGCCGATACCGAAACCGACAAAGCCGACGACCATCGCTTGCAGCAAAATCATTTTCAGTAACACGTAATCCGGTGTGCCCATTGCCTTGAAGACAGCAAAATAGCGCAGGTTTTCGAGAGTGAAGTTGTAAAAAATCTGGCCGGTGACAGCGGCGCCGACAATGAACCCTACCAGTACCATGAAACCGAAGTTGGTCAGGATGCTGGATGTCTTGATGAAGTAATCCAGAGAAATATCCTTGAACTGCTGTGCAGTCAGTGCTTTGAGGCCCGTTTTTTCAGTGATGCGATTTGCGACGTCTTCCGGTGGTTCATCACCTTTTGCTTTCACCAGTACAAATGACAGCAGTTTCCGTTCGCCCAGCGAATAGTTCTTGGCGCGGGTAAATGTGGTGTAGATGATCGGCTGCGAGCCGAACGTGGCGGTGGCGCGTGCAATGCCAACCACAAGGGCGCGTTTGTCATTGATTTCCAGCGTATCACCCGGTGCCAGTGGCGTGGGTTTTTCATCGGGATGGGCAGCCGGTTTTGCCAGTCTCCCCCTGGCGCCGGCTTCATCAACGATCACTGCGTCCGGCCTGCGCAAATCGGATAATTTTCCTGTCAGCAAGATGCCGGGTGCGCCTATCAGGGTGGCATCGTCCAGTCCCAGTAAATTGGAACCCACCAGTTCGCCGTTGCTGAGCCTGACACGTTGCCCGCCTTTGTACATTGGCACTGCCCACTCGACACCGGGCACGCTGCGCACACGGTACAACTGGGTATCGAGCATCGGCTTTGAATCGTCAATGTAGCGCACCATCGGATCCATGACCCAGATGTCCGGCTGGTTCACATCGGAAATAAAACTGTAAGTGCGTGACAACACAGAGATCATCATCCCCGGTTGCTGGATCATGATGACGGAGGCGAGTGCAATACCGGTAATGATGCCGATATATTTACCGCGATCGCCGAACAACATCTTGAGCGCGACACTGTACATTCACGATTTCCTGTTGCGCTCATGAAGAGCCGGGCGAAATTACATGAGGTTAGTCTGGCTGCAGACAAGCATAAGGCGCGCAAGTTTCCTGTGTAGCACAAAACCGGAATTATTTTGCCCGCATATCGCGTAAATGTTGCTCTACTGCCAGCCAGGCGCCGAGCATGCCCAGTACGGTGCCGACAAAAACGAGGTTGATGCCGGTGTAAATATCGATGCAGTGCAAGGCGAAATTCGAATGAAACAGCGCTGACAGGTCCGCGATTGGCCCGACCAGGCTGTAGTAGCCGCCAATCACCAGCAGGATTGCAACCATGCCACCTGAAAAGCCGTAACAAAAACCGCTGTACAGGAACGGACGTCGCACAAATGCATCTGTTGCGCCAACCAGTTTTGCCACCACAATTTCGTCGCGCCGGTTTTCAATGCCCAGGCGTATGGTATTGCCCACAGACAGCAGCGCGCCGAGACCGAGTAACGTGGCGAGACCGATGGTCAGGTGTTTGCCAAATTCCATGATGTGGAAAAGTTTTTTTATCCACTCCAGATCGGCTTTGACATGCTCGACATGAGGAAGTTGTTGCCAGGATTTTTGCAGGGATTCCATGTGATCCGGCGTGGCGTTATGTTGCAGTTCGGCAAGCAATACCGGTGGCAGTGGATTTTCTTCAAGCAGTGCCATCGTACCTGTCATGCCGGCAGTGCTTTCAAAGGCAGCCAGTCCTTGTGCCGGTGTGATCAGCGACACGCTTGTGACAGCCTGGTCTTGTCGCATGGCATTCTGTGTGTCGCGAATCTGGTCATCACTCGCCTTGCGTTCCATGTAGACAGACAGGCGTGGTGCGCCATCCCAGTGTTCGCCAAGTTGCTGCAAATTTTCTATACCGAGGATCAACAAGGCAGGCAGTGCCAGCGTGATGCCGATCACGAGTGCAGTCAGGAGATTTTGCAAGGGTGCACGCAACTGGTGCTGGATGCTGTCGCGCGCGGATTCACGATGATGGGCAAGCCATGCATCCCGTTTTTCTTTCCAGCTGACAGTGCTCAGGCTGGCGCCGCGTGACACCCTGGTGCTGTCGGAATCATTGCGCGCCATGGCTATCCCCGCTGTCACTGCCGCGTATCAACCGACCGCGCCGCAATACCATTTCACGATGACCGAAACGGTGAACCAGATCCATATCGTGTGTTGCAATCAGGACGGTTACGCCGACCTGGCTGAAATCTTCAAACAGTTTCATGATTTCTGCCGACAGCTCGTCGTCAAGGTTGCCGGTCGGTTCATCGGCAATCAGGATCGGCGGTTTGTTGACGACGGCACGTGCAATCCCGACGCGCTGTTGTTCACCGCCTGACAGTGCAACGGGCAAATATTTTTCCCGATCCAGCAGGCCAACCTTGTCGAGTGCGGCACGCACACGCTTGCCGATTTCGCGATCCGGATAACCGCATACACGCAATGGCAGCGCCACGTTATCAAAAACGCTGTAGTCATCCAGCAGGTGATGATCCTGGAAGACAACGCCGATATTGCGTCGGTAGTAGGGAATGCGTGCGGCGCCGAGTTTGTCGAGATCCTGTCCGCCGACGACGATCTGGCCGCTACTCGGGCGCTCCATCACCATCAGTAATTTCAGGATTGTACTTTTGCCCGCACCGGAATGGCCGGTGAGAAAGGTCATTTCGCCTGGTGACAGTCTGAAATTCACATGCGACAGTGCTTCATGCCCGTTCGGGTAGCGCTTGGCAACATTGTGAAATTCGATCATACGCAGGATTCCATTACTCGTGTGACGGCTTCTCGAAAATGGCTCGTATAAAATCCCGCGCATTGAAAACTTGCAGGTCGTCAATTTTTTCACCGACGCCGATAAAGCGGATCGGTAATTTCAATGCCTGCGTCATCGCAAAAATCACACCGCCTTTGGCAGTGCCATCCAGCTTGGTCAGCGCAATGCCTGTCACATTCACGGCTTCATTGAATTGCTGTGCCTGGTTGATGGCGTTCTGGCCGGTGCCGGCATCCAGTACCAGCAGGACTTCGTGCGGTGCGGTGTCGTCGAGCTTTGCCATCACGCGTTTTACTTTTTTCAGTTCTTCCATCAGGTTGGTCTTGTTGTGCAGTCGTCCTGCGGTGTCGGCGATCACTACATCAATCTGTCGTGACTGCGCAGCTTGTACCGCATCAAAAATAACCGAGGCACTGTCCGCACCCGAATGCTGGGCGATGACTGTAATATTGTTGCGCGCACCCCATTCCTGCAATTGTTCGACAGCTGCGGCACGGAAAGTATCGCCGGCAGCCAGCATGACACTACGTCCTTCCTGTTGCAGTTTTTTGGCAAGCTTGCCGATGGTGGTGGTTTTTCCAGCGCCATTCACGCCGACCACCAGGATCACAAACGGTTTTTTGTCGCTACGAATCTGCAGCGGTGCTTCACTGGTTTGCAGCAGGTCGTACAATTTTTCCTGCAATGCCTCATAAAGTGCATCACCATCACAGAGTTCCTGGCGTGCAACGCGCTGCGTGAGATCATCGAGAATCGTAGTGGTTGCATCAATGCCGACATCTGCCGTCAGCAGCTGGGTTTCCAGCTCTTCCATAAGATTATCGTCGATCTGTTTCTTGCCGAGTAACAGTGTGCCAACACCCTGGCCAATGACGCTGCCAGTGCGGGACAGGCCGCGCTTGATGCGTGAAAACAGGCTGTCCTTGCTTGGTTTTTCCGGCTCTGCAGCATGGGTAACCGCAGTGACTGTTTCTGCCGCTGCAGGTGTTGCTTGTTTCTGTTTGTCTTTTCCAAAGCCGAAAATTGCCATATTTGTCTTGCGAGTCTAAATAGTGAGGGTGTTATCCTACCACCACCGACTTCTGATTAAGAGTTGCCGTGCAAAGACGATCCCGATCAGGCCAACCCGCAAGCGGCAAAGAGGCGAATCGCGTTCGCATTATCGGCGGACGCTGGCGTGGCAGGAAACTGGCATTCCCGGATGTCGAGGGTTTGCGCCCCACTGGCGACCGGATCCGCGAAACCTTGTTCAACTGGCTGGCTCCGGTATTGCCAGGCGGGCGTTGCCTGGACCTGTTTGCTGGCAGCGGTGCATTGGGATTCGAAGCGCTGTCGCGTGGTGCGTCGCTGTGTGTCATGGTAGAGCGCAATCCGGTTGCCGTGCATTGCCTGCAAGATTCCAGACAACAACTTGGTGCGGATACATCAAGTATTGTGGCGATGGATGCCAGGAATTGGCTTGCACAGGCGACAGGTACTTTTGATCTGGTATTTCTTGATCCGCCTTTTGCCGATACAGGTCTGTCGCCTCATCTACTGGTAGAGCAGTTGTCAGCAGCAGGCTTGTTGGCCGGTGATGCATGGATTTATGTGGAGCAACCGGCAGATTCACCGGCCATGCTCCCCAGTGGATTTGCGTTACACCGCAGTCAGCAAGCCGGTAAAGTGAGTTACGGTCTCTGGCGCAGGACATAAATTATCCTTTGAGTGACTACGTAAATTCGTTACTATTTCTGCCGCTCTCTCCTCTTCACTATTTTCCGGGCCTGTATTTATGCGACGTGTTATTTATCCCGGCACTTTTGATCCTATTACCAACGGACACACCGATCTGGTTGAACGCGGTTGCAGGTTGTTTGATTCTGTGGTGGTTGCCATTGCGTCCAGCAAGCGCAAAAGCCCGCTATTCACACTGGAAGAACGCGTGGATCTGGCTAAACAGGTGTTGGCTCATCTCGATAATGTCGAGGTCGTCGGTTTTGATGTGTTGCTGATTGATTTCGTCAAACAGCAGAAAGCGCAGGGAATCTTGCGTGGCTTGCGAGCGGTATCCGATTTTGAATACGAATTCCAGCTGGCGAATATGAATCGTGCCATAGCGCCGGAAATCGAAAGTCTTTTCCTGACGCCTGCGGATCACTTGTCCTATATTTCATCCAGCCTGGTGAAAGAGATCGGTTCGTTAAATGGGGATGTTTCCAAATTTGTCCATCCGCTCGTTGTAGAGGCACTCAACAAGAAATTTGCCGAGAGAAATTGAGCTTTCATAGCAGGGTGATAGAAAAATCACAGCCCAACAAAAAACCGCGCCTGTGGCGCGGTTTCTGTGATCGGGATTGTTGCCTGTGAGTTTATTCTTCGTCGTGGTGGTAGCCGGTTCTGGTGCAGCCGAGGCAGCGATCAAAAGTGAATTTAGCGGGGGAAACCACCAGCACTTTACCCGTCTCCTTGACTTGGCCGGTTGGGGCGGTGAACGGCAGGGCCACTACCCAGACCACAGCGCCAATGGCGGTCAGGGCCATGCCCACAGGTCTCAGTATCAGCAAGTCTGGCACCATGGCAAATGCACTCGGTGGCTCATCCTCAACGGCTTCTGCTTTGGCGAATGCCTGTATCGAAGGCAATAACAGGCTTGCAGCCAGAACAGATGGGAGTAACTTTTTCAGGGTGAATGACATGCCATATCTCCTTTGAATATTGGCGCTGATTCTAGAAGTTCGCGCTAACCCTATGATTTTAGGGTGCTGTGCCGGATAAGCTAATCTCCTGCTGCCTAATTTGCAAGCTCTTCTTGCGGGTGGTGCGTTCAATTTGTGATGTCGTTGACTGTTTTACGACTGGCAGGATGCACACCAGACTGTGCTGCGTTGACCAAGCCGCGATTCATGGAGTGACGCTCCGCATTGCCTGCAGGGCTGGTTTCCCCTTCCATACACCAGCAACTCCTGCGCGAAATAGCCAGGCTTGCCGTCGCCACCAACAAAATCCCTCAATGTGGTACCGCCGCGCTTGATAGCACGCGACAAAATGTGACGGATTGCGTTCACCAGACGCCTGGCCTCGCCAGATGTCAGCGTGTTCGCCGCACGTTCTGGCAAAATGCCCGAGATAAACAAGGCCTCGTTTGCGTAGATATTACCCACGCCGACCACGACATGGCTATCCATGACAAAGCATTTTATTGCCTGTGTGCGTTTACGGCTCAGCTGGAAAAGGTAACGGGCAGTGAACTCCTTGCCCAGTGGCTCAGGTCCCAGACTGGCCAGAAGAGGATGCTGGTGAGGGTTGGTATCTGCTAGCAGCCAGGATCCGAATCTACGTGGGTCACAGTAGCGCAAATGTTTGCCATTGCTGAGAGCCAGATCGATATGGTCATGTTTCAGGTAGGGCGAAGGTTTATCCAGTATCCGCAGGCTGCCGGACATGCCGAGATGAACCAGCAGTGTACAGTGCTGCATGCCAATCAACAGGTATTTACCGCGACGTTCTACCGAGAGAATAGTCCTCTCGGCGAGTCTATTGGCGAGATCACCAGGCACGGGCCAGCGCAAATGCGGATTCCGGATTGTGACCCCGGTAATAACAGCATTAACCAGATGAGGCGCAATCCCGCAGCGAGTGGTTTCCACTTCAGGCAATTCAGGCATATCAGGAACCCGGGACACAAAAAAGCCCGGACAAGCCGGGCTTTCTGAAGTAAGTGAATACTTACTTGATTTTGGCTTCTTTGTAGATCACATGCTGGCGAATCACGGGATCAAATTTCTTGATCTCCATTTTTTCAGGCATGGTGCGTTTGTTCTTGTCGGTGGTATAAAAGTGGCCAGTGCCAGCTGAAGATACCAGGCGGATTTTGTCGCGCATGTTACAGGCTCCCGTTCAGATTCGGATTTTCAGACTTTCTCGCCATCGGCGCGAATTTTTGTAAGTACAGCATCAATGCCCACCTTGTCGATGATGCGCATACCTTTTGAGGAAACGCGCAGGCGAACAAAACGGTTTTCGGAGGCAACCCAGAAACGGTGATGGTGCAGGTTGGGCTCAAAACGGCGGCGAGTGCGGTTTTTTGCGTGGGAAACATTGTTACCTGTAACAGGTTTTTTTCCTGTTACCTGACAAACTTTAGACATGGCAGCACCTTTATACATACATACGATCCACTTCTTGGAAATGGATCGCCCAAAGAGCCCGCCTTTATAGCAGAAGCGACTTCGGCGAGCAAGAAAAAGTCCTCTCCATGTATTTATTACTACGTAGTGGCCAAGTCTGGTGTTTGTGAGAAATTAAAAAAGTCTATTTAAAACAGTCGGTTAGCGAATTTCCTGTCGCCTGTCTGGATTTGCAGGTTTGAAAATAGGGTTTTTTTGCAGAGGGTTCAGTGATATTTTCGACTGACATAAAAAGCTGCCATGCGGGTTCTCTGCCGTGTCAGCTGGCGGAACGGTAGTTGCGGTGTGTGCGACCGGGAAGCTGTCCTGTTTGTGGCAATTCTGGTGAGCCGGAACCTGAGGCTATTGGCCAGCCTGATTTCTTTGGAGCAAGAATAAAATGACGATCGAGCAAACCATACTACTGGTTGATGACTACATGCCAAACCTGATTTCCCTGGAGGCGGTGTTGGGTGATCCCGCATGGACTTTGTTGAAAGCCAGCTCAGGCATGGATGCGCTCAAGTTGCTGCTGAATCACGATGTATCACTGGTATTGCTGGATGTGCAGATGCCGGAGATGGATGGATTTGAAGTTGCAGCCATGATGCGCAAGAACAAGAAAACGCAGAACGTCCCGATATTGTTCCTGACCGCGATCAGCAAGGAAGACAAATACATTTACAAGGGTTACCAGGCGGGTGCTGTGGATTATCTTTGCAAGCCCCTGAACCCTACCATCCTGCGCGCAAAGGTGGAGTTTTTCATGCAACTGGATAAACAGAAGCGTGAACTCGAACTGAAGCTGAAGGAGGCAAGATCGCATCTTGATGCCTACCAGCAGGAAAAAACCAGAATCAATGAAACACCTTGAAGCTATGTAGATAATTCCGGTTTCTACAACAGAAACGAATTGCATCCAGATACCAATAAATTCCAACAGGGGTGGCTGATATGGATTGGCTCAATAATCTGTCTATTCGCAACAAGGTCAGTGTTATTGCTGTCATAGGTGTTGTGGGTTTTCTGGCTTTTCTGACACTGAATTACCGGCTTACAAGTAATGTCCAGAGGGAGTTGCTGACAATTGTCACATCCGATTTGCCAACACTGCAGTTTGCTAATGAACTACAGGTGCAATTCACACAAATCGAACGCGGTTTCCAGAATGCACTCGCGGAAGCTGACGAAGACTTGCTGAATGATACTGTTCATATGGCAACCACATTGTCTGGACGGTTTTATGAAATCAAGAAACTTAATCCGGATGAGTCGGTTGCGCTCGATAAATTGCATGAAAACTTCAAGATTTATGTCGATGCAGCGACTGCACAAACCAGTGCTGTTTTGCATGGTGAACAAATAGGGAGTGAAAATTCCAAAAAAGGGTTTGCCAAGGTTAATGTGGCGAGAATTACCTATGCGGATTTACAAACCCAGTTTATCAAGCGCTGGTTCGAAAATTTCAATAATCGCATAACGGCTATTCAGAAAGGCGAAAAAGAAATCATTGTTTTCGGTGTGTCAATCGGCATTCTGGTCAGCTTGCTGTTGTTGCTTGCTTCGATTGTTATCATTCGCCTGATCACCAAGGTGCTCAATAAGGCAGTCGATGTTGCGGACCAGATTGCGAATGGCAACCTGCATCAGGATATTGATGTTACCGGTCACGATGAAACCGGACAATTGCTGTATTCACTGCGCGTGATGCGTGATGCTTTGCTGGAGCAGAATACAGATAACCGTCTGCGTGACGAAGAGCAACGTGCGCTGGCCGGGCTTAATGAGGTTATGCGCGGTGACCTTAACATGGAGGATCTGACGTCAAATGTGTTGCGATATCTGGCAGCACATTTGCAGGCGGTGGTGGGTACTTTCTATGTTTTCCAGAATGATGCGCTGCAACTTTATTCGACGTATGCACATCAATATCGCCGTGGAAACCGCAACCAGTTTGAAATCGGGGAATCCATTGTCGGGCAGTGTGCGCTGGAGAAAAAAGCGTTTGTTGTGACAGATCTGCCTGATGACTACATCAAGGTGGGTTCTGGTGTGGGTACAGCAGCGCCGCGCAGTATTGTGGTGGTGCCGGTGCTGTTTAATGGCGAGTTGAAGGGCGTAATTGAATTGGGTTCTTTCCGCGAGTTCGGGGATAACGAAATGCGATTCCTCAACCTCGGGGTTGAAGGTATTGCTATTTCAATAAATTCAGCGCAGTCCCGCGTAAGAATGGCTGAGGTTTTGAAGCAGACCACGGAGCAGGCTGATATATTGCAATCCCAGCAAAAAGAAATGGAAAAAATAAATCTGGAACTGGAAGCCCGCTCCCTGGATCTGGATAACCAGAAAAACGAGATCCTGCAAAAAAACCAGGAGCTTGAAAGATCCAAAAAAGTGCTGATGGAAAAATCGGAAGCATTGGAGGCAAGTGGCCGCTACAAGACGCAATTCTTGTCGACGATGTCCCATGAGCTGCGAACGCCACTCAACAGTATCCTGATCCTGTCGCAGGCATTGATGGACAACAGGAACAAGAATCTTTCCAGTAAGGATGTCGAACATGCCAGTGTTATCCATTCGTCAGGTTCAGACTTGTTGACACTGATCAATGACATCCTGGATCTTTCAAAAGTTGAAGAAGGCAAGATGGAGCTGGTATACGAGGATGTTGCCATCAAGGATGTGGCGGCAGAACTGGATCGACGCTTTAAATATATAGCACAAAACAAAGGCCTGGAATTTTCTGTGGTGGTTGAGGATGATCTTCCCCCAGCCTTCAGTACGGATATTCATCGTGTTAACCAGATTATCAAGAATTTTGTTTCCAACGCCATCAAATTTACAGAAAAGGGTGGCGTCTATATCAATATCCACAAACCGCGCACACCGTTCATGCCGGTCCGCCAGGGTCTGGGACGTAATGATTCGCTTGTGATTTCTGTCAGGGATACCGGAACCGGTATTCCGAAAGACAAACAGGAAATAATTTTCGAGGCATTCAAGCAGGCAGATGGTACAACCAGCCGCAAGTATGGCGGTACCGGACTTGGCTTGACGATATCCCGTGAATTGTCCCACCTGCTGGGTGGCGAGATTGCGGTTTACAGTGAGGGCGATGGTTCCGGAAGTACATTCGCGGTGATCTTGCCGCTTGGTCGTTCTGCTGCTCCTGCTCCTCCCGCTCCCGTGCGTGCAGTACCTCCTTCGCCGCGTGTTCCGGAAAAAATCGAGAGCGCTACGCCCGAAATAAAAAGCGCCCCGCAGTCGG
>DAOMGE010000010.1:0-26506 GCA_035430165.1 Pseudomonadales bacterium | reverse complement strand
GTTCCGGAAAAAATCGAGAGCGCTACGCCCGAAATAAAAAGCGCCCCGCAGTCGGTTGGTGCAGGCTTCCGGATTCGTGCGCAAAAAGTAAGCAGGTTATTAATTGTTGAGGATGATGAGAAATTCTCGCGCATCCTCAGTGAACTGATACTCGATGCGGGGCTTGCGTGCGATGTTGTGCACAATGGAACTGATGCACTCACGTATCTCGATCATTATTTACCACAGGCAATCATCCTGGATGTTTCCCTGCCGGATATGCCGGGTTGGGAGATTATCAAAAAAATCAAATCGATTCCGGACGCCGCCAATGTGCCTGTGCATGTTGTCTCTGCGATGCCGGAAAAAAGGCATGCTGAGACTCTCGGTGCGCGTGATTTTATCGAGAAGCCGGTTTCACAGAATGATGTGGAAGAGCTGCTCATGCGTATCAAGGAAGAAATTAGTGGGTTGTTCAGCAGGGTTCTCATTGTTGAGGACAGCGTGGAATTGCATGAAGTCATTGCAGAGCAGTTTGCAGGTCGTGGTATGGATGCGGCATTTGTTGAGACCGGAGCAGAAGCCCTTGCTCGCCTGGCGGGTGACAGCTTCGACTGCATGATCGTCGATCTCAAACTGCCCGACGGGGATGGCCTGGAGCTTCTCAAGAAAATTCGCGCATTGCCTGATTATGCTGCCAGACCGATTATTGTGTTTACTGCAGAAGAACTTACCCCAGAACGCGAATTTGAAATCAGCAAATATGCTGACCGTGTCATTATCAAATCCAATCGGGCGATGGAGCGCTTGCTTGATGCGACATTGATGTTTGTGCGTTCGGTATCAGGCGACACGGGGGTTGTAGCAGAAGAAAGCCAGGCTGCCGGGGAGTCTGCCTTGCAGGATGTGGCCGCGTCAAAAACTGTGCCGCAAACGGCGCGTGATTACGCAGAAGCGGATGATGCGGTCCTGTCGGGCCATAAGGTTTTGCTGGTGGATGATGACATCCGCAATATCTATTCGATGTCAGCCATCCTGGAAGATCTTGGTATGGAAGTGGTGCCGGTCATGAGTGGCGCGGAATCCCTTGAAAAGCTTGCGGAAGAACAGGACTTTAATCTGGTGCTGATGGATATCATGATGCCCGAGATGGATGGGTATGAAGCCATGCGTCGTATTCGTGCGATGCAAGGTATGTCTGCCATGCCGATCATTGCCTTGACTGCCAAGGCAATGAAAGAAGATCGACAGTTGTGCATTGATGCAGGCGCCAGCGATTACCTGTCAAAGCCGGTTGATGTCGACTTGTTGAAAAAAATGATGGCGGGTTGGCTAACCGGGAGTTGAATCGCTGTGAGCTGATCGCTGGCACTTGCCAGGCTAATGGTTCTACAGCAACCCCCGTTCTGCCATGGAGATAACATTGCAGTCGCCGACGATCATGTGATCCAGGACATGTACGTCGACTATGGCCAGTGCATCGCGCAGTCTCAGGGTGATGCGCTCGTCTGCCTGGCTGGGTTCGGCAATGCCTGATGGATGGTTGTGTGCAAAAATCACGGCCGCCGCATTGACGGCCAGTGCGCGCTGCACCACCTCCCTGGGGTAGACACTACTGCTGTCGATGGTGCCCATGAACAGCTCTTCAGCACAAATCACGCGGTGCTGTGTGTCAAGGAACAGGCAGAGAAACACCTCGCGCCTGTAATCTCGCATCCTGGCTTTAAGGTAGTGTCGGACTTCTGATGGGCTGTTCAGGACGGCATCGCGCTGGATGGTCTCGAGCAGGTGACGGCGTGACATTTCCAGTACGGCCTGTAGCTGGGCGAAGCTGGCAGTGCCGAGACCGTTTTTTGCACAAAAAACCTTCTGGTCGGCTTGCAGGAGTTGTCGTAACCCGCCAAATTCATTCAGCAACTCCCGTGCAAGATCTACAGCTGTTTTGCCGCGTGTGCCGGTGCGCAAAAAAATGGCAAGCAGCTCGGCGTCGGACAGGGTGGACGCGCCTGTGGCGAGTAGTTTTTCGCGAGGCCGCTCAAGTTCGGGCCATTCTGATATACGCATCTGAACATCCTTGTCAGTGGGTGCTAGCTTTATGTTTTGGCTACGCAATTACTTGCGGTGGTGCTATCTTAGCAACGATTTTTCAGGCTGTCCCGGGAGCCGGTAGTCCATCATGTTGAGCTCTCTCGCTAATCGACAAATTTTATTGGGTATCACCGGTGGAATTGCTGCCTACAAGGCTGCAGAACTGGTGCGCCGCTTGCAGGATTGTGGTGCCTCGGTGCGCGTGGTCATGACACGCGCTGCCACGGAATTTATTACGCCGCTTACCTTGCAGGCGCTTTCGGGTCACCCTGTGCATACCGAACTGCTGGATCCGGCAGCCGAGGCAGGTATGGGACATATTGCGCTGGCCCGCTGGGCGGATGTGGTTCTGGTTGCACCTGCTACGGCAGATTTTATTGCCAGACTGGCGCAGGGCCAGGGCGATGACTTGCTGACGACGCTGTGTCTCGCAACGAGTGCACCCGTATTGGTGGCGCCAGCCATGAATCAGGCGATGTGGCGAAATGCGGCTACACAGGCCAATGTGACGTTGCTACAGCAGCGGGGACTGGCCTTATGGGGGCCGGCAGAAGGTGTGCAGGCCTGCGGCGACACAGGCCCTGGCCGTATGCTGGAAGTAGACGAGCTTGCCAACAGGTTAGCCGGATGTTTTGAATCAGGACTGCTTGCAGGTAAACGCGTGCTGATCACCGCTGGCCCTACCCGCGAAGCAGTAGATCCCGTTCGTTATATCAGCAATCACAGCTCGGGCAAGATGGGTTTTGCCCTGGCAAGGGCCTGCGCGGATGCAGGTGCCATTACCACACTGATCGCGGGTCCGGTATTGCTGCCCACACCCGCGCGCGTGCAGCGCATTGATGTGGTGAGTGCGCAGGATATGCACGATGCGGTGATGGCGCGAGTAGCCGACATGGACGTGGTGATAGCATCGGCAGCCGTTGCTGATTTTCGTCCGGCACGTGTTGCAACAAGCAAGATCAAGAAAGGCGCGGAGACATCCATGGTTCTGGAGTTGGTCAGGAATCCGGATATTGTTGCCGAAGTGGCCAATTTGCCTGACGCCCCGTTTACTGTTGGTTTTGCGGCGGAGACCGATGATGTCGAGCGCTATGCGCGTGACAAGATGCGAAAAAAGAAACTCGATATGATTATTGCCAATGATGTCAGTCGTGAAGATATCGGTTTCGGCAGTGACGAAAATGCAGTTACAGTGTATTGGCAAAATGGTAGTGCAATTTTCGAGAAAATGGGCAAGGCGCAATTGGCAGTCAGGCTGGTCGACAAGTTGGCGGCATTACTATTGGCATAGTGCTTGTGTTCATGGTGAGGCTGCCGGAACGCCAGTTTTTTTGGAGATAAAAACAGCGTGAGCGATACGAAACAATTAACAAAAGCGCAACAGCACAAGAAACTGATTGTGGGTGCAGTAATCCTGGTGATATGCGTGGTTGCATATATAGCCGTAGGGGTGCTGCCCGGAATATTCAATGATGCCAATGTCCGTCACATCAAGGAGATGGCCAATAGCCTTGCCGAGCAGCAGGCTCGTTCAATTGATGCGCAAGTCGCCCGCATACAGGGTGATCTCCAGGCGGCACTGGTGTTACCTGATTCAGGCGTGAATACCGCTTTGCAACAGGGCACCCCGGATGTTTTGCAGTCTGCAGTGGACAAGCTGCGCGCAACAAATCCTGAAATACTTCAGGCGCAGTTGATACCTGCCGGCGCGAATTATGCTGCCGCAGGACTGCGGTTTTCCCAGATCGACCGCTTGCGCAAGGCGGATCAGGGTGCACCATTATACCCGGAAGCATTTCGTGAAAATGACCGGTTTTTATTTGATGTCATTCTGCCTGTCAAAAATGAAAATGGTAAAGCTCTGGGTTATCTGATAGCTGTGTTTAATGTGCAGGTTTTCAAAAATAGCCTGCTGCAGGTTGCTCCGGAACAGGCGCAGACTATCTTTTACCAGAAATTTGACCAACAAAATGCAATGAAAGTTTTTTCTCTGGGTGAAAATGGTGAGTCCAGAGGAATGGGAGACAATATCAAAACCAGCACTCCGCACTGGAATGTGCAAATTGTACTTGGAACACAGTTGCTCAAGGATGCAATTGTTTCTCCGATGCTGCTTTTTTCTGCGCAGGCTTTGGCAATTATCTCCAGTTTGTTAGCGCTAATGTTTGTACACAAGCGAACACGTATTCATTCTGCAAAAGCGGAAGAAGAGCATGTAACACCTATCCAGATAAAAGCGGCGCGCAAGATTGACAAGGCAAGCTTGTCTGGTGATTCGCTGGAACTGGATGAATTGGAAAAACAGGATAATCAGGAGCAGGCAGATCCGTTATTCCAGAATACGGATGTCCTGGATCTGGACGAAGGGGAGGACTTTCTTGATTTCAGGCGGACATCTGTAAAAGATGATGCGCCGACAAAAATCCTGAAGCAGGAGGTCTTTGATATTTCTGCCAGCATATTCCGTGATTACGATATTCGTGGCAATGCTGAAGCGGAAATCAGTGATGAGGTTGCGCACCGTATCGGTCGGGCATTTGGCAGTGAATGCCGTGAGCATGGGCAGCAGAATGTCCTTCTGGCCGGCGATGGCAGGTTGTCGACGCCTCGCCTGAAAGCAGCAGTGCAGCAAGGGTTACTTGAGAGTGGTTGCAACGTTATTGACCTTGGCAATGTTCCTACCCCGTTGATGTATTTTGCGGCAAACACCGTCCAGCATGCGACGAGTGGCATCATGGTTACTGCGAGCCATAATCCGGCCGCAGATAATGGCTTCAAGATGGTGATTGATAACCACACACTGGCCAGTGAAGAAATCCAGAAGTTACTTGCACGGGTGAAGGCGAGTGATTTTGCGGAAGGTCAGGGCGAAGTGAGTCAGCTTGATATCGTGCCTGCCTATGTGTCGCATGTGGCAAATGATATTGTTCTGGCGGGAAGCTACAAAGTGGTTCTGGATTGTGGCAATGGTATTGCGGGTAATGTTGCGCCGCGGCTGCTGGAAGAACTGGGTTGTGATGTAGTTCGCCTGTATTGCGATATTGACGGTTCATTTCCCAATCATGCGCCAGATCCCAGTGTTATGGAGAATTTGTCAGATCTCGTTGCAAAGGTGCAAAGCGAGAATGCCGATCTTGGCATTGCCCTGGATGGTGATGGCGACAGGCTGACAGTGGTCACGGCCACAGGCAAAATTATCCTGCCCGATCTGTTGTTGATGTTGTTTGCCAAGGACATTGTCTCGCGCAATCCCGGCTCCGATGTTGTCTTCGATGTGAAATGCACGCGCCGACTCAATGCATTGATCAGTAGTTACGGTGGTCGTCCGGTGATGTGGAAAAGCGGACATTCACATATCAAGAACAAGATGATCGAGTCCGGTGCGTTGTTGGGCGGTGAGCTCAGCGGGCATATTTTCTTCAAGGAGCGTTGGTACGGGTTTGATGATGGCATGTATGCCAGCGCGCGTTTATTGGAAATCATGTCAATCCGGGATCAGGATCTGGACGGCATTTTCGCAGCATTTCCCGATAGTGCGAGTACTCCGGAGATACGTATTGCCGTGCCTGAAGAGAAAAAGTTCTCGATTATCGAACGCCTTGTTGAAAAAGGTGAATGGGGCAATGGTAAATGCACAACGCTTGATGGTATCCGCGTGGATTTTGCCAAGGGCTGGGGTCTGGTGAGGGCATCCAATACATCCGCCGCACTGACATTGCGTTTTGAGGCGGATGACCAGGAGACGCTGGCTACTGTGCAGCATGTATTCAGGCAACAAT
Organism: Pseudomonadales bacterium; assembly: GCA_035430165.1. GTDB lineage: Bacteria > Pseudomonadota > Gammaproteobacteria > Pseudomonadales > UBA7239 > UBA7239. The sequence goes on along the minus strand of DAOMGE010000010.1, from coordinate 20,660 downwards.
TGATGCAGGTTGATAAAGGCTTGCGGCTCCCGTTTTGATGAAATCTATTAAATTTATCCTGGATCTTGTATGACATTGACACGCACTGAAGCCTTGAACATAGCCAATGTACTGACGGAAGCGCTGCCCTATATTCGTCGCTTTGTAGGAAAAACCATCGTCGTCAAATATGGCGGCAATGCGATGATCGATGATGACCTCACAAAAAGTTTTGCAGACGATATTGTGTTGATGAAGCTTGTCGGCATTAATCCAGTTGTGGTGCATGGTGGCGGGCCCCAGATAGGCGCATTGCTGGAAAAGCTCGGAATCGCTTCAGAATTTATTGCCGGGATGCGTGTTACGGATACTGCCACTATGGATGTGGTTGAAATGGTGCTGGGAGGTACAGTGAACAAGGCGATTGTCAGTTTACTCAATCAGGCAGGAGGCAAGGCAATCGGGATTACGGGTAAGGATGGAAATCTTATTCGCGCGAGAAAAATGTTTCTGGATGATGCGGGCAAACAACTGGATATCGGTTTTGTCGGAGAGATCGAAGCAGTCAATCGCGATGTCATTGATACGCTGGTAGACGGTGGATTTATTCCGGTTATCGCGCCGGTTGGCGTGGGTGTGGATGGCCAGAGTTACAACATCAATGCCGATCTGGTAGCAGGGAAGGTTGCTGAAGCGTTACATGCAGAGAAGCTGGTTTTGTTGACCAATGTTGCGGGTCTGCAGGACAAGTCAGGCACTGTGTTGACGGGCTTGTCCACAGCGCAGGTTGATGCGTTGATTGATGATGGCACCATTTACGGTGGTATGTTGCCTAAAATCCAGTGCGCACTGGAAGCAGTAAAGGGCGGCGTGGCCAGTTCCCATATTATTGATGGTCGTCTAGAGCATGCAGTTCTGCTTGAAATATTTACTGACACCGGTGTGGGTACATTGATTACCAATACCAGGCAGGAATCCTGAATATGCCAGACACGGAAGCACATGGAAAAGAAAAGATCCCGCGCAAGCAGCAAATCTTGCAGTCGCTTGCCCACATGTTGGAATTGCATCCGGGCGAGGTGATTACAACGGCAAATCTGGCGAAAACGGTGGGAGTGTCCGAGGCGGCGCTTTATCGTCATTTTCCAAGCAAATATAAAATGTTCGAGAGTCTCATCGAGTTTATTGAAGAGGCTGTCTTTGCGCGAGTGGCGCGCATCATGGAAGAAGACCTGACGTGTGTGCAGCGTTGTGAAAAAATCCTGTGGCTGGTTTTATCGTTTACTGAAAAGAACCCGGGGCTGGCCCGGATTCTTTATGGCGATGCGCTGGTGGGCGAGCGTGACAAATTGCGGCTTCGTATGACGCAGTTTTTTGACCGGCTGAATGCGCAATTCAGGCAAATATTGCGCGAGGCAGAAGTGCGGGAAAATCTTCGCACGGTAGCCGCGCCTTCTGCATCCGCGTCGTTACTGGTCGCTGTGCTGGATGGCAAGATCAGCCAGTATGCACGCAGTGGATTCCGGCAACTGCCAACCGAGGGCTGGCAAGAACAATGGCAAGCCCTGTCAGCAGGCGTGTTTACTCCCAGGCAGTCAGCATTTGACAATAAATAGACCGCTCACACGGTCCGTGCTTATTTTGTAGCAGGTGCCGGCTCGGCTGCGGGTGCCGCGCCGGTTTTCTGCAGACTTTCCAGATAACTGAAGCGCTGTATTTCCTGGTCAAAACGAGCAGTTTCTGCGTCTATCTCTTGCTTGCGGGCAGCAATCTGGGTATCCGTACTTTTTATTTCCTGGGAAATGGTATCTATGCGCTGGAGAACAACGGGCGCTACGGGTCTGCCACTGCGCTCAAAGCCGGCTGCTTTTTGTTGTTCAATCTCCAGCTGTTGTTTCAGGGTCGACTGGTTTGATTCGAGCATTTTGAGTTTGCTGCTGATTTCGCCGATCCTGCGAAGTTTGGCATTTTTCACTTCATTGATATTGCTGTAGCGTAGCAACATCTGCTTGTCAGCTTCCTGTTGCTGGGCTTCGTTAAGCTTGTTCTTTTTCTCTTTCTCGGCTTTCTCGCGTTCTTCGGGGGTGAGTTCAGGCGGGATGGTCTGTAACACCTTGCCGTTGAGATTGACAATCTCGTAGCCTTTTTTTGCGAATTCTGCAGGGATATCCTGGCTGGTTACCCTCACACCCTGGGCATTTATGTAGCGAACCATGCGGATCTGGTCTGTTGATGTAGCAGACGCCGGCAGGGCACTGAACAGATATCCCGAGATTCCCAGGGTCATAGCGAGTGACAGCGTTGAAGCGGCTTTTGATACAGGATGAGAAGTCTTTGTCGATTTCATGGGCGTTCCCGTTAAGTTAAAGCTACTGTAAGCACTGGCATGTTTGGTGTAAAGGGTTGTGGCAATACTAGGCTTGCAGCCATGTGCCAAGGACAGTGGCCAACTCTTCTATTCCCTCTTTCGAGGGGGCGGATAACAATTGTGCGCTGGCTGTATTTTCAAATCCGTGTTCACGCAGCATGTTCTGTATCTGGAAAAAAACCTGTTTTGCCGGTCCGCGGTTGAGTTTGTCTGCCTTTGTCAGGACGCAATGCACGGGCAGTTTCGCGGCTTTTGCCCAGTCCAGCATATTGCAGTCAAACTCTTTCAGTGGGTGGCGGATGTCCATCAAAAGCACCAATCCCTTCAGGGTCTGCCTGTTCCGTAGATAGTCTTCCAGATGGAGTTGCCATTCCGCTTTGGTGGCATGGGAAACCTTGGCATAACCATAGCCAGGCAGGTCGACCAGCCGTTGTCGGGCCTCCTCATCCACTGCAAAGAAATTGAGAAGCTGGGTGCGGCCCGGTGTCTTGCTGGTCCTTGCCAGATGGCCATTATCGGTGAGCACATTGATGCAACTCGATTTGCCTGCATTGGAACGTCCGGCAAAAGCGACCTCGGCCCCTGTGTCGGGCGGGCATTGGGACACGCGAGCGGCACTGGTGAGGAAGCGCGTGCGCCGGAAGTCTGCCAGACCGGGCGTTGGCAATGTTGTGGACACGGTTGTGTTGCTACCTGACATGGGTTTCTACCGTTCAGCGGGAGGGCAGTATATAATGCCGCAGCTTTTTTATGGGCACGCGAGTTCGTCCCGTAAACCCACGTATAAACTGCAACCCATTGGATGTGATGTACTCATGAAATCCCTGATTGGTAAAAGCCTGATTGTCCTCGGTCTTGGCCTGATTGCTGCGGCACCTGCTATGGCGGGTGATGCCGCTGCAGGCAAGGCACTCACTACGGCATGCGCTGCCTGCCACGGTGCAGATGGCAACAGCATGGCCCCGAACTTTCCCAAGCTGGCTGGCCAGAGTGAAAAGTATCTGGTCAAACAGATGGAAGATATCAAGGAGGGCAAGTTGCGTGTGGTGCCCGAGATGACAGGCCAACTGACCAACCTCAGCAAAACTGATATGGAAAATATCGCAGCGTATTTTTCCAGCCAGACGATGGGATTGTCTGGTGCCAAGGATGACAAGGAGTTGCTGGCCCTGGGTGAAAAAATTTATCGTGCGGGCAACAAGGAAGTCGGCTTGCCTGCCTGTATCGGCTGCCACTCACCGACGGGAGCAGGTAATGCACCGGCAGGTTTCCCGAAACTGGGTGGCCAGCATGCGGATTACATTGCCAAGCAATTGAAAGATTTCCGTGCCGGTGCAGAGTATACCGACAAGGGCCGACGCAATGATGGCGACACGCGTATCATGCGTGATGGTGTGGCGCGCATGAGTGATAGGGAAGTAGAGGCAGTGGCCAACTATATCTCTGGCCTGCACTGAGGAACTATCGGCTTTACAGCTTCTCGAAAAGGCGGCAACTAGCCGCCTTTTTTTCACGGCTCACACAAGTTTTTACAGGAGTAAGATCATGAAAAAGCTTTTCGCAATGCTGATGTTCACGGCGCTACTGCCTTTGCTGGGGTTTGCTGACGAGGCTGCAGCACCTGCTGCGACGGAAAAATATGTGGCCGGGACGCATTACCAGGTTATTCCTGCGCCGGTACGTACTGCGAATCCTGACAAGATTGAAGTCAACGAAGTGTTCTGGTATGGCTGCCCTCACTGCCTGCATTTTGAGCCGGCACTGGAGCCGTGGGTAAAATCCTTGCCGTCTGATGTGGATTTCGAGCGCACGCCTGCCATCTGGCGCCCGAACATGGAGGCCCATTCCCGTATCTATTACGCCGCCAAACAACTGGGCGTGCTGGAGTCGATGCACCCGATTATTTTCAAAGCGATGCAGGAAGAAAAACAGGACCTGGAAACAGAAGACCAGGCGGCAAAATTGTTTGCAGCGCACGGTGTGGATGAAGCGGCGTTTCGCAAGGCCTATAACTCGTTTTCAGTGCAATCATTGACCAAACAGGGCGATGCGCGCGTACGTAGCTACGGTGTTACCGGTACGCCACAACTGGTGATCAATGGCAAGTATCTGGTGGGTGCAGGTCGCAAGGATGAAAGCAATCCCAACAGTGTGAATATTACCCAGGCAGACATGCTCGAAATTGCCAGCTTCCTGATTGAAAAGGAAAGGAAAGCGATGGCAGGTACTAAGAAATAATCCTGATACAGGGATACTCTTCACAACCGGGGCAATGCCCCGGTTTGTTTTTAAGCAAGATATGAGAATGGATATTTCCACACTGCTCGATACGCTCAATGAAGCGCAGCGCGAAGCCGTCAGCGCGCCACCGGAAAACCAGCTGATACTGGCAGGTGCAGGCAGTGGCAAGACGCGCGTGCTTGTGCATCGCATTGCCTGGTTGCTGCAAGTGGAACATGTTTCGCCGTACGCAATCCTGGCGGTGACATTCACCAACAAGGCGGCGCGCGAAATGCGTGGCCGACTGGAAGATATGCTGGGTTTGTCGGCGCGTCATTTATGGGTGGGCACGTTTCACAGTCTTGCGCACCGGTTATTGAAGCAGCATTGGCGCGATGCCAGCTTGCCCGAACAATTCCAGATACTGGACAGTGACGACCAGTTGCGCCTCATCAAGCGCGTGATGAAAAACCTTGAAGTGGACGAAGCACGCTGGGCACCGAGACAAGTGCAGTGGTATATCGGCGCGCAAAAAGATGAGGGAAAGCGTGCCGGTTATTTGCAGCGCACGGGAGACTTGCATACAGACACACTGATCAAGATCTATAGTGCCTATGAAGAGGCATGCCAGCGTGCGGGTTTGCTGGATTTTGGTGAATTACTATTGCGCTCACACGAATTGTGGTTGAACAAACCGGAATTGTTGTCGCACTACCAGCAACGTTTCCGTTTCTTGCTGGTGGATGAATTCCAGGATACCAACACCATCCAGTATGCCTGGTTGCGCGTGCTGGCCGGCAACAGTGCCAATGTTGTGGCAGTCGGTGATGATGACCAGTCCATCTACGGCTGGCGTGGTGCACGCATCGAAAACATCCAGCGTTTCACACAGGATTTTTCGGGCGTGCACACCATACGCCTTGAACAGAATTACCGTTCAACGGCAACTATCCTGAAAGCTGCAAATGCAGTGATCGACAACAATCGTGGTCGCATGGGCAAGGAGTTGTGGACGGATAGTGTCGAGGGCGACCTCATTTCCGTGTATGCCGCGTTCAATGAGCAGGATGAGGCGCGTTTTATTGTCGATCGCATCAGCGCCTGGGTGGAAGGCGGGGGTAATCGCCGCGATGTTGCCTTGCTCTATCGTGCCAATGCGCAGTCGCGCGCACTGGAAGAAGCCTTGCTGCAGCGCGGATTGCCTTATGTGGTTTACGGCGGCCAGAAATTCTACGAGCGCCTCGAAATAAAAAATGCGCTGGCCTATATGCGTCTGGTATGGAATCGCCACGATGACCCGGCATTTGAACGCGTTATCAACACGCCGACACGTGCGATTGGTGAACGTACTGTTGAAGATATCCGTGCATTTGCACGTGTGCGTGCGTTGTCTTTGTGGCAGGCAGCAGATGAGTTGACGCAAAGTGGCCAGATGACTGCACGCGCTGCAAACGCGGTGCGCAGTTTCCTGGGACTGGTGAACCGGCTTGATGTGGAAACCCGTGAAGATCCGCTGCACAAAATTGCTGAACATGTGATCCAGTCCAGTGGGCTAATGGATTTTCATCGCAATGAAAAAGGTGAAAAGGGCTTGAGCCGGGTGGAAAACCTGCAGGAACTGTTAAGTGCCTGCCGTGCGTTTGAGGCGGAAGATGAGGAGTTGCCGGTGTTGGGGCAATTCCTTGCTACTACCGCACTGGATGCCGGTGACACACAGGCAGAACCGCACTCTGACAGTGTGCAACTGATGACCCTGCATGCCGCCAAGGGTCTGGAGTTCCCGTTAGTGTTTATTACCGGTGTGGAAGAAAATCTTTTCCCGCACAAGATGTCGATGGAGGAGCCGGGGCAACTCGAGGAAGAGCGCAGGCTCTGTTATGTCGGCATCACGCGAGCAGAAAAAAAACTGTACCTGACCTACGCGGAAAGCCGTCGTCTGCATGGCAGCGATTCCTTCAACACGCCGTCACGTTTTATTCGCGAAATTCCTGCAGAATTGCTGGAGGAAGTCCGTCCGCGCCTGCAGGTATCGCGGCCGGTTTACCACAACAAGCCGGTGCCGAATGCGTCATTGCGCCAGCAGCAAACCAGTGGCGGTGAGTTTCGTCTCGGCCAGCGCGTCGTGCATCCGGTGTTTGGTGAAGGCCTGATCCTGAATGTGGAAGGCAGTGGGCCCCGCACACGTATCCAGATCAATTTTGATGATGCAGGACTGAAATGGCTGATGTTGTCACATGCCAATTTGTCTGCGCTGTAAAACATCTTTTCACAGTTTGTAATCAATAATCAGCGGTGCGTGATCGGAAAATCGTTCATCCTTGTAAATTTCCACGCGCTTGATGTTCTTGCGCAATGCAGGCGTGACAATCTGGTAATCAATCCGCCACCCGACATTTTTTGCCCAGGCCTGGCCACGGTTTGACCACCAGGTGTACTGGTCGGCGTCTCTGTTGATTTCACGGAAGGCGTCGACAAAACCGACATCATCGAACAGCGTATCGAGCCAGGCGCGTTCTTCCGGCAGGAAACCGGAGTTTTTCTGGTTGGATTTCCAGTTTTTCAGATCGATCGGTTTGTGGGCGATATTCCAGTCACCACACAGGATGTAATCGCGACCGTCAGCAACCTGTTGCCGCAAGACAGGCAAGTATTTGTCGAGGAAATCAAATTTTTTCTGTTGCGCCTGTTCACTGCTGGAGCCGGATGGCAAATACAGTGACACTACGGACAGATTGCCAAAATCTGCCTGCAGGTAACGGCCTTCGGTGTCAGCAGATGGCCAGCCCAGTCCGGTGATGATGCGATCCGGTTTGCGCCGCGAGAACAGTGCTGTGCCGCTGTAACCTTTTTTTTCCGCATCAAAATAATGGCAATGGTAACCCTGTGGGCAGAACATCGCGTGCTCCAGCTGATCCCGTTGTGCCTTGGTTTCCTGGATGCACACCACATCGGCGTTTTGTGTTTGCAACCAGTCAAAAAAACCCTTTTTGGCCGCTGAACGGATGCCGTTGGTGTTGGCGGTGATGACGCGAAACATCAATAAACCCTCATCATTTTGCTGGCGGGTAGGCTACACTGAAACCGTGTAAACCAGAATCATGAAAACCGGTATTCCGGTCGGGGCGGTGGTGGTGCAAGCCAGGAAAACAGCATTGGTCTTGTCCGGTGGCGGTGCGCGTGCGGCCTATCAGGTCGGCGTGCTCAAGGCGATTGCCGAGATTGCACCTGCCTGTCGCGGCGGCCAACGCAGCAATCCTTTCCCGATTATCTGTGGCACGTCTTCGGGCGCGATCAACGCAGCCATGATGGCCAGTCATGCCGATCACTTTGATCGCGGCGTACAAAAACTGGAGCAACTGTGGGGCAACCTGCGTTCCGAGCAGATACACCGCGTTGGCTACATGGAGTTGATCGGCAGTACGCTCAAGCTGTTCGGATCTTTTTTTCGCAGCGGTATTGCGCACGGTCGACCCTTGTCGCTTTTCAACAACACGCCGTTGAATCATTTGCTGATTGAAAATATCGACCTGCAGTTTCTCCCCGGGCTGATCAAGGCCGGTTACCTGCACGCGCTGTGCATCACGGCACTTGGTTACCAGACCGGGCGCAGTATCAGTTTTTTTCAGGGTGATGATGCGGCAAAACCCTGGCAGCGGCGGCGACGCACCGGAATCCGCAGCGCCATCACACATAAACACCTGATGGCCTCTGCAGCATTGCCAGCTATTTTTCCTGCGGTAAAAATCAACAAGGAATATTTCGGTGATGGCGCGATCCGGCAGACTGCGCCGATGAGTGCGGCACTGCATCTTGGCGCAGACAGGCTGATGGTCATCGGCGTGAGCGGCAGTCGCTATGCAAACACCGCGCGCGACAACACCGAGCACGCTGCCTTGCCATCCCACTCGCCATCGATTGCGCAGATTTTTGCACAATTGCTCAACAGTGCCTTTATTGATTCGCTCGAGGAAGATCTCGATATGCTGCAGCGCTTCAACCGTTTTATCGAGGAAGTGGATGCAGTGAAGCGCCAGCAACTGGCGATGAAGCCGATCGAGGTGCTGATGATTTCACCGAGCGTGCGCTTTGATGAACTGGCGGCCAACCACATTGCAGAGTTGCCTAACGCCATGCGTGTGTTCCTGAAGACTATTGGTGCCACTCGCAAGGGCGGTGGTCCCGGCATTGCCAGTTATCTGTTATTCGAATCCGGCTATTGCAGCGAATTGATGCGTTACGGTTATCAGGATTGCATGGCGCAATCTGAAAATGTGGCTGCATTCCTTTCCGGTTAACACATCGTTGACCGGGTCAGTCTTCGCGCAATGCTTCGATCGGATCTAGCCTTGATGCGCGCCATGCCGGCGCTATGCCCGAAAATAATCCGATGGTTCCCGACAAACCCAGCGACAAGACAAAATAGAATGGCTGGATGGTGACTGGCATGGCTGGCAATGCCAGTTTGATAATGCCGAGAATGACGCCGACGGTTGCCAGTCCGAGTGCCCCGCCCATCATCGCCAGCAAAACAGCCTCGCCGAGAAACAGCGACAGTAACTGCAATTGTGTGGTGCCCAGTGCACGCAGCAAACCGATTTCTGCAGTGCGTTCACGCAATGTGGTGCTCATGATCGTCAAGACACCAACCCCGCCGACCAGGAGTGAAATACTGCCCAGCGCGCCGACGGCGATCGTCAATAAACCGAGGATGCGATCAAGGCTGGCCAGCATGTCATCCTGTGTAAACAGGGTCACGTCATCATCGCCATGAATTTCGCGAAACCGATTCTTGATACGCTCGGAGATTACCGCCGACGTTGAATTCTCGGTGAATACCACGTCCATTTCCTGCAGGTTCACACGATTGAATAATTGCAGTGCGCGGTTGGCGGGAATGAAGGCAATTTCGTCGAGATCCGTGCCGAGAAAATCCCCCTTGCTTTCCATGACACCCACGACACGAAAACGTGATCCGCCGATGCGCACAAATTGCCCGAGTGGATTATCGTCACCGAATAATTCGTGTCGGAGTTTGCTGCCCAGCACCACAAACGGCCGTGTCGTGGCGGGATCATCCGGTGGCAGGAATCCGCCGAGTGCCACCGGCATTTGCCAGGCGACGGGCGCATCGCTGCCCACACCGAATACATCGGTATCGCGTGCGCGGTTGCTGGCTTCCACATGGCCGGTTCCGGTGACAATCGGCACCACATATTTCACATCGCGTATCTGGCGCAGTGCTTCACTGTCGGCAATGGTCAGTGGTCGCACGGTGCTCAACACACCGGCCATGCCCATGGTCTGGTTTTTACCGGGTGTCACTTTCACAATGCGTGAACCGAACTGGGAAAAACTGTCCAGCACGTACACGCGCAAGCCTTCACCGATTGCTGTGAGCAGGATCACCGCAGAAATACCGATGGCAATGCCAACGGCGGTCAAGCCTGTGCGCAATTTGCCTGCGGTGAGCGAGCGGCTGATCCATTGCAAGGCATCGACAGTTCTCATGCGTGGATACTCATGATGCTTTGCCTGCCAGCGCTTCAACCGGTTGCATCTGTGCCGCACGCGTAGCGGGCAACCAGGCAAACACAAACCCGGACAACAGTGCGATGACGACCGATGTGGTCACAGCCCAGAGCGGCGCTGCAAACGGCACGGTGGGCCATAACGTGCGACCTAGCAATACCAGTGCTTGCCCGACCAGCACACCGCAAGCCGCGCCTGCTGCGCTCAACAGGACGGACTCGAGCAGGAACAGCCGACGCACGTGGTGATCGGATGCGCCGAGTGCTTTCAGCAAGCCGATTTCTTTCGTGCGTTGCGAGACGCTGATCCACGTCAGGTTCATGACCAGCACACCAGCGACCAATAAACTGATGCCGGCAATGGCGCCGACGCCAACGGTCAGTGCGCTGAAAATCTTGTCAAAGGTTTTCAGCATGGAATCCGGTTTGACGACAGTGACATCCTCTTCACCCTGGTGTAACTCGCGGAACATATCCAGCACTTCTGTTTTCAGTTTGTCGAGCGGGTAATGTTCGCGTGGCTTGATCAGTGTGCGGAAAACACCTTGCCGGTTGAAGAGAATCTGGGTGGATGCAATGGGCACGAGTACACCATCACTCATGTCAAAACCGGATGCATCGGCCTTGCCGGTGAGTACGCCGATAACACGAAAACGTCTGCCGCCCATTTTCACCCATTCGCCAACAGCAGACTGGTTGCCAAATAATTCCTGTTTCACCTTGCCGCCAATGACACACACAGGCTGTGCCAGATTGTCATCAATGTCGGGCAGGATATTGCCGGGTGAAACTTTCATTTCCCGCACGGTGAAATATTCGGCGGTACTGCCGACAATCATGGCATCGCGTGCGTGGGAGTTGGCAGAGACTTCAATTTTTCCCGCCATCAGTGGCACCACAAATCGCGCGCCGTGCAGGCGTTCGCGCAATACCTTCACGTCGCCCAGTGTGACGTCGCGTGCTGCAGTACCCATCACCGGCGGTGCGCCACCGGTGGTTTGTTTGCGTCCGGGCAACACCACGAGCAATTCACTGCCGAGCGAGGAAAATTCATTCTGTACAAATCCGCGTGCCCCTTCGCCGAGCGCGGTAAACGCGACCACGGAGCCGACTGCCAGCGTCATCGCCAGCAACATCATCGCCGTGCGGAAACGGTAACGGCGCAGCACGTTGAGTGCAAAATAAACGCTGTCACCCCAGCGCAATCCTGTCTGGCCGTTGTTATGGTTTTCAGCCGATCCTGTTTTCTCAAGCATGCTTGCTGGCATCTTTTACAACGCGTCCATCACCGAACACCACTTGCCGGGTAGCGCGTGCGCCCAGCACGGTATCGTGCGTGACCATGAGCAGGGTGATGCCGCCAGCATTCAGTTCTTCGAGTAATTCCATCACTTCGCGACCGGATCGGCTGTCGAGGTTGCCTGTCGGTTCATCAGCCAGAATGATGGACGGCTTCATCACAATGGCGCGTCCAATCGCGACGCGCTGGCGTTGCCCGCCGGATAATTGTTTGGGCAGATGATCCGCACGTTCCCATAAATTCAATCGCTTCAGCATGCCGTTGCTCTGTTCGCGCCGTTGTGCCGGTGGCATGCCGGCCAGCACCATGGGCAGTTCGATATTTTCGCGGGCGGTCAGGCGCGGTATCAGGTGGTAGGCCTGGAATACAAAACCGATTTTCTCGCGTCGCAATCGGGCGCGGTTTTCTTCGCTTTGCGTGGTGGTTTCGATGCCGTCCAGCTGGTAGGTGCCGGCATCAGCGCTGTCCAGCAAACCGATCATATTGAGCAGGGTGGATTTTCCCGAGCCGGATGGGCCCATGACGGAAACGTATTCCCCTTCGTTGATCGTGAGGTCAACACCGTCGAGTGCCCTGACAATTTCATCGCCGATGACAAAACGTTTGTAAATGCCGCGCAGGTGAATCACAGCGATTTTTTTCCGGCGGAATTATTTTTTTCGGCCTGGCTTTCCTCAATGCGTGCTTTCACACCGTCCTTGAGGCCGGGACGATCAGGTGTAAGGACAACCTGTTCACCGGCAGACAAACCGGCAGTCACTTCTGTCTGCGTCCAGTTGGCCAGGCCCGGTGTGAAATCGCGTTTGTGAACGCTGCCGTCCTGATCCAGTACGTAGACGAAATGCTTGTCGATGATCGCTTCAGTCGGTACGCGCAAGACATCATTACGCTGGTCGAGCACGATCTCGATATCGGCGCTGTAACCGACCAGTAGCGGGACATCTTTCGGAAAGTTGTCGAAGCGCACATCCACATCCACAGTGCGGGCCTGTTTCTCTGCTTCCAGCACATAAGGTGCGATGCGAGTGACATGGCCCTGGAATGTTTGTCCGCGAAATGCATCCAGTGTGATACGTGCGGGTTGGTTAACGCGCACTGGCATGGCATCGACTTCGTCAATCGGTGCCGTGACGTACAGGCAGGAGTCATCGATGATTTCAATCGCGGGTTTGGTCAGGACACCGGATGGGGACGGCGTGACATATTCGCCCAGCTCGCTGTTCACTTCGGCGATCACACCGGCATACGGTGCGCGCAGATAGGTGAGATCAAATCGTGCGCGCACCAGATCAAGATTGGCGTGGCTCATCTTCACCTGGTCTTCTGCCGCTTCACAGCTTTGCTGTGTCGTTGTTGACAGGGTGTGGGCAATTTCTGCCTGCGTATTCGAGATCAGTTTCTTGTCGACCAGCGTCTGTGCCCGTCTGGATTCACGCGCATTCTGGTCGGCATTGAGGCAGGCGCGTTTCTGTTCGTGTTCGGCGGCAGACAAACTGGCTTCCGCCTGCGCCACATTGGCCTTGTGATCCTCGTTCCAGAGTTCCAGCAACACTTGCCCGGCGGCGACCCGGTCACCCTCCTTCACATGCAATGCCTGCACACGACCGCCGAGTGGCATGGACAACTCGGAGCGCTGGCAAGCCTTGATGGTGCCGGCACGGGTATTGGACACGGTGGAGGCGACTGTACCTTTTTCCACGATGACCACCGGTACGGCCAGGTCAGGCTGGCTTTTGTGCTTGATGGCAAACCCGATGCCACCCAGCAGGATTGCACCGGCCACTAGCCATGTTCCGCGTTTGTTCATGAGGCTGCCCATTGTTGTTTTTCAAGTGCGCTAACTTATCACGCGGCCATGGGGCGGCATACTCTGGAAAGATACGGAAGTTGGGCGATGGCCTTTCTCTGGCCCGCATTGCCTGCTAGATTGCCCCTTTCGGTTTCAGGTTTTCCACGATGTTTGAGGTTGGCGTTATCCCGGCAGCAGGCGCAGGTTTGCGGCTCTATCCCTACACGCAGAACACACCCAAAACCCTGATGCAGGTCGGCGGCAAATCCCTGTTGATGCGCAACATCGGCATCATGCGTGACCAGTTGGGTGTGAAGAAAATCATTGTGATCGTTGGCCATCATGCTGACCAGATCCGCGCGGCGCTGGATAGCAATCCGGTGAGTGGTGTCGAGATCGAACTGGTGGATTGCCAGGATGTAAATGCCGGTCTCGCCCGGGGCCTGGCGCTGGTGCGCGACAGGATACGCAGCAATTTTCCGGTCATCCTCGGCGATGAGTTGTACCTCAGCTCCAATCACCAGCAGCTGGTGCGCTACGCCGACCAGGCAATCGATGCCGTGTGTGGCATCAAGGTGACGGGCGACACCACGCTGATCCGCAAGAATTATGCAGTCACGGTTGATGGTGAACGCATCACCTCGCTGATCGAGAAACCGGAAACCGTGTCCACGCATTTCCTGGGTTGTGGCACTTATGTGTTTTCACCGGCGATTTTCGATGCTATCGACAAGACCCCGCCATCGGCACGCAGCGGCCGTGTCGAACTGACCGATGTGATCGAGGGGTTGGTGCGTGCCGGCAAGGACGTGCGCCCGGCGTTGCTGAAAGGCGGCTATCGCAACATCAATTATCCCGAAGACTACATCAGTGCGATGAACCTCTATCGCAAGATCCATTTCGATGAATACCGGATCAGCCTGGTGATTCCTGCGTATAACGAGTCGGCGGCGATCGGGCATGTCATCGAGGATTTTGCTGACCAGGTCGATGAGATTGTGGTGGCGGAAAACAATTCACCCGACGGCACGGGCGACATCGCCCGAGAAAAAGGTGCGCGTGTTATTTCCGATCATTTTGCCGGCTACGGTGAGGCGTTGCGTTGTGCGCTGGATGCTGCCACCGGCGATATCCTGGTGCTGATGGAAGGTGACGCCTCGTTCAGCGCCGACGATTTGCCAAAGATCCTGGCCTACATGCGCGATGCCGACATGGTGATCGGCACCCGCACGACCAAGCAGATGATCGAGCAGGGTGCCAACATGGACGCGTTCCTGCGTTGGGGTAACGTACTGGCGGCAAAAGTGCTGCAGTTTCTCTGGATACGCCAGGAGCCGCGTTTTACGGATCTCGGTTGCACCTATCGCGCGATCTGGCGTGATACCTACGACATCATCCGTCCGCAACTGACCGGCAAGGGGCCGGAATTCTCGCCGGAAATGATGGTGGAAGTGCTGCGTGCCGAGCGCAAGATTATCGAGATCCCGGTGACCTACCGCCCCCGTATCGGTGATGTGTCCAAACATTCGGGTAGCAAGCTGGCCGTGCTCAAGACCGGCACCCGTATGCTGACGCTGATTTTCAAACGCCGCTTCGGTCTGCGTTGATGCCGCCCTTCCCGCTGCGCAGGGAATCCGGTGGACTGTGTATAATGCGGCTCGGCTAAAACGGCATCCAAGACAGACATCCCTATGACCAATTTCCTGATTTTTGTTAGCGAGCAGTGGATGCTGGTATCCGCCTTGCTGTGTTTGCTCGGCCTGTTCATGTGGACAGAAAACCAGCGTGCAGGCGAAAGTATTTCGGTGCACCAGCTGACAGCACAGGTCAATAGCGCCAACGCTGTGGTACTCGACCTGCGCGATGCGAAGGAGTTTCGCGAGGGGCATATTGTTGGCGCGCTCAACATCCCGTTTGCAAAAGTGGCAGAACGCATGGGCGAGCTGGACAAGAATCGTCCCCTGGTGCTGGTCGACAAGATCGGCCAGCACAGTGCGGCTATCGGTCGGCAGCTGAAACAGGCAGGCTTCCAGGTCACCCGTTTGCAGGGTGGCATGAGTGAATGGACGGGTTCCAGTCTGCCGGTTGTCAAGGGCGCCTGACATGCCGGGTGTCGTTATCTATTCCTCGGATTACTGCCCCTACTGCCGGCGCGCCAAAAGCCTGTTGCAAAAAAAAGGGGTAGCTTTTGACGAGATTTGTGTCGATGGCCGTCCCGACTTGCGTGCTGAAATGACAGCCCGTGCGGGCCGTACGACCGTCCCGCAAATCTGGATCAACCAGCAGCATGTCGGTGGCTGTGATGAGCTACATGCGCTGGAATACAGTGGCGAGCTTGATACACTGCTGGCGCATACCGCCTGAAGCCCGGTATCGATCAGAACAATCCCTAATCCCGATACGTTTTATCCCAGGAGTTCACCATGTCAGACCAGGCCCCGCCAGTAGAGCAGCAATTCGGCTTGCAGCGTCTTTACACTAAAGATGTTTCCTTTGAAACGCCGCAAGGGCCAGCCCTGTTCCAGAAGGCCTGGAAGCCAGAAGTCCACCAGGAACTGGCAACACGCACGGTACCGCTGGAAGACGACCTGTTTGAAGTCGTACTGACTGTCACCATCACTGGCAAGCTGGATGGACAGCCGGCTTTCGTCGTGGAAGTACACCAGGCGGGTATTTTCCTGATCAAGGGACTCACAGCTGACCAGGTGCGCCAGGTGACCGGCACGACCTGCCCGAATGTCCTGTTCCCCTATGCTCGCGAAGTGGTGGATAGCCTGATGGTGCGCGGCACGTTGCCACCGCTGATGCTGCCACCGATCAACTTTGATGCCCTCTACCAGCAGGCGCTGGCGCAGCAGACTGAACAGGCCGGCGGTACTGCCCACTAGGCCGGTTTCGGGAAGAGCCTATGCCGTTTTTCCTGGTCTCAGTGATTTTGCAGGTCCTGATGGTCCTGCATGTGGTGCGCACAGGCCGCGACACCAAGTGGATCTGGATCATCCTGATGTTGCCCATGGCGGGTTCGATTGCCTACTTTCTGCTGGAAGTGATGCCAGAGCTGGCGCAGACACGCACGGCGCGCCAGCTGCACCGGAAAGTGCAGGACAGGATTGACCCTGAACGCGAGTTGCGCACGCATTCGCAGGCGCTGGAAATCGTCGATACGGTCGACAACAACATCAAGCTGGCGCGTGCATTGCTCGAGAAGGAACGTTTTGCGGATGCCCTGCCCTTGCTGGAACGCGCGCGTACCGGTTTTTACAAGGATGATCCTTCCATACTACTGATGCAGGCAGAAGCCTGTTTCGGTTTACAGGACTGGCAGGCAGCGCAAGATACGCTGGACCATTTGCGCAAGGCGAATCCGGATTTCCAGTCACAGGACGGGCATCTGCTCTATGCTAGGATTCTGGAAGCCCGGGGAAGCGTGGATGCCGCAGTACATGAATACGAAGCGTTGGTACGTTACTACAACGGCCCGGAAGCCAAGTGCCGTTACGGCCTGTTGTTACAGAAAACAGGCAAGGCAGCTGAAGCGCGGCAGATGTTTGCCGAGGTCGTTGCTGCGGCGCGCCATCACCGCAAGCATTTCCAGCGTCTGCATGGCGAATGGCTGAAACTGGCGGAACAGGAACTCAAGCCGCCACAGCACAGGCCACCAAAGTAGCGCCATGCCGGTATAATGGCCGGCCAATACTGTATATGCCCGGGAGGCAGGTTGTGTCCGAGAATTCATCAAGCCTGAACGTAAAAACGATGGCATCGCTCGACCTGTCGGGCAAGCGTGTATTGATCAGGGAAGACCTCAATGTGCCGGTCAAGAACGGCAAGATTACTTCGGATGCCCGCCTGCTGGCGGCGCTGCCCACCATCAAGCTGGCGCTGGAAAAAGGCGCAGCCGTGATGGTCTGTTCGCATCTGGGTCGCCCGAGCGAGGGCGAGTTTTCTGCCGAGAATTCCATGCAGCCCGTGGCGGACTACCTGAGCAAGGCCCTGGGTAAGGAAGTGCCACTGCTTGCTGATTATCTCGATGGTGTCGAGGTCAAGCCCGGCCAGATCGTGTTGTTCGAAAACGTGCGCTTCAACAAGGGTGAAAAGAAAAACAGCGACGAGCTCGCGCAGAAATATGCAGCGCTGTGTGATGTCTTTGTCATGGATGCATTTGGCACAGCACATCGCGCCGAAGGCTCGACCCACGGTGTCGCCAAATTCGCCAACGTAGCCTGCGCGGGGCCTTTGCTGGCAGCCGAACTGGAAGCATTGGGCAAGGCGCTCGACAAACCGGCGCGGCCGATGGCGGCGATTGTTGCCGGCTCCAAAGTTTCCACCAAGCTGGATGTGCTGAATTCACTGGCAACCCTTTGCGACCAGTTGATTGTCGGCGGTGGTATCGCCAATACCTTTCTGGCGGCGGCCGGATACAAGGTAGGAAAATCCTTGTGCGAACATGACCTGATTGAAACGGCAAAACAGATTGCGGCGAAAGTGAATGTGCCATTGCCGGTGGATGTGGTGGTCGCGGATGCCTCGAATGTCGGTGATGATTTCATGGCATTCGTTGCCAACAGCCAGCCGGTGGTCAAGGCCGTGGCAGACATTGCTGACAACGATATGATTCTCGATATCGGCCCGCAAACTGCGCAACAATTTGCCGGTTTGCTGAAAGCCTCGAAAACTATTTTGTGGAATGGCCCGGTCGGCGTCTTCGAAGTGGATGCCTACGGCAAGGGCACTGAAGTGATGTCGCATGCCATTGCCGAAAGCAACGCGTTTTCAATTGCTGGCGGCGGCGATACGCTGGCGGCTATCGACAAATACGGTGTTGCCGAAAAAATTTCCTATATATCAACTGGCGGTGGTGCGTTCCTCGAATTTGTTGAGGGGAAAGTCTTGCCGGCAGTTGCGATTCTTGAAGAGCGTGCAGCTCACTGAATTTCGTCGTTAACGTACAAATATTTCCAGGAGATAAAACATGGCATTGGTAAGCCTGCGTCAACTGCTCGATCACGCTGCTGAACATGGTTATGGCGTACCGGCGTTCAACGTCAACAATCTCGAACAGATGCGAGCCATCATGGAGGCGGCAGATAAAATGCACGCGCCGGTTATCGTGCAAGCGTCAGCAGGTGCCAGGAAATATGCCGGCGCGCCGTTTCTGCGCCATATGATTCTCGCTGCCGTGGAAGAATTTCCACATATTCCCGTGGTCATGCACCAGGATCATGGTGTCAGTCCTGCCGTGTGCCAGCGCTCTATCCAGCTCGGTTTTTCCTCGGTGATGATGGACGGTTCACTCGGTGAAGATGGCAAGACACCAACCGATTACGCCTACAACACGCGCGTCACCAAAACGGTTGTGGATTTTGCACACGCATGTGGTGTGTCGGTGGAAGGTGAAATCGGCTGTCTCGGTTCGCTTGAAACCGGCATGATGGGCGAAGAAGATGGTCATGGCGCTGACGGTGTGCTCGATCATTCCCAATTGCTGACAGATCCGGAAGAAGCGGCCAACTTTGTGCGCGACACGGGTGTGGATGCGCTGGCCATTGCGATTGGCACTTCACACGGCGCGTACAAATTCACGCGCCCACCGACGGGCGATATCCTTGCTATCGAACGTGTAAAAGAAATCAACCAACGTATTCCGAATACGCATCTGGTCATGCACGGTTCTTCCAGCGTGCCGCAAGACTGGCTGGCGATCATCAACGAGTACGGCGGTGACATTAAAGAAACCTACGGTGTGCCGGTAGAACAAATCGTGGAAGCGATCAAACACGGTGTGCGCAAAGTGAATATCGACACCGACTTGCGTCTGGCGTCCACCGGCGCTATCCGCCGCTTCCTCGCGAAAAATCCTGGCGAGTTTGATCCGCGCAAATACCTGAAAGAAACCATCACCGCCATGCGCGATATCTGCATCCAGCGCTACGAAGCCTTCGGTTGCGCTGGCCAGTCCGACAAGATCAAACCGCTTTCACTGGAAGTGATGACAGAGCGTTATGCCAAAGGCGAGTTGTCACAAACGGTCAGATAATTTTGCAAATGCGGAAATAAAAAACGGGAGCTTCGGCTCCCGTTTTTGTTGGTGTTTGAAACGGGGGGGGATGGCAAGGATTTATGGTAGCCACGTTTTTGACAATCCACTTGCTATACCGATAAGCTGATGCCAATAACAAACAGGACATTTGCCATGATGCGTAACCTTGCGTTGGCGATATTGTTACTCGTAAGCCCCATGGCTACATGGGCGGATGTGACCATTAATGGCTGCGTTATCAGAATACCTACTCCTCCAGCTACTTCGTGCCCCAATGCCTATCTGAGCAATGCCAACCTGAGCAATGCTGATCTGAGCAATGCCGACCTGAGCAATGCCGACCTGACCAATGCCAATCTGACCAACGCCAATCTGACCAACGCCAATCTGACTCGCGTGCAATCCGGCGGCATCACCGGCATACCCTACGCGCTGCCTGCCGGTTGGCAACTGATCAATGGCTACCTGGTTGGCGCAGGAGCCAACCTGATCTATGCCAACCTGACCAATGCCAGCCTGAGCAATCTCAACCTGAGCAATGCCTACCTGTACAGTGCTACCTTGACTGGTGCTAACCTGACCAACGCCAACCTGAGCAATGCCTACCTGCGCTATGCGTACTTGACCAGCGCTACCCTGACCGGCGCTACCTTGACCAACGCCAATCTGCTCAATGCCAATTTGAGCAGAGCCGACTTGATCAATGCCAACTTGAGCAATGCCGACCTGAGCAATGCCGGCCTGACCAGTGCTGATCTGACCAATGCCAATCTGCTCAACGCCAACCTGTACAGTGCCAACTTGAGTAATGCCAATCTGACTGGCGTGCAATCCGGCGGCATCACCCGCATACCCTACGCGCTTCCTGCCGGCTGGCAATTGATCAATGGCTATCTGATCGGTCCAGGAGCCAACCTGATCAATGCCAACCTGACCGGTGTCAATCTGTCTGGCCTCAACCTGGTCGGTGTCAACCTGGCCTACGCTAACCTGAGTGGCGCTAACCTGAGCAATGTCAACCTTACCAATGCCTACCTGACTGGCTCCAATCTTACAGGCACCAACTTGAATGGCATTATCTGGAGCAATACAACCTGTGCTAACGGCACTTCAAGCAATCTTCACGTTGGAGGTAATTGTCTGACTATGCTGAACAATGCAGTTCTACCTTTTAATGGAATTTATAAAGGCTCATCGGTACGAGAGAACAAAAGCCTGTGGTAGTTTTCCTACAATTACACGCACGCAAGTGAAACAAAATTGCCAATATATTTATATCAAAGAAGAACTGAAATTGATTCGCTGGCTGTTGCTGGTGGTTCGGGGGAAATCAGAGGATAAGCAAGCCTTAAAAACCTGCACAGTGCCTATGTGAAAATTAAGGCAATAAAAAAGGGCTGCAGCCTGAGCGTGCAACCCTTTGATTTATATGGTGG
>DAOMGE010000009.1:68752-72875 GCA_035430165.1 Pseudomonadales bacterium | reverse complement strand
TTGAATAACTGGCAGCGTAGTCGCCGGCTGTCGATGTCTTCCCGTTTTGATCTGGCGTCCAAGCATGCCGAGGTGCTGGATGATGCAACCGATGCGCTAGTGAATCGTGACAATCTGACGATCGCGTCAGCGAGTCTGGATGCTGATTTTGTCGACGAGCGATTTCATGGCGTGAATCATGCGAGTGCAAATTACAGCAAGGGTTTCAATGATTTGCTTGATGCAATGGATGGCGATGGTAAAACTTCGGGAGGCATTTTCTCCAGTCGGCAAGGTGGTGATGGCAAGTACGCGAGCGGTGATTTCCAGAAAGTGACAGCCAATTACACGCGTGTCCAGACATTGCCTTTCAAGTCTGAATTGTTGTTGCGCGCCAACACGCAGTATTCTCAGGACATGATGGTTTCACTGGAGCAGTTCGGTCTGGGCGGACCGCATTCTGTCCGTGCTTATCCCGTGGGTGAGTTCCAGTTTGACAAAGGCTGGTTTGCCAGCGCGGAATGGTTCTTGCGTGCTCCTTTTATCTCGGAAAAAGATGCGTTTGCGGGAAAAAAATGGGGTGAGGTCCTGCGCGTTTCCGCTTTTGTCGATTATGCGGGCGGAATTAATAACAATCCGACAGCACAGGAAGTAACCGACGGAACGGACAAGGTTGAGTTGTCGGGTGCAGGTCTTGGCCTGGAGCTGAATTTGCCAAAAGCTTTTTTCGTCAAGGTTGAGGCAGCCACACCGGTCAGTCATTACGATGCGAGCAATCGACACAATCCCCAATACTGGTTGAGTACAGGTTTGCAATTCTGATGATTTTTTAATGCGTATGCCGATGTCGGCAGCGCCAGAGGAAAATGCCATGCACAGTTACAGAAATGATACAAACCAGTCATTTTTGGCCAATACACTGACAGGCGCTATTCGCAGGGCCGTGCTGACCCTGGGTGTGTTGGTCGCCACAGGCAGTGTGCTGGCGGCACCCCAGAATGCCGTGGTTGTGGCAGGTACAGGTAGCATCAGTACACCGGATGCCAACACTACGGTGATCAACCAGAATACGCAGAACATGGTGATCAACTGGTCCAGCTTCAATGTGGGTCGTAATGAAACGGTGCAGTTTATTCAGCCAAACGTAACATCAATAGCGTTAAACCGTATTTTTGATGCAAGTGCCAGTCAGATTTTCGGACAGGTTATTTCCAATGGCCGCATAGTGCTGCTAAACGGCAATGGCATTCTATCCGGGCCTGGTTCGAAGTTGAATGTTGGTGGCCTGGTTGCGTCTACGATGGACATGAGTAATACCGATTTCATGGCGAACCATTTTAATCTCAACGCTGTATCAGGCAGCAACGGCGCGATTATCAATCAGGGAATTATCAACGCATCAAGTGGTTCCGTGGCATTGGTTGGTAACAGTGTTGAAAACAGCGGGCTGATTGTGGCTAATGCCGGAACCGTTGCATTGGCGGCAGGCAAATCCGCAACCCTGGATTTTACCGGTGATGGACTGCTGAGTGTGGCGGTTGATAAATCTGTTATTGAAAACGCGGCGGGTGTAGCTAACGGCGTACTGAACAGTGGTGAAATTCATGCGGGTGAAGTGCTGCTCACAGCCAAAGCTGCACAGAATGTTTTTGATAATGCCGTGAACAACGAAGGTGTGATTCGTGCGGGCAAGATTGATTCAACGGGTGGCACCATCCGATTGTTGGGAGACACCGTCAAAGTTGCTGCAGGCAGCACGCTCGACGCATCAGGTGATAACGGTGGCGGCACGATTCTGGTGGGTGGTGATTATCAGGGTAAGGGTGCAGGGCAGAATGCCCGGACAACCACCGTCGAGAATGGCGCAACCCTGAATGCTGATGCAAGAATTTCAGGCAATGGTGGCAAGGTTATTGTGTGGGCAGATGACGTGACGCATTTCGACGGAGCCATCAGTGCCAAAGGTGGTAATGAAAGTGGTAACGGTGGCCTTGCAGAAGTTTCAGGGAAGCAGTGGCTGGATTTTGGTGAAAACAGCACGGTAACCCTTGCGGCGACCAATGGAAAAACAGGCGAGTTGTTGCTGGATCCGGCCAATATCAATATTGTGTTGGGTAATTCACTTTCTGACCTGAATGGTGATGGCACTCGTGGTGATTTTATTACGGGTGATATTCTTGCAGGTGACTTTCCTGGTGCGACCAGTATTATTTCAACTTTCAAACTGAATAATTTGTTGCAGACAACCGATGTTGTGCTTGAGGCCACTAATTCAATCAGTTTGGGCAGTCTTTCTCCGTGGACCTTGCTGGATTTTGATACGCACACCCTGACGATACGTGCGCCGGATGTCAATCTTTATGGTCATGTACATGGCGATGGTCTATTGAATGTTATAGCTTCCCATCGCCTGTATCTGGGCGTGCAGTTACATTTTACTGAACTGAAGCCGATTTCACTGAATGGGGTTGCCGGACAGAACAGTATCTTGTCCGGCGGTAAGGATTTTGTCATTACCGGCGTGAATCAGGGCACTGTGCATTTGGTGAATGGTACGTTGGAGGATGCGGGGAATAGCAATGCAAACACTGCACATTGGTATGACTTCGCATTTATCGAAGGTATCAGTGCGGCTGATGCCGCGTTGATGAGCGATCCCACACCGGGCAATACTGCTTACTGCGCGATTTGTGTTGCTGCCGGCGCAACGATTACAGGAGCCAATAATTTTACCTATCAGCCTGGCGGAAAATTGACAGGTGGCATAATCGGCCTCGATAGTCAGGATACTGTCATAAATCTCAACAATGCTGTTTCTATACTGAAAGCGATCGAAATTTCCGATGCGGCTTTGTCTGATCCTTCATTGCAGGTGTTCAGTACGGTTGATACTGGCGTCAAGATGCCATGTGACCAGAGCGAAGAAGAGGGTAATTGTGATTCTGTTGCGATGTCTTCTGGTTTTGTTATGCCAGTTGTTGAGCAGGGAATTATCGATTCGTATCTCAGATCAGGCTTATAGAAATGAAGTGAAAATGAGATCAGTGAAAAACAGGCGCATGTTGTAGTACAGGAATCGCCAGATTATTTGCAATAAACGGGAAGTAAACAGCAGCGTCTATAGCTTTCAAAGAGGGCACAAAATGAAAAGCGCACTGAAAATTTTTTGTATTACTTTGGGGATGGCAGCCAGTTGGCTGCCCATGTCGGCACATGCTACGTATGCCACTGAGAGTTGCGGAGCTTGCCACACGCCAGATCCGACATCGAGTTCACTGAGGAACCCTGCAAACAATGCCGTTTATACATTGTTTGATGCGACAACGGCCTATCCGATCCGGGTAGCAAAAAATCCCAACTATCTGGAGTACATGATCAGCCTGGGTGATATGACGGCCACCTTGTCTGCAGCTACGGTTTTGGCAGATGCCAATGAAGTTGCCACAAACTCGGGCATAGCCCCTTCTATTACCAGTGCGGCGCCTTCCAGTGGCACCATCAACAGCGCGTACAGTCATACGGTGGTTGCGACGGGCAAACCCACCCTCGTGGGCAACCCGGGTATGGGGCGTGGTATCCAGCTCAAGGCTGATGGTACTTGTACCAATATCACGGGAACTTATGCGTCCAATTTTTGCTATTGGGCTGCTACGCCGCAGGCTTTCACCGTGTCTTCTGGTGCGCTTCCTACGGGTCTTTCGCTGAACGGTTCTTCGGGCGTGATTTCCGGTACGCCAACGGTGGCTGGCACTTACACCGGCGTTATCACAGCAAATAATCTGGTAGGAACTGCTACCCAGAGCTTCAGTATCACGATCAACAAGCTCACGCAGTCCATCACCTTTGGTGCGCAAACCGGGCAGACTTACAGTGCTGGCGGCACTTTTTCCATCAGTCCTACAGCCTCGGCGTCTTCAGGGCTGGCTGTTACCTATAGTTCCACAACGACGGGTGTTTGTACGGTTTCTGGCACCACGGTGACAATTGTGACAGCGGGCACTTGCACAATTGCGGCCAATCAGGCGGGAAATGGGACGTATAGCGCCGCTTCACAGGTAACCCAGAACGTCGCAATCGCGAAAGCGACACAGACGATTACCTTTGGCGCACAAACGTCACCGCGCACCTACAGTTCAGGTGGCAC
>DAOMGE010000009.1:0-68652 GCA_035430165.1 Pseudomonadales bacterium | reverse complement strand
AGACGATTACCTTTGGCGCACAAACGTCACCGCGCACCTACAGTTCAGGTGGCACGTTTGCGATCAGTCCGGTGGCAACCACGCCATCGAGCTCCAGCATTGTCTACAGTTCGACCACGACGGGCGTGTGTACGGTGGCCGGTACGACGGTGACGATCGTGACAGCGGGTACCTGTACGATTGCGGCGAATGCAGCAGCGGACACCAACTACAGCGCAGCGACACAAGTCACGCAAAGTGTCACCATCAACAAGGCGACGCAGACGATTACCTTTGGCGCACAAACGTCACCGCGCACTTACAGTGCAGGTGGCACATTTGCCATCAGTCCGGTAGCGACTACGCCATCAAGCTCCAGCATTGTCTACAGTTCGACCACGACCGGCGTGTGTACGGTGGCCGGTACGACAGTGACGATCGTGACAGCGGGCACGTGTACGATTGCGGCGAATGCGGCAGCGGATACCAACTACAACATTGCGGCACAGGTGACGCAGAGCGTCACGATCAACAAGGCAACGCAGAGTATTTCTGTTACGACCGCCGCGCCAGCATCTGCTGCGTATGGTGCGAGTTTCCCTGTTGCCGCGACGGCAACTTCAGGCTTGACTGTAGCTATCACGGTTTCCGGCGGCTGTTCGATCAGTACCGGCACAGTGACGATCATTAATATGGGAACGGCATGCACCGTATATTACGACCAGAGTGGTAACACAAACTACTCAGCTGCCTCGCAGGCATCGAGTACCACCACGGTAATTGAGAGTGCATTGCCTTTGAATGGAAGCTATAAGGGATCTTCCACGAAAGAAATCAATAACGTGCTTTGATCGTTGTCCAGAATAAAAAAACGGGGCCTTGTGCCCCGTTTTTTTATTCTCAATGCCAGACGATTATTTTCCGAAGGAATCACGCAAGCTGATGGTGCGGTTGAAAACCGGATAGCCTGGCTTGCTGTCAAAGCGATCGGCGCAGAAATAGCCTTCACGCTCGAACTGGAAGCGAGTTTCCGGTGCTGCATGGCGTAAGCTGTACTCCGCTTTGCCGCGCTGTATGCTCAGCGATTGCGGATTGATGAAATCAAGGAAAGATCTGTCCTTGTCGGCTTCCGGGTTTTCAACAGTGAACAGGCGATCATAAAGCCTGACGTCTACATCAATGCAATGGGTTGCAGAGACCCAATGGATAACACCCTTGACCTTGCGCCCGTCGGATGGATTCTTGCCGTGCGTGTCGGGATCATAAGTGCAGCGCAGTTCAGTGATGTCACCAACACTGTTTTTGATGACTTCATCGGCGCGTATCACGTACGCATTGCGCAGGCGCACTTCCTGGCCCAATACCAGTCGCTTGAAATCTTTCTCTGCCGTTTCACGAAAATCATTCTTGTCGATAAACAGTTCGCGCGTAAAAGGTAATTCGCGCACACCCATGTCTTCACGTTGTGGATGGTTGGCTGCGGTGAGGTGCTCAACATTGCCCTCGGTGAAATTGGTGATAACAATTTTCAGTGGGTCAAGCACGCACATGGCACGTGCTGCATTTTTATCGAGGTCGTCCCGGATGGCGAATTCCAGCATGCCGACATCGACCACGCTCTCGCTGCGGGTGACGCCAATCATGTCGCAGAACTGGCGCAGTGCGCGCGGCGTGACACCGCGACGGCGCAAACCGGAAATCGTCGGCATGCGCGGATCGTCCCAGCCGCCCACATAATTTTCATCAACCAGTTGTTTCAGTTTGCGTTTGCTGGTGATGGTGTAATTCAGGTTGAGACGCGCAAATTCATACTGGCGTGGTTTGGCCGGTACAGGCAGATTGTCGATAAACCATTCGTACAGTGGACGGTGATCCTCGAATTCCAGTGTGCAGATCGAGTGTGTGATGCCTTCGATCGCATCCGATTGACCGTGGGTGAAATCGTAGGTCGGATAGATGCACCACGTGTCACCGGTCTGGTGATGGTGTGCACGACGGATACGGTAGAGAATAGGGTCGCGCAGGTTGATATTAGGACTGGCCATATCGATTTTTGCGCGCAGTACACATTCGCCATCGGCAAAGTCACCAGCCTTCATCTGTGCAAACAAGGCGAGATTTTCTGCCACGCTGCGGCTGCGGTACGGGCTGTCCTGGCCAGGCTCGGTGAGCGAACCACGATAGCGGCGCGCCTCATCCGGTGTCAGGTGACAGACATAGGCCTTGCCCTGTTCGACCAGATACACAGCCCATGCATGCAACTGGTCAAAATAACCGGAGGCGTAACGTGCCTCGCCACTCCACTGGAAACCCAGCCAGCGCACATCTTCCTGAATGGCCTGTATGTACTCATCGTTTTCTTTTTCAGGATTGGTATCGTCAAACCGCAAATTGCATTCGCCGCCAAACTCTTCTGCCATACCGAAGTTGAGGCAAATCGATTTGGCATGACCGATATGCAGGTAGCCGTTCGGTTCCGGGGGGAAGCGCGTATGAACCTGGCCAGCATTGCGTCCGGCTTCAACATCCGCAGCAATGATGTTGCGGATGAAGTGCGCAGGTTTGGCGGATTCTTCTGGCTTGTTCGGCTTGTTGCTCATGTGTCGGGTTTGCCCTTGGCTTGGCTGTGGTTATGGATGGGATGACGGAGGGTCGGCAATGGGGCTTGTACGGGTTTGGCGCGACTGGCGCAGAGCGCGTATTATAGCCAGCCCTTGACCATACCCGAAACCACAGGAAGCATCATGTCAGTAGCCGTTGTATTACATACCACCCACGGTGATATCACCCTCGAACTCAATGCAGACAAGGCGCCAGCTACGGTTGCCAACTTTCTGGAATATGCGAAAAGCGGTTTTTACGCGGGCACCATTTTCCATCGTGTGATCGACGGTTTCATGATCCAGGGCGGCGGCATGGAAGTGAACATGAGCCAGAAAGCTACGCGTGGGCATGTCAAGAACGAAGCAAACAACGGTTTGAAAAATGATGTGGGTACCATCGCCATGGCACGCACAATGGATCCGCACTCCGCAACCGCGCAGTTTTTTATCAACGTCAAGAACAATGACTTCCTCAACTTCAAGAGCGAAACGCCACAAGGCTGGGGATATTGTGTGTTTGGCAAGGTCACTGACGGTATGGACGTGGTGAACAAGATCAAGGGCGTCAAGACCGGTTCGAAGTCCGGTCACCAGGATGTGCCGCTGGAAACGATCATTATCCAGTCGGTTACCGTCAAAGAGTAATCGAAGTCCTGAAACGCATGCTGTTCATTTCTGACCTGCATCTCTCTGAAGAAAGGCCGCAAATCACTGCGGCCTTTCTTGCTTTTCTGTCTGAAAAAACTGGCCAGCACGACCAGTTGTATATTCTGGGTGATTTCTTTGATGCGTGGATCGGCGACGACGATGACCGTTTGTTGGCGCAGGATATTGCACGGGCGCTGGACGCGGCGGCGGATCGCGGCGTCAAGATTTTCTTCCAGCATGGTAACCGGGATTTTTTACTGGGCGACAATTTTGCCTCGCGCTGCGGCATGGAATTATTGCCGGATTTTTTTGTGCTGACGGTTAACAGCCAGCGCTGGTTGCTGGCGCACGGTGACCAGTTCTGCACGGAAGACAGTGCTTACCAGCAATTCCGCGCAACCGTGCGTGATGCCAGCTGGCAGCGGGAATTCCTCCATAAACCGATCGCGGAACGACGGGATATTGCCGGGCAATTACGTGCGAAAAGCAAGGAGGCCAACAGTATGAAAGCAGAAGACATCATGGATGTGGTGCCGCAAGAAATTGAAAACGCCTTGCTGTTACACGGTTGCGATATCCTGATCCATGGCCATACGCATCGACCGGCTCGCCATGCTGTGTCGTTGCCGGATGGTCGCCGTGCCGAGCGTGTCGTGCTGGGGGAATGGAAGGATGGTTTCTGGTACGCCATGGCCGATAACGGGGTATTAAAACTCGTCCACCAGGCGTGAAGAAAAGCGGTTGACTAATACCCTCACTGTCGTACAGTAGGCTCAAGGGACAGAGCAAAAAGCCATGCAATATGGTCGTAAACCACGGACGGCAGTAGACAGTACTGGCATCGTAAAGAAGACTGAAGTCATGCACTCAACACAGAGGAGCGTCTCATGCAATTGAATATCAGTGGCCATCACCTCGAAGTAACTCCCTCCCTCCGCGAATACGTCACCAGCAAGATTGATCGCCTTGAAAAGCACCACGACAAGATCACCACGACCGACGTTACCCTGATTGTCGACAAGCAGGTACAGAAAGCCGAAGCCCGGATTCATGTCAGCGGCGCGGACCTGTTTGCGGATGCAACAGCAGATGATATGTACGCCGCCATCGATGGTCTGGCCGACAAGTTGAACCGTCAGCTGATCCGCCACAAGGAAAAACTGAAGGCCCATCGCTAGGCCTGCTGCCACCACTCCCCCTGATGTAGCGTCAGGGGGGCAACCCTCCTTCTTGATCCCTTAATTTTTCCGGCTTTTCTGTGTGTTGTCGTACAGAAAAGATGACGGTCAATCGGTTCCAATCGCGCGGTCTCCAACTACCCGTTCCAGGCGATCCGAAATGTCAGCCAAACCCGAGCCCCAGCAGAATCATCTTCTGGCAGCCTTGTCGCCCGAAGTGCAAAGCCGTTTGTTTCCCTACCTGGAGCTGGTGCCGCTGCCGCTGCGCGCGGTGCTGTATGAATCCCGGCGCCCGATGCGCCATGTTTATTTCCCGACCGACTCGATCGTCTCGTTGCAGTATGTGATGGAAAACGGGGCATCGACCGCGATTTCTGTGGTGGGCAACGAAGGGCTGTTGGGCATCACCTTATTCATGGGCGGGGAGAGCGCCCTTAGCAGGTCGTTGGTGCAGAGCGCCGGCTACGCTTATCGGCTGCCCAGGCAGCGAGTGAAGGAGGAATTCAACCGGCATGGGGAGTTATTGATGCTGATGTTGCGCTACACGCAAGCGCTGATCACGCAAATCTTCCAGACCGCTGTTTGCAACAGGCATCATTCCATTGAACAGCAGCTTTGTCGCTGGCTACTGCTTTCCATGGATCGCCTGTCACATAATCACCTGACGATGACACAGGAATTCATCAGCAACATGCTGGGCGTTCGCCGCGAAGGTGTCACCCAGGCCGCGCTGGAATTACAGCGCCTGGGTGTGATTTCGTATGCACGTGGACTGATCAAAGTGCTTGACCGGCCGAAACTGGAAGCGCTGAGTTGTGAGTGCTATGGCGTGGTCAAGAAGGAAACGGATCTACTGCTTCATTACTTGCCGCAACGACAGCTGATCAAGGATAACGATGCAATCCCCATGGCGATGCTGTAGCAGACAGGCGTAACGGACAGCCTGGAATTATTGCCGTTTGCTTCCGACAGGCTGCGACAATCGGGCGCAGCTATGCAGGTTTCCTGTGGGCTTATAATGCTGGCATGACAGCACCTGCCCGTAACACGATCCATTACCTGCAACAGTTGCAGATCCTGCGCGCGCTGGTCTGGCTGGCGCAGGCGCTGTCGTTGTTGTTGGCGCATCGCTGGTTGTCGCTGTTGCAGCTCTACACCTTGTCCGGTTTGTTGTTGTTGCAGTTGCTGGTGCTCGCCATCAGCCATGGCCGTCTCTTGCGTGCCTATGACCGGCTGGTGCCGCCCGGCGAAACGGAATTTTTCCTGCAGTTGTTGGCAGATTGCCTGGTGCTCAGTGCAGTGCTGTATGTGGCGGGCGGTGCGACCAACCCGTTTGTGACGTATTACCTGGTGCCGATTGCCCTGTCTGCGGCGACCTTGCCGCGCTATTTCACGGCATTGCTGACAGTCATTTGTCTGGCGAGTTACAGCGGCTTGCTGTTTTTCTACTTGCCATTGCAAGTGCTCTCACCGCACGAACATCACCATGGTGGCGGCCTCGGCTGGCATGTGGTGGGCATGTGGATCAACTTTGGCGTGAGTGCCTTGCTGATCACCCATTTTGTGGCGGCGATGGCGGCCACGGTGCGCAGCCAGCGCGACCGCATCAATGCCTTGCGAGAGCAGCAACTGGTGGATGAAAACATCATGGCGGTTGCCACCCTGGCAGCGGGTACCGCGCATGAATTGGGCACACCTTTGTCCAGCCTCGCGGTGGTGCTGGGCGACCTGCAGCATGAACATCATGACAATCCCGCCCTGTGTGATGAGTTGCAGTTGATGGCCGGGCAGGTGGCGCGTTGCCAGCAATCGCTGCGCCAGCTGGCAGACACGGCGCGAGAACACCAGTCCGGTGCAAGGCGACGCTTGCCGGTCGAGGTTTTCGTGCAGCAGCTGATCCGCAACTGGCAGGTGTTGCGACCCGAGGCCAGGGCGATATTCGGCGTGGTGCCAGGGCCGGCGCTGGAAGCGGTGTTGCCGTTAACCGTCGAGCAGGCGCTGATCAACCTGCTGGACAATGCCGCGAACGCCAGCCGTGACTTGCTGAAGGTCAGCGTGCAGTGGGACAACCGGCAACTGGACATCGTGATCGAGGATGACGGGCAAGGCGTCAGCGAACACATCCTGCAGCAACTCGGCCAGCAGCAGGCCAGTGACAAGGGCATGGGGC
Source organism: Pseudomonadales bacterium (assembly GCA_035430165.1). Taxonomy (GTDB): domain Bacteria; phylum Pseudomonadota; class Gammaproteobacteria; order Pseudomonadales; family UBA7239; genus UBA7239. The sequence continues at coordinate 62,074 of DAOMGE010000009.1, read as the reverse complement.
TGGGATTGCTGCTGTCCCACGCCAGTCTGGAGCGTGCCGGCGGCAGTCTGTTGCTGGAGCGTCGCGCGGGTGGTGGCACGACCACGCGTATCCACCTGCCACTGGAGGTGGCGACATGAGCCAGGCCATGCAGATCTTGCTGGTGGAGGATGACCCGGTGTTTGCCAGTGTGCTGGTGCGTTCCCTGGGTCGACGTGGCTGTGACGTGAGCTGGGCGGAAGACAGCGACCAGGCGAGGACCTTGGCGAGCCAGCAGGCTTTCACCCATGCGATCCTCGACCTGAAGCTGGCACGGGAGTCCAGTTTGCCATTAATTCCCGACTTGCTGCAGCAATTACCCGGTTTACAGATCCTGGTATTGACCGGCTATGCCAGCATCCAGACCGCCGTGCAGGCGGTCAAGCTGGGTGCGATCAATTACCTGTGCAAGCCGGCGGATACCGACAGCATCCTCAAGGCCCTGGCCAGCAAGGAAGCCAATGTCGGCACAGCCCTGTCACAACAACCGCTGTCGGTCGACCGGCTGGAGTGGGAGCATATCCAGAAAGTGATGGCCGATTGCGACAACAATATTTCTGCTACCGCGCGTGCCCTCGGCATGCACCGTCGCACCCTGCAACGCAAGCTGGCTAAAAAACCGGTTTCGCACTAGTTGTACCGTTGCCGCCATCGTGAGCCCGCGCTGCTAACTGCCTGCCGTCCTGCGCTACAATGCCGCCCTGTTTTGACGTCTCTTGAGCCGGTTTTTTTGTGAAGGGGTTTGTGTGAAAAAAGTAACCGTCGGCCTGTGTGGCCTGGGCACTGTAGGTAGTGGCGTATTCCATGTGATGGCGCGCAATGCGGAGTTGATCAATGCCCGTGCCGGCTGTGATGTAAAAATCATCCACATTGGCGCACGTCGTGACCGTGAAGGTTGCGATACCACGGCGGTAGAAACCAGTCGCGATATTTTTGCAGTCGTGAAGGATCCCGCAGTGGATATTGTGGTCGAGTTAATTGGCGGTACCGATGTGGCACGCGACCTGGTGATGCAAGCCATCGCCAATGGCAAACACGTTGTCACTGCGAACAAGGCGTTGATTGCGCATCACGGTGCGGAAATTTTTGCGGCGGCGGCTGAAAAGAAAGTCGCGGTGGCGTATGAAGCGGCCGTTGCCGGTGGCATCCCGATTATCAAGGCGTTGCGCGACGGCCTCGTTGCCAACCGTATCGAATGGGTGGCCGGTATTATCAATGGCACCACCAATTTCATTCTTACAGAAATGCGCGACAAAGGCAGTGCGTTTGCCGATGTATTGAAAGAAGCGCAAGCACTCGGATACGCCGAAGCTGATCCGACCTTCGATGTTGAAGGCATCGACGCTGCGCACAAACTCGTTATCCTCGCGTCGATTGCTTTTGGTATGCCACTGGAAATCAAACGCATCTACACCGAAGGCATTACCAAAATCACACTCGAGGATATCCGTTACGCGGAAGAACTGGGGTATCGCATCAAGCATCTGGGTATGGCGCGTGAAACAGCAGATGGTGTCGAACTGCGCGTCAACCCGACACTGGTACCGGAAGACAGCCTGATCGCAAAAGTAGATGGCGCCAAAAACGCTGTGATGGTGATGGGCGATGCAGTTGGCCCGACGGTTTACAGCGGAGCCGGTGCGGGCAGCGAGCCGACAGCTTCTGCGGTGATTGCCGATATTGTCGATGTGGCGCGTGCTGTGGCGCACGACAATCACTTGCCGGTGCCGTACATGGGTTTTGTGCCCGATGCGATTCGTGCGCGCACCATCCTGCCGATTGACGATATTCACTCGGCATATTATTTGCGACTGGTGGTTGCCGATAAACCGGGTGTGATGTCAGAACTGACACAAGTACTCAGCAAGGCGGGTGTCAGCATTGAAGCCATTATCCAGCGCGAACCGCAACGCGGCGAAACGAAAGTCAGTATCGTATTGATCACCAGTGTGGTGCAGGAACGCACCATGAATGCCGTGATTGCCAACATCGAGGCAAAAGATTTTGTGGCAGCGTCGGTAGTAAAACTCCGCGTAGAAACATTGGGAACCTGAACGATGAAATACGTAAGCACACGCGGCAAAGCGCCGGTACTCAACTTTGAAGAAGTGTTATTGGCAGGTCTGGCATCCGACGGCGGTTTATATGTGCCGGAACAGTATCCGCAATTTTCACACGATGAAATCGCCTCGTGGTCAGGTTTGTCCTACAGCGAGGTTGCCGTCAAAGTGATTTCGCCATTTGTGGCGGGTTGTATTCCACAGCCCGAACTCGAAGCGATTATTCACGATACGTACAAGACATTTCGTCATCCTGCGGTGACGCCGCTGGTGCAACTCGACAGCAACGAATGGGTGCTTGAACTGTTTCATGGCCCGACCCTGGCGTTCAAGGATGTCGCGCTGCAATTGCTCGGCCGCTTACTGGATGCGGTGCTTGCCAAGCGCCATGAGCGTGTCGTGATCATGGGCGCAACATCCGGTGATACCGGTTCGGCGGCGATTGAAGGTTGCCGTCGCTGCAAGAATATCGATATTTTTATTTTGCATCCGCATCAGCGCGTGTCAGATGTGCAGCGTCGCCAGATGACAACGGTGCTGGCTGACAACATCCACAACATTGCTGTGCAAGGCAATTTCGATGATTGCCAGCAGATGGTAAAAGACTCGTTCGCGGATCAATCTTTTCTGAATGGCAAACCGCTGGTGGCGGTGAACTCGATCAACTGGGCGCGCATCATGGCGCAAGTGGTTTATTATTTTTATGCTGGTGTGCAATTGGGCGCACCGCATCGCGCCATGCAGTTCTCGGTGCCCACTGGCAATTTCGGCGATATTTTTGCGGGCTATGTGGCGAAGCGCATGGGCCTGCCGATACAGCAACTGATTATTGCCACCAACCGCAACGATATCCTGCACCGTTTCATGAGTGGCAACAAACTGGAAAAAACCGGTTTGATGCACACGCTGTCGCCCAGTATGGACATCATGATTTCCAGCAACTTCGAGCGCATGTTGTTCGAATTACACGACCGCGATGGTGCGGCAATTGATAAATTAATGGCAGATTTTAAAAACGGCGCGGTATCAATTGAGGCGGCGCGTTTTGCAAAAGCGCGTGAATTGTTTGCCAGTCTGGCGGTTGATGATGAACAGACGTGCAAGACCATTGCTGATGTGTTGGGTGAGAGTGAATACCTGCTTGATCCGCATTCCGCGATCGGCGTGAAGGCTGCACGCGAATGTCGCCAGTCAAAAAATGTGCCCGTGATTACACTGGCGACAGCACATCCGGCCAAATTCCCGGAAGCAGTGCGCAAGGCGGGCTATCCACAGGATCCGCCACTGCCGTTGCACATGAAAGATCTCTTTGAACGTGAAGAGCGTTGTGCAGTGTTGGCGAATGATCTCGGTGCAGTCCAGCAATTCATGGCCAGCCATCTCAAATCCTGATCGGGATTCTCCATGCCAAATCCAGTGCTACAGGCTAGTCCGGAACAAAACCGGCCCGGCTTGTGGCATTTTTCATTGCCTGCAGGGTGTTGGCTGTCTGTTGCCTTGTGGTTGCTCGTTTCCGCTGCATGGCAATGGCATGTGCATGCGCCAGGTATTCTTGGCGATATGTGGGACATGCTAGCCGGTTACCAGCAGTTGGGTAGTGCGACGCCACGGGCAATCTTGCATGAACTGCTGCGCCAGTTTGCTGGTGTACACACACTTTTCATTCCGAAACTTTTTTTCTGGTTGAATTTCGGGTTATTTGCCGGTTCGGGTGTGTTGCTCAAATGCCTGTCGTTTATGTTGTGTGGCGCGAACATGCTGCTGCTGTGTCTCCTGGTACGCCGTGATCTGGCATCTGTTTCGCCCGTGCCGGTTTTCCTTGCGGCAGTGTTGGTTTTTTTTAACGGCTTGCAGACGCTGGTGATCGAATGGGATTTTCTGGTCCAGCATTATTTCGCGATATTTTTTACCCTGCTGGCATTTTCTGTTTGCGATGTGCGCGGGCAGCAGTTATCGCCACGCCAATTGCTCAAGGCCTGTTGCCTGGTATTGCTGGCGGTCTTGTCTTGCGGCTCGGGTCTTGCCTCGTTGCTGGCACTGGGCTTTTATTTGCTGTGTCGGCGCGAGAGATTTTCGGTGCTGATTCTTTATGTGTTTTTTTCTGTCTTGCTCTGGCTGTTGCTCAAGCCGGTTGCTTCAGATTCTGCCGATGCGTTCGCGGTTGCCCATCACCTGCAACCGAATGCATTTTTCTGGAGCGGCATGGATCTGCTTTTCCGTTACCTGTCCTTCCCGTTCAGTGCGTGGCTGGATTGCCGCTGGCTGGGTGTTGCAGTCACGCTGGCAGCACTGCATTCAGCCTGGGTTTGTGTAAAACATCACGATGCCTCTTTGCGCGACGTTTTGCTGGTGTACTTTTTTATCATCGCACTGACCGTGATGTGGGGGCGCTACCGGTTTTTCACGCCGGATACGGATCTGAGTCGCTTCTACGTTTATCTCGCGCCGCTGTGGTTTTTGTCGCTGCTGAAAATTGCCGATGTGTCGGTGCGTGGATTTTATCTGGCAGCTATTTCGCTGTGCACGGCATTGGTGCTGGCCGGTTTGTTTGCGATTGCTGTGGCAGCAGATCATGCCGGGAGGATGCAATTGTCGGCAGTGGTTGCACGCAATGGGAATTTTTCACATCTTGCCGGCTTGCGTCTCAATGCCATGGTGCAGGGCGAGAGTGCCTTGCAGCAACAGCATGATTATTTGCAGGTGAATGACATGGATATCTATAGCGACAATGACGCTGCCATCCTGTCATTGCCGGAAACGCAGCCGTGCGCAGCTACCGTATTGCGACGCACTGCTGTGACAAAAGGTACGTATGTCGATTACCTGTTGCGCGGCAGCGATGCAAATGGTTCAGCGTTGCAGGACTGGATTCTCGTAGATCCTGCAGTGAACCAACACTATGCTGGTGCCGTAGTGGCTGAACGTGTGCGGATGAAAGGCTGGCAGTTGCGGTTAAATGAAATATCGCTGCAGGATTGGTTATTGCTATTGCCGGCGCGTTTCCTGGGTGTGGATCAGACGGTGTTGTACACACACCTGCCGCGCACGGTGTCACTCGACAGTTTGCAGTTATGGGCGAGAACTGCAGGTGACCAGCGCTGCCGCCTGCAGTTGGCAACACCGGTTAGCGCGGTTCCAGAATAAACAACGGAATGTGGCGCACGCCTTCTGTACGGGCGCGGTATTCATCAAAATCGGCGTAGATTTTTGTCAGCTCCGGCCACAACGCTTTTTCTTCTTCCTCGTTGGCAATGCGCGCGCGCATCAAGCGGTTGCGCGGGCCAATCTGGATTTCACAATCCGGGTTGGCTTTCAGGTTGAACATCCACACCGGTGGTTTGGACATGCCGCCCTTGGATGCAGCGATTACCACTTTTTCTCCCTGTTCCAGAAACAGTAACGGTGTGCGGCGCACCTCGCCCGATTTGTGACCGATGCTGGTGAGGATGGAAACTGGCGCGCCAAGGAATTTATTCCAGAGTCGACCGCCGGTGGCGCGATAAACAGATACCTGCCATTTGCCGATATTCTTGATCAGCCATGTGCCGAATTTTTCCTGGCCTTCACTGTAGGGTTTGATGTCTGTCATGGCATGTTCCTGGTTAGGGGGCTGTCTGTTTTGGTCGCTGCCAGTCTATACCTGCGCCAATTCCTTGCGCATTGCGTCAATTACTGCCTTGTAATCCGGTTTGCCAAAAATGGCGGAGCCGGCGACAAAGGTGTCCGCGCCAGCCCTGGCAATTTCGGCAATATTTTTTTCACTGACACCGCCGTCAACTTCGAGTCGGATATTGCATCCACTTGTATCAATCAATTTCCGTACCTCGCGCAATTTATCCAGCGTGGATGGAATAAAGGATTGGCCGCCAAATCCGGGGTTTACCGACATCAGCAAAACCATGTCCAGTTTATCCATCACGTATTTCAGGCAATCGGGTGAAGTGGCAGGATTCAACACAAGACCGGCCTTGCAGCCGCCAGAACGGATGAGTTGCAATGAACGGTCTATGTGTTCGGATGCTTCCGGATGGAATGTGATGAAGGATGCACCCGCTTCGATAAAATCACCGATCAGGCGATCTACCGGTTTTACCATCAGGTGTACATCAATAGGTGCTGTTACACCGTAGTTGCGCAGGGCTTTGCACACCATGGGACCGATCGTGAGATTGGGTACGTAGTGATTGTCCATCACGTCAAAATGCACCACGTCTGCGCCAGCTTGCAGCACGGCATCGACATCAGCGCCCAGTCGGGCAAAATCTGCGGAGAGGATGGATGGGGCAATCCAGTAATCGCGCATTGTGTTGTCCTCTTTCAATTGCGCAGGATTCTAGCATGCCATCCTCGCAGCATGCGTGAGTTTGAATCGGCCAAAGCGGGGGGTATACTCGAAAAATCACGGGCATCAACAGTGTTCATCCGGCATGCGCAGGTACGGGGTAATCACAAGTAGCAAATCGTGCCTGCGGAAAACAGCAGGCATTGTGCTGTTGCCATGGCTTGTCTGGTTTCGCAGTGCCATAGGTAGTGTCGTATCGGTTTGTATTTTTTTGCAGCCTGTTCTTGCCGATGAAGCCTTTTCACGTGGCCAGCAATTGTTTGAAAGTTCCGGTTGCACGGCCTGTCATGCACCGCAGGTCAAGGTTGTGCAGGATGGCGAAAATCGCGGCTTCGAGATGCCGCCGCGTTCACGTATCCTGACACGACTGCGCGCGCTTGCCGCCATCTTGCAGGACAGGGAATCCATGCAGGCACGCACAGCCGGTCATGTGCATGATGTGGCGCAGTCCTGTCAGTTCTATCGCGATTTTGCAGAGGAATATGCGCGCGTAAGTCGTCTGGTGCGCGATGGCAATGCCGCTTTTCCCATGCCTTCCTGGGCACAACGCACGGCGGCTGCGACTGAAGTGGCAGGTGATAACGCAGCAGATAACAATATCAGCGAGCTTATTGATTACCTGCTGGTTGCTGAAGGCCAGTCACTGGACAAAGAAAGTCTGGCACGATGGCAGCATGTTTCCGTTAACTGCAACCGCGATGTGGTGAAGGAGCCTTCTGCAAGCGCAAGCAGAAATATCATGGTGTCCAGGCCTGTACTACTGACAGGTGACCAGACCCGGCGCGCTGAAATTCTGGCCAGGTTGAGTCATCTGGATCTACAGGAAAATGCACTGGATCTCGCGCCGGCTGTGTCGTTTCTCTCTTACCAGAATTTCCTGTTTAACAAGATCGGGTATCTTGATGATGGTGATCTGGATATATGGGTATTGCGGCAGGCGGCACTCGATGAAATTTTCTACGACGTACAAAAAATACTGGCTGGCAATCGTTTTCCCAATCTGGTGTATTTTGTGATTGCAGTCGACAAGTCAGTGTTGCCGTACAGGAGTTATTTTTTCAGCAAGCCCGACGAAACCTTCCGTTATATTTTCAGGAATCCCAAGCGTTATTTGTCGCCATTGACCTCCCGCAACCGCAATGCATTCGAGGATGCAGCTATCAGCGGTTGCTTTGAATGTCATGTATCTGGCCCGTTGCGATTGCGGCCACGGCGCTGGGAGACGATTCCGGATTTATCGGCAAGTGACCGGCAGTTGATGGAAGCAATGAATCGCCGCGTATTGGCGTATGGGCCGGTTACAACCGATTGGCCGGCAGGTCAGCCCCAATTGACGGAATATGAGCGCGAACCGCTCAGGCATGAGGCTTGTGCGGGTTGTCACAGCGAAACTGCAATCAGGGGGCCTGTGCTGCGTTATCACTCTAAGGAAATTGTGGCGCTGATGAATGCGCATGAGGATGCGCAGGGTTATTACCAGTACAACATTCCGAAACCGAATGTATTCCTGATGCCGAAAAACATGCAGACAGAACAGCCGTCGATTTCGCAGCGCACCCTCGCGGCCATGCCGCCGCTGATGCCGCTAACTGAAAAAGACAATGCGGCTTTGTTCGAATGGCTGGGCAAGATCAAGGCGCACTGAGGCACAGTGGTGCGCCCGTCAGAATTTTTCATTAGGTAAATCCATAACAAGATCAGCGCCGCTGCGGATAGCACGATCCAGTGCATGGATTTGTGGCAATAGTCGCCCGAGATAAAATCGCCCGACAATATGCTGGTCCGTGTCGGTTGGCTTGCTGGCAACCAGTTTCAGCCACAGCCAGGCATAAATGGTATGACCGACGACATGCAGGTAATCGCAGGCGGCGCTGCCGCACAAATCCGCGTCGCGTTTGTCTTGCTTCACCAGCCACAATGTCAGTTCGCGTAGTGTTGAGCAGGCGGCGAGTACGGCATCCTCTTCAGTTGTAAACATCGGATGCTGGTTCATCACATCCTGTTCCATTTCCAGGATAAATTCACGCATCCACTTTCCATCGTTTGCCAGCACTTTCCGTTTGAGCAGGTCTTGCGCCTGTATGCCGTTGGTGCCTTCGTAGATCTGTGCAATGCGTGCATCTCGCACCAGTTGTTCCTGTCCCCATTCGCGGATGTAGCCATGGCCACCAAAAACCTGTTGTCCCAGCACGCAGGCTTCAAAACCCTTGTCGGTAAAAAATGCCTTTGCAACCGGCGTCAGCAAGGCGACGCGTTGGGTGGCTTTGTCTTGCACCGGTTTTTCGGGATGATGTCTGGCGAGATCCAGTTGCAAGCCGACATACACAGCAAACGCACGGCCGGCTTCATTGTAGGCGCGTTGTGTCAACAGCATACGCCGTATGTCGGCGTGATGGATGATCGGATCGGCAATGCCTTGTGGATTGGCTACACCGTGCGGTGCGCGGCCTTGCAGGCGATCTTTCGCGTAACGCGCCGCGTTCTGGTATGACATTTCACCGCAGCCGATACCTTGCAGGCCAATCGACAGGCGTTCGTAATTCATCATGGTGAACATGGCTGCCAGTCCCTGGTGCGGTTTGCCGACAAGCCAACCTGTGGCGTCATCAAAATTCATCACACAGGTTGCAGACGCTTTAATACCCATTTTATGTTCGAGCGCACTGGCAGCGACTGCGTTTCTTGTGCCGGCATTGCCATTTGTATCCGGCAGGAATTTTGGCACCAGGAATAATGAAATTCCTTTCGGGCCTGCAGGCGCATCCGGCAATCTTGCGAGCACGAGATGCACAATATTATCTGTCAGGTCGTGGTCGCCGCCGGTGATAAAAATTTTGGTGCCGCTGATTTTGTAGGTTTCATTCTCTTGTGGTACTGCACGGGTTTTCAGTAGGCCCAGGTCAGAGCCGCAGTGAGGTTCGGTCAGGCACATCGCACCTGCCCATTCGCCACTGTACATTTTTGGCAGATACATTTTTTTCAATTGTTCGTTTGCGTGAGCGTGGATGGCAAGTGTTGCCCCGCTCGTGAGTGCTACATACAACGTGAAAGCGTTGTTCGCGCTGTAGAGCATTTCTTCAAACAGCACGGTCAGCATTTTGGGTAAACCCTGTCCGCCGTAGGCGGGATCACCGCCCAACCCGACCCAGCCACCCTGCGCAACCAGTCTGTAGGCATCGCGAAATCCTTTCGGTGTACTCACCTTGCCGTTTTCAATACGTGCACCTTCTTCATCACCGCTTCGGTTCAGCGGGGCAATCACTTCACTGCACAGCTTCGCACCTTCCTCGAGAATGGCGTCGACTGTTCCTGCATCAATCGATGCAAAAAATGGCATTTCCACCCAGTGTTTTTCAGCGTTGAATACATCATTCAACAGGTAGCGCATGTGTTGGAGTGGTGCGTTGTACTGCATGGGGCAATCCTTGGTGTGTCCATTTCTGAAATAAAAAAATCAAAAGAAAAACTGTGATTCAGGCATCGCCATCAAACTGTAGCTTCCTGCCCGCAAGCTGCCGAGATGTGCGCGAGTGCGCGGCAGCAGGCGATGAAAATAAAAGCGCGCGGTGTGAAGTTTTGCCTGGTAGAAACCGCCGTCGGCATCGCCCTTGCCTGATGCAAGAATGGCGGCGCGTGCCCACAGCCAGGCTTGCGTGATGTAACCGGCGTACATCAGGTAATCGACCGCCGCCGCACCGACTTCGTCCATATTCTGCATCGCGAGACTGGTGAGTTCTGTGGTCAGGGTGCGCCATTCCTTGCTGAGTTCCGATAGCGGTCCTGTGAATTCATTGTGTGCAGGATTTTCTGCGCAGAAGCTGTCGATTTCGTCGAGAAAAATATTCAGGTTGATGCCGCCGTTTTGTAACACCTTGCGTGCAATCAGGTCCAGTGACTGGATGCCGGTGGTGCCTTCATACAGCATCGAGATGCGTGAATCCCGGACATTCTGTTCCATGCCCCATTCGGCAATATAGCCGTGACCGCCGAAAACCTGCATGCCGCAATTGGCTGCTTCAAATCCGGTTTCAGTGATAAACGCCTTGGCGATCGGTGTTAACAATGCCAACCGGTTTTCCGCGAGATCACGCGCCGCTTTATCAGTGCCGTGTTGCACCAGATCCAGTTCGCGTGCGAGATAGTGCACCAGCATACGTCCGCCTTCGGCAAAGGCTTTTGCTGTCAGCAACAAGCGACGCACATCCGGATGCACAATAATCGGATCGGCAACACCTTGCGGATTTTTCGGGCCGGATAACGAGCGCATCTGCAAACGCTCTTTTGCGTAAGCGAGCGCACCCTGGAAGCCGCGCTCTGCATGGGCGATGCCCTGGATGGCGGTGCCGATGCGCGCTGCATTCATGAAAGTGAACATGCAATTCAGTCCGCGATTGGGCTCGCCGATGAGAAATCCGGTTGCGCCATCAAAATTCATGACGCAGGTAGCATTGCCGTGGATACCCATCTTGTGTTCCAGCGATCCACAGGTGACCAGATTGCGCTCGCCTTTTTCGTCGTTGGCATCCGGCAAGAATTTCGGCACGATGAAAAGTGAAATGCCTTTGGTACCGGCAGGAGCATCCGGCAAACGTGCCAGCACGATATGCACGATGTTTTCACTCATATCGTGCTCGCCTGCAGAAATAAAAATCTTGGTGCCGGTGATTTTATATGTGCCATCGGATTGCATTTCTGCACGTGTTTTCAGCAGCCCCAGATCCGAACCGCAGTGTGGTTCGGTCAGGCACATGGTGCCGCTCCAGTGGCCCGACACGAGTTTGCTGAGATAGATGCGTTGCTGCTCGGCGGTGCCGTGTGCCTGCAGCGTGTGTTTGGCACCGTGGGAAAGGCCGGGGTACATCGCCCAGGCCCAGTTGGCCTGACCGAGCAATTCATTCATCAGGATGCCCATGGATTCAGGCAAGCCCTGGCCGCCGACAGCGAGTGGTGCTGACAGGGATGGCCAGCCGCCCTCGACAAATTTTGCGTAGGCTTCTTTAAAGCCAGTGGGCGTTTTTACGCCATCGGCTGACCAGGTGCAGCCTTCGGTGTCGCCGACACGGTACAACGGCACCAGTTCTTCTGCGCAGAAGCGTGCGAGTTCATCAAGTATGGCGTCCAGTGTGTCTTGCGTGGCGTCGCTGCAATCCGGCATGGTCTGGTATAGCGCGGGGAAATCGAATAATTCGTTGCGGACAAAGCGGATATCGCGCACGGGTGGATGAAAGACAGACATCGGTTGCTCCTTGATCCAGTCGATTACTTCGCCGTCCAGCATAGCATCGACGGCAGGGCGGCCGCACCGGGCTATCCTGCCGCAAAAGTAGTCAGTAAATATTGACTATCTGGTGCCGGTCCCGTCATATAATTTGCCATCCTGATCCGGAGTCCATGCCATGACTGAACACGCCCTGCCTATCAACGCCATGATTGATGGCGATTCTGATCGCGTTGCGAACGCATTGCGCCGCCTTAACCACACACTGGTCGGCAAGCAATTGCCCGCGCATGAGGTGACAAGGCTGGCATCCACGCTGGAAATGCTGGCCGATGATATGGAAAAAGTGCATGCGCCGGATCGCACCCGGCCGTTTGGCCAGGTGGATGAAGGGGAAAGTGAAGCGGGTACCGGGTATGACTACGGTGCAGAAAACTCGCTGTCCTACCGGCCTATAAGCGGCAACTGCAACGCATTGGCAGCACCGGCAAAATATTTCCAGGGCGAAGGATATCTGGATGCGGTGGTGACCTTTGGCCCCGCGTTTGAGGGGCCGCCAGGATTGGTACACGGTGGCTATATCGCTGCCTACATGGACGAAGCCTTTGGCATCGGCGTTTCGCACAGTGGCCTTGATGTGCCGGCCATGACGGGCACGCTGAAAACCATTTACCGCATGCCGGTACCGCTCAATCGTGAACTGACCTACCAGGTGCGCCTGACCGGTGAAGAGCGTCGCAAGGTGTTCATGCACTGCACGCTGAAAGACAGCGACGGCGTGCTTTATGCAGAAGGCGAAGCGATCTTCCTGAAGATAGACCCCGCACTCTATGCACAGATGGGTGGTGGCAAATAGGAAAACAGTAAGCGAAAAAAAGGGCGCCTGTTGAAGGGCGCCCGAAAGGTAGTAAAAGCCGGGGCGTCAGCCCCGGTGTGGAGAGAGAAGGGATCAGTCGTTGTAGGCGCGCTCGCCATGTGAGCTGACGTCGAGGCCCATCACTTCCTGTTCCTCGTCTACGCGCAGACCTACCAGCAAATCCACCAGTTTGTAAGCGATGACAGAGACAACACCGGATACCAGGATGGTAGTCAGGATACCTTCAGCCTGAATCAGGACTTGTCCGCTGATGGAGTAGTCAGGGCTGGCCGCATTCGCCACATAGTCCCAGATGCCTGTGCCGCCCAGCGAAGGAGCTGCGAAAACACCGGTCAACAATGCCCCGAGGATACCGCCCACGCCGTGGACACCGAAGACATCAAGTGCATCGTCAGCGCCGAGCAAGCTTTTGAGTCCGGTAACGCCCCAGAGACAGATCACGCCAGCCAGCAAGCCGATGACCAGTGCACCACCCACGCCGACGAAGCCGCAAGCAGGGGTGATGGCAACCAGACCAGCGACTGCACCAGAAGCAGCGCCCAGCAGTGACGGGTGTTTTTTCAGGATCCACTCAGCCAGCAGCCATGACATGGCAGCCGCCGCTGTTGCTAACCAGGTATTGATGAACGCGAGGCCTGCAGTGCCATTCGCTTCCAGCGCAGAGCCGGCGTTGAAGCCAAACCAGCCGAACCACAGCAGCGAGGCACCGATCATGGTCATGGTCAGGCTGTGGGGGTACATGGCTTCTTTGCCGTAGCCACGACGTTTGCCCACAAAGTAAGCGCCAATCAGGCCAGCTACAGCAGCATTGATGTGTACTACCGTGCCGCCAGCAAAATCGAGAGCACCTTTCTGGAACATGTAGCCGGCTTTGGCAGTGGCGATGGCAAGCGTATCAGCATCGACGATGCTGTTCGGGCCATCCCAGTACCAGACGATGTGGCAGACCGGCAGATAGGCAAAGGTAAACCACAGAACGGTAAACAACAGTGCCGCAGAAAACTTCACGCGTTCGGCAAAGGAGCCGATGATCAAGCCGCAGGTAATGGCAGCGAATGCGCCCTGGAAGGCTACGTAGATAAATTCATGGATAAATGTGGCCTTGTTCCAGGTAGCTGCCATCGAATCCGGTGTCACACCGTGCAACATGACCTTGGAGAGAGAACCAAAGAAGGGCGTGCCTTCGGTAAAGGCCACTGAATAGCCATACACCACCCACAACACAGTGATCATCGAAAAGATAGTGAACACCTGCATCAGTACTGACAGCATGTTTTTCTTGCGTACCAGACCGCCGTAAAACAAGGCAAGTCCAGGTACGGACATCAGGATAACGAACGCAGATGACATCATCAGGAATGCGTCATCCCCTTTGTTGGCCGTTGGGGCAGGCGTGACAGCAGCGGTCACGGCTGCAGCGACATCAGTAGCGGTACTGGCGGCCTCATCAGACCACCCTGGCAGCGCAAACAGCACACTGCACATACTCAGGATCAATAAGAGTTTTTTCACGGTAACCTCCGGGGTTTCGATCGTTGTGGTCAGTGATCAGACAGCAGCGTTGCCGGTTTCACCGGTACGTATGCGGATGACTTCTTCCAGGTTCATGACAAAGATCTTGCCGTCACCAATTTTTCCGGTGTTGGCGGCCTTGGTAATGGCCTCGATCACGGCGTCGACCTGTTCATTGCCAATGGCAATTTCCAGCTTTACCTTGGGCAGGAAGTCGACGACATATTCGGCGCCGCGATACAGTTCCGTATGGCCCTTCTGGCGGCCAAATCCCTTGACTTCGCTAACGGTGACACCTTGTACCCCGATGTCTGACAGTGCTTCACGCACGTCATCCAGCTTGAACGGTTTGATTATGGCTGTTACCAGTTTCATGAAACTCTCCTCAGTAATTGACTTTCCTGTTTCGCCGTACTGGTCTCGGGACCAATGTCAGCACCTGCGCCATCCTGGATGGGAGTTTTAAAGCGGATTTTGTGCCAGATTGTAAAAGTCCTTTTTATTCAGCTAGTTGAATTATTGTTTTGGTTGCGAGATACGGGCTGGTGAGACTGTTGGCACCATTGCGGTGCAATATTGCGGAGTGTGGGCAATTGCGGTGCGTGAGTGGTGCGGAAACAAAAACGGCTCCCGAAGGAGCCGTTTTCTGCAAGGTGAAAAACTTACAGGGATTTGTTGGCAGAGAACACCCATGTGCTGTCACACATGTTTGATCCGCCACACTCTTTGATGCTGATATTGTTGTTGTTGTAGCTCACACCCCAGTTAATGCCAACCAGTTTCTTGCTCACGCCAAGATTCCAGTAATTGTATGAATCTTCAGCAGTCAACAAAATATTTTTGTCATGCAGGTCAACATGACCGATAGTTGCGGTGCCGACAATTTCCATCGGGAAAGTATAGGTGTAGCTGCCATAGTAGTGGATGGCATTGTTGTCCGTAACTTTGGCTGAATTGTCGCCAGTACCCTGAATGTTGTTGCTGTAATCAGTGCCAAGAGTGATGTTGTAGAAAGTCGCGCTAGCATGGGTTTCATAGTAGTTAGCGGTGCTGGCATTGATGTAATCAAACTGAGTCACGCGCAGGTCAAATGACACGTCATCGTTCAGCTTGTAGCCATAACCAACATACAGATCCTGCTCGGCATTACCAACAGCTGCACTGCTGTTACCGCTGAGGCTGGACAGCCAGGTACCCGCGTAGACACCTGAAGCATGCTTGACATCAATACCGCCCTGAATGGCAGTGTTGCCGTTGCTTTGTGAAAGACCACGGAAAACGTAATCAGAAACTACGCCAACGTTTGCGCTTACATCAAAGCCCTGGCCAACGTCTTCTGCCATAACTTGCGAGCCAGCCAGTACCAGTGAGCTGATCGCTACTGCTTTTGCCAATGTTTTCATGTGTTCACTCCTCGAGGGTGATAAAAAATAAAAAGCCGCATAGATAGGAGCGCGACCACGGCACTCCCCATACAAAGTACGTGCCAGAGCGAATTGTGCCAAGATTTACAGCTGCATAGCAAGGATTTGTGACGGAAATATGAAAAAAATGTGATTTTAAGGATTGCTGTTTTGACGGATATCTGCATTACAGTGCACCAAAGTGGCGCGATGGATATCAGGGTGGTGCGTATCCGGTGTTGCTCGATTTGCAGAATCGGCCTGGCTGGTTATAGTGGGGTCGCTTGTATAAGGGGTTGTTTATGGCTATCAAAATACCGGGGGATCTTCTGGCGAAGCTCTCCGCGCAATTGCAAGAGCAGTTGGGATCCCAGTCTCTGCCGGGTGAGGAGTTGGAAAAAATCCTGCATGCTTTACTGCAATCGGCGCTGGCGCGACTGGATCTGGTCAGTCGCAGTGAATTTGATGCCCAGTGTAATGTGCTGTCAAAGACAAGGAGTCGACTGGAAGAAGCAGAGAAGCAGCTGGCTGCATTGTGCGAAGGTCAGGCTGTCCGTTTTGGTCAGACCAGATGACTGTTGACCACCTTCAGTACATGCTTGAAGCATTTGGGATTGCCGCAAACAATGTTACCGCTCTCAAGGAACTGGTTGCCGCCAGCAAAGTCGCTGATCAGTCCGCCTGCTTCCTGGATTAATAATATGCCCGCAGCCATGTCCCATGGCTGTAGACCCATTTCCCAGAAGGCATCGAAACGACCGGCAGCGACATACGCCAGATCGAGTGCTGCTGAACCGGCGCGCCGAATGCCGGCCGTCTGTTTGGCGAGTTCTCCCAGAGCATCAAGATAGCCAGGCAGTTTTTCACTCTGGTGGCGACGGAAAGGTATCCCTGTGCCAAGCAAGGCGCCGTCAAGTTGGGTGCGACCGGAAACACGTATGCGCCTGCCGTTCAATTGTGCTCCACGTCCGCGGCTGGCGGTAAATTCCTCACGAGTGACTGGATTGTAAATGACAGCATGCTCCAGTCGGCCCTGGTACTGGCAAGCAATGGATACCGCATAATGGGGGATGCCGCGTACAAAATTGGTGGTGCCATCGAGGGGGTCGATGATCCAGCAATAATCACTGCCGCTGTTGTAGGCGCCGCTCTCTTCGGCCAGAAATCCGTGGTCAGGATAAGTCTTTTTCAGCAGGCTGATAATGATGTCTTCGGCGGCCTTGTCAATTTCGGTAACGTAGTCGTTTGTGCCTTTTTCAGTAACAACAACGGTGTCGAGGCGATCAGAGGCGCGTACGATATGTTCGCCGGCCTGACGCGCAGCGCGTAAGGCAATGTTCAGCATCGGCTGCATGTGAATCACGGAGGGGTGGTTGCAAGGGCGGCTATTGTAGCGGGTGGTGCCATCGGGGTAAACGAGAAGCTATGGAATGCGCAGCAAATCGGGCACAATAAGTGCCTGTATTTTCCATGCGGATAGTGAAAGAGAGTGCAAATGGCTGCTGTAGTCCTTGACGGAAAAAAAATTGCCGAAGAAACCGAATCAGCTATCCGGGCGCGAGTGGAAAAACTGAAAGCCTGTTCGGGCGGCGCTACGCCTATTCTTGCCACTATCCTTGTTGGGGATGATCCCTCATCAGCTACGTACGTCCGCATGAAAGGAAATGCCTGCCAGCGAGTAGGTATGGATTCTATGGCGATTGAAATGCCGCAATCCACAACGACCGCGCAGTTGCTGGCGCAGATCCACGCACTCAACCAGAATCCCAATGTACACGGAATACTGTTGCAGCACCCTGTACCTCAACAAATCGATGAGCGAGCCTGTTTTGATGCCATAGCGCTTGAGAAGGATGTGGATGGTGTGACCTGTCTGGGTTTCGGGCGCATGGCCATGGGTGAGTCGGCGTATGGGTCTGCCACGCCCGCCGGAATTATGCGGCTACTCGAAGCGTATGAGATCCCCTTGGCGGGTAGGCACGCTGTGGTGTTGGGTCGCAGCCCAATCCTCGGGAAGCCTATGGCAGCTATGCTTCTAAATGCAAACTGCACCGTGACGATTTGCCACTCACAGACCAAAAACCTGTGTGCGCTTGTGGAGCAGGCAGATATTGTTGTGGGTGCGGTTGGTCGGCCGGAGTTTATTCCTGGCTCGTGGATCAGGGACGGGGCCGTGGTTGTTGATGCGGGATACCACGCCGGTGGCGTCGGGGATATCGAGATGGCTTCGGTGGCCTGTCGTGCGAGTGCGTGGACGCCAGTGCCGGGTGGTGTCGGACCAATGACGATCAACACATTGATCTTGCAGACCTTGCAGGCCGGAGAAAGGAAGCTGCTCGGTTAAGTTATCGCGGTGATTGCGAGAGCTGGACTTTGCCTGCCCCAATAAAAATCTTCTTATCGGTGTTGACAGGTCATGCCTTCGTAATTAGAATTGCGCCTCCTTTTTGCCCGCTCCTGAAATACACGAAGAGCAGCGAGTGAATGATGGCATTAAGTATTTGATTTATCTGGAGCTTCTGGCTAATGCAGAACCAAAGAATCCGAATTCGCCTGAAGGCTTTCGATCATCGTCTGATCGACACCTCCACGCAAGAAATTGTAGAAACGGCCAAGCGTACCGGCGCCCAGGTGCGTGGCCCTATACCGTTGCCGACGCGCAAAGAACGTTTTACGGTTCTGATTTCTCCGCATGCAAACAAGGATGCGCGCGATCAGTATGAAATCCGCACGCATAAACGCATGCTGGACATTGTTGAGCCTACTGACAAGACTGTGGATGCGCTCATGAAACTGGATTTGGCGGCAGGCGTTGAGGTTCAGATCAGCCTCGGTTAAGCGCGCCGCAAACCGTCGAGTCTGTATAGGGTCTGGCGGTGTTACAGGGGTCGAAAGGCCGCATATAACAAGCACGCATTGCGTGTTCCCTGGTGTAACGCCTGCAAGAGTGGGCGGCCATAGCGGGTAAACAGCCCCGTACACGAGAGGTAGAAAATGGTTAAAGGTATAGTCGGCCGCAAATGCGGCATGACACGTGTTTTTACTGAAGATGGGGTTTCCATTCCGGTTACTGTTGTCGAGGTGGAGCCTAACCGTGTCACTCAAATCAAATCGATAGAAACTGATGGGTATGCTGCCGTGCAGGTGGCAGTTGGGACTCGTCGTCCTTCCCGTGTCAATAAGGCGGCTGCGGGACACTTTGCAAAGGCAAATGTTGGTGCTGGTCGCAGCCTGTGGGAATTGGCTGTTGATGGGTCTGATGTGCCGGCAGTTGGCTCCGAGTTGACGGTTGCATCATTTGCGGATGGTCAGATGGTGGATGTGACTGGCCGCTCACGAGGCAAAGGCTTTCAGGGTGTAATCAAGCGCTGGAATTTCAGCATGCAGGATGCGACACACGGTAATTCTCTTTCACACCGTGCTCCGGGCTCTATCGGTCAGAATCAGTCTCCGGGTCGTGTATTCAAGGGTAAGAAAATGGCTGGCCACATGGGTGACGAGCAAGTCACTGTGCAGAATTTGCAGGTGGTGCGTGTTGATGCCGAGCGTAACTTGTTATTGATTCGTGGTGCTGTTCCTGGTGCTCCGGGTGGTGACGTTATTGTTCGCCCAGCTGTTAAAGCTTCCTAAGAGAGGTGCGGGTTGTGGAATTAAATATAGCAACACTCGAAGGTGGTAGCGCTGGCAAGGTTCAGGTATCGGATGCGATATTTGGGCGTGCTTTTAATGAAGATCTGGTGCATCAGGCTGTTACTGCTTATTTGTCCGGTGGGCGCCAAGGCTCTCGTGCGCAGAAAAATCGTTCGGAAGTGCGTGGCGGCGGTCGTAAGCCGTGGAAACAAAAAGGTTCTGGTCGTGCACGTGCCGGTAGTA
Source organism: Pseudomonadales bacterium (assembly GCA_035430165.1). Lineage (GTDB taxonomy): Bacteria > Pseudomonadota > Gammaproteobacteria > Pseudomonadales > UBA7239 > UBA7239. The sequence continues at coordinate 42,771 of DAOMGE010000009.1, read as the reverse complement.
CGCGCAGTCCTATCTGGCGTACAGGTGGAGTGACATTTGCCGCTCGCCCGCAGGATCATAGCCAGAAGCTGAACAAGAAGATGTATCGTGCAGCACTGCAGAGCATCTTGTCTGAGCTGGCTCGTCAGGACAGATTGGTTGTCGTTGAAAGTATTGATCTTGATAAGCCAAAGACAAAATTACTACAGCAAAAGCTGAACGCGCTGAATCTCGATAGCGTGCTGATTGTTTCCCATGAGATCAGTGAGAACCTTTACTTGTCAGCAAGAAATTTGCCGCATGTTGATGTTCGTGATGTCAATGGGGCTGATCCTGTCAGTCTGGTGCGCTTTGAAAAGGTGTTGATTACAGTTCCTGCTATGAAAAAATTTGATGAGGTGCTCGCATGAATCAAGAGCGCATTTATAAGGTGCTGGTTGGTCCGCAGATCTCGGAGAAGTCGACTCTGGTTGCTGAGAGCGGCAATCAGGTGGTTTTCAAGGTGGCTCTTGATGCCAGCAAGCTTGAAATCAAGCGTGCCATAGAAAAGCTTTTTAGTGTCAAAGTTGCCCGGGTTCGTGTTATGCGCATGAAGGGCAAAACAAAGCGCAATCGTTTTGGTGATGTGAGCCGTAGCGATTGGAAGAAAGCCTATATTCGTCTCGAGCAAGGTCATGATATTGACTTTGCCAGTATGTAATCGAAAGGTGAGGCATTATGCCAGTCATTAAAAGAAAGCCCACATCACCAGGTCGTCGCTTTGTAGTCAGTGTTGTAAATCCTGATTTACACAAGGGTGCTCCGCACACGGCGCTTGTAGAGAAAAAATCCAGCAATGGTGGCCGCAATAACATGGGTCGCATTACTGTCCGCCACCAGGGTGGCGGACATAAGCAGCACTATCGCGTCATTGATTTCAAGCGCAACAAGGACGGTATTGTTGGTTCAGTTGAACGTCTGGAATATGATCCAAACCGTAGCGCTAATATTGCTCTGATTTGTTATGCCGATGGCGAGCGTCGTTACATTATCGCTCCTAAAGGTCTGAAAGCGGGTGATAAGATCCAGTCCGGTTCGGCATCACCGATCGTTGTTGGCAATACATTGCCGCTTCGTAACATTCCTATTGGTGCCACGGTGCATTGCATAGAAATGAAGCCGGGCAAAGGTGCCCAGATGGCACGCTCAGCTGGCGCTTCTGCGCAGTTGGTTGCTCGTGAGGGTGCTTACGCCACTCTGCGTTTGCGTAGCGGTGAGATGAGAAAAATCCTGTCAGATTGCAGGGCTACATTGGGTGAGGTTTCAAATGGCGAACATAATCTTCGCTCTTTGGGTAAGGCTGGTGCGAAACGCTGGCGCGGTATTCGTCCGACTGTCCGGGGCGTTGTAATGAATCCGGTCGATCACCCGCACGGTGGTGGTGAAGGCCGTACATCTGGTGGTCGTCACCCTGTTTCTCCATGGGGAACGCCGACCAAGGGTTACAAAACGCGTAAGAACAAACGTACAGATGATCTGATCGTTCGTCGTCGCAACAAGAAATAAGAATTGAGAGGTTAGGCCTGTGCCACGTTCATTGAAGAAAGGTCCGTTTATTGATCTCCACCTCATCAAGAAAGTGGAAACGGCTCTGGAAAAAAATGACAAGCGTCCGATCAAGACATGGTCGCGTCGTTCGATGATTATGCCTGAAATGGTGGGTCTTACTATTGCTGTACACAATGGCCGTGCACATGTGCCGGTGTATGTTACAGAAGAAATGGTTGGCCATAAGCTGGGCGAATTTGCAGTCACCCGTACCTATAAAGGGCACGCGGCTGACAAAAAAGCCAAGCGCTAAGAGGTGATGATGATGGAAGTTTCAGCAACACTGCGCGGTGCGCGAAGTTCAGCCCAGAAAGTTCGACTGGTCGTAGACCAGATACGCGGGAAACATGTCGAAAAGGCGCTGGATATTCTGGCTTTTAGCGACAAGAAAGCTGCGGTTCTGGTTAAAAAGGTATTGGAGTCTGCAATTGCCAATGCGGAGCACAACGAAGGCGCTGATATAGATGAATTGCATGTCTCTGCGGCGTTCGTTGATGAGGGTACTGCGATGAAACGTATCAAGCCGCGAGCTAAAGGTCGCGCTGATCGGATTTTGAAGCGCACTTGTCACATTACCGTGAAAGTTGCCGCTACTAACTAATGGCTGTGGCGAAGTAATCAAGCAGGAGACCGCGAATGGGTCAGAAAGTACATCCAACAGGTATCCGCCTGGGCATCATCAAGAAACACACTTCTGTGTGGTATGCCGATAGCGATACGTATGCTGACAAGTTGTTGGCGGATATCAAGGCACGCGCCTATATCCAAAAGAAACTGGCTAGCGCCTCTGTAAGTCGCGTTGATATTGAGCGTCCGTCGCAAACTGCCCGTATTACTATTCACTCCGCTCGTCCTGGCGTAGTGATTGGTAAGAAAGGTGAGGATGTCGAGAAATTACGCAACGAAGTGGCTCAGATTCTTGGTGTGCCTGTGCACATAAATATTGAAGAGATCCGCAAGCCTGATATTGATGCGGCTCTTGTTGCTCAGGGCGTAGCGCAACAGCTTGAGCGTCGTGTGATGTTTCGCCGCGCGATGAAGCGTGCGGTACAGAATGCAATGCGTCAGGGTGCTCTTGGAATAAAAATCATGGTTGCCGGTCGTTTAGGCGGTGCTGAGATTGCTCGGACTGAGTGGTACCGTGAGGGTCGTGTGCCTTTGCATACTTTACGTGCGGATATAGATTATGCCACTGCTGAAGCCTTGACTACTTACGGGATCATCGGTGTGAAAGTGTGGATCTTCAAAGGTGAGATCCTTGACGCTGCCGAGCAGGCGGAAGCCGCTACTGGCAGAAAGAAGACTTCTAATCAGGGGTAAGATACGCCATGTTGCAACCCAAGCGAACCAAATTTCGCAAGCAGTTCAAGGGACGTAACCGCGGCCTTGCCCAGCGTGGCAGCAAGGTCAGTTTCGGTGAGTACGGTCTTAAGGCTACAGTTCGCGGCCGAATCACTGCTCGGCAGATTGAGGCGGCGCGTCGTGCTCTGACACGCCGTCTGAAGCGCGGTGGTCGTGTATTCATCAGGATATTCCCCGATAAGCCGATCACTCAGAAGCCCTTAGAAGTGCGTCAAGGTAAGGGTAAAGGCAGCGTCGAGTACTGGGTGGCACAAATCCAGCCAGGCCGAGTGCTTTACGAAGTTGAGGGTGTATCAGAAGAGCTGGCGCGTGAAGCGCTGACACTTGCGGCGGCAAAATTACCGCTGACAACCACATTTGTTAAACGGCAGATCATGTAATGAAAGCAGCAGATCTTCGAAATAAAACAGTAGAGGAACTAGAAACTGAGCTGTTCGCGCAGTTCAAGGGTCAGTTCGAGCTGAGAATGAAAAAGGCTACCGGCAATCTTGCGCAGACACACCTGCTGAAACAGGGCAGGCATGACGTTGCTCGTATCAAGACCGTGCTTAAAGAAAAGGCGGGTAAATAATATGACTGAACTGCAAAATGTTGCACGTACAAAAACTGGTCGCGTAGTAAGCGACAAGATGGATAAAACCATTACAGTGTTGATTGAGCGTCGAGTAAAACATCCGGTTTATGGAAAATACGAAACTAAATCATCTAAGTTAAAAGCTCATGATGAAAATAATGAGTGTAAGACTGGGGATCTGGTGACTATCAAGGAGACACGTCCAATGTCAAAAAGTAAGACGTGGGCTTTGGTAAAAATTGAAGAGCGTGCAGCTGCTGTTTAAGTGGCTGACGACATAGTAGCGATAAGCTTCGGAGCGCGACGATGATTCAGACGCAAACTTATTTGGATGTGGCAGACAATAGTGGTGCTCGCCGTGTTATGTGTATCAAGGTGCTGGGTGGCTCACATCGTCGCTATGCCGGTGTTGGCGATATCATCAAGGTCAGTGTGAAAGATGCAATTCCGCGCGGCAAGGTAAAAAAAGGCCAAGTGATGACAGCTGTCGTGGTTCGCACCAAAAAAGGTGTCCGTCGCACAGATGGGTCGCTGATTAAGTTTGATGATAATGCTGCGGTGTTGCTTAATAACCAGCAGGCTCCGATTGGTACTCGCATTTTCGGGCCTGTAACACGCGAGCTCCGTGGTGACAAATTCATGAAAATCATCTCTCTGGCACCAGAAGTGCTTTGAGCCGGAGGAGGTAAAGGTTATGCGTAAGATTAAAAAAGATGACCAAGTGATTGTGATCACGGGAAAGGATAAAGGCAAGCGGGGTGCTGTTCAGTGTGTGCTTGATGATAATCGCGTACTTGTTGCAGGCGTGAATATTGTTAAAAAACATACTAAAGCAAACCCGCAGCTTGGTGTGCAGGGTGGTATTGTTGAGCGCGAAGCGCCAATCGATGTGTCGAATGTTGCTATTTACAATCCTGTAACCAGTAAAGCTGATCGCGTTGGGTTTAGGGATCTGGCTGGTAAAAAAGTACGTGTGTACAAGTCCAATGGCGAAGTTGTAGGCTCGTAAGCTGAAAAGGTGAAACGGTAATGGCTAGGCTCCAAGAAGTTTACAAAAAAGAAATTCTCCCAAGGCTGAAAGAAGAGTTGGGCGTACAGAGTGTCATGGAAGTGCCGAAGATCACCAAGATCACCATTAATATGGGTGTTGGTGAAGCGCTTGCTGATAAAAAAGTGCTCGAAAATGCTGTGCGCGACCTTGAGCAGATTTCCGGTCAGAAAGCTGTTATAACCAAAGCGCGCAAATCTATTGCGGCCTTCAAGGTAAGGGAAGGTTGGCCAATCGGTTGTAAGGTTACACTGCGTAGTGAGCGTATGTATGAGTTTCTGGACCGGCTGATTACGGTTGCTATTCCGCGTATTCGCGATTTTCGCGGTATCAGCCCCAAACAGTTTGATGGTCGTGGGAATTTCTCAATGGGTGTTACTGAGCAAATAATTTTCCCAGAAATCGACTATGACAAGATTGATGCATTGCGCGGTCTGGATATAGCGATTACTACAACAGCCAAAACAGATGATGAAGGTCGTGCGCTTCTTAAGGCATTCAACTTTCCATTCAAAGGTTGATCAGAGTTTTTAAAGAGGATAGCTGAGACAATGGCAAAGCTTTCAATGATAGAGCGCGAAAAGAAGCGTGCAAAAACTGTGGCTAAGTACGCCGATAAGCGCGCGACTCTCAAGGCGACTATCGCCAATCCAAAAACTTCAGATGAGGATCGCTGGGCTGCGCAAGTTCAGCTGCAGAAGTTGCCTCGTGATGCAAGTCCTGTGCGCAAACAGACGCGTTGTCGCTTGACCGGTCGTCCACACGCCGTATACCGTAAATTTGGCTTGTCCCGTATAAAACTCCGTGAGCACGCTATGAAGGGTGACGTTCCGGGTTTAGTGAAAGCCAGTTGGTAAGAGGAGCAGTTTCATGAGTATGCAAGATCCATTGGCCGACATGATTGCGCGAATTCGCAATGCACAAATGGCTCATTTGACATCGACATCTATGCCTTCATCAAAAATTAAGGTGTCAGTTGCCGAGGTTCTGAAGTCAGAGGGTTATATTGCTGATTTCAGCATTAGTTCCGGTGCTAAACCAGAACTGAGCATTGAGTTGAAATACCATGATGGTAGGCCAGTTATTGATGCCATCAAGCGAATAAGCCGTCCAGGCCTCCGTAGTTATCGCGGTAAGGATGGATTGCCGACTGTTGCTAACAGTCTGGGCGTTGCCATTGTCTCGACCAGTAAAGGCGTGATGACTGATCGCGCTGCTCGTAAGGCCAATATTGGCGGCGAAATTTTGTGCACAGTGTTCTAAGGGTAGAGTCATGTCCAGAGTTGCAAAATATCCGGTTGAACTGCCCAGCGGCGTAAGCGTTGTTCTGGCATCAGATCAAATCACCGTGAAAGGCGGAAAGGGTGAATTATCTATGCCGGTGCATTCCTCGGTCGAGATTGTGCAGGATGATAAGGTTCTGAACTTCAAGCCGCGTGAAGGCATGAAGGGAGCTGGCATGATGGCGGGCACAACGCGCTCGCTGGTTGCCAATATGGTGAAAGGCGTAAGTGCAGGTTTTGAGCGTAAGCTTGAGCTAGTTGGCGTGGGTTACCGTGCAAAAGCCACAGGAAGCACGCTGAACTTGACGTTGGGTTATTCGCATCCGATTGACTATGAGTTGCCTATTGGAGTTTCGGTTGAAACACCAACACAGACTGAAATTTTGCTCAGAAGTACAGATAAGCAGTTACTCGGGCAAGTTGCAGCTGAGATTCGCGCCTATCGCTCGCCAGAACCATATAAAGGTAAAGGCGTGCGTTATTCCGACGAAGTTGTTCACCGTAAAGAAGCCAAGAAGAAATAAGGTATAGACAGATGAACGCAAAGAAAACAGGCCGTATACGCCGCGCCAAGTCGACACGAATGAAAATTCGTGAACAGGGTGCTTTTCGTCTCAGTGTGCATCGCACGCCTCGCCATATTTATGCGCAAGTAATTGCGCCAGAAGACAATCGTATTGTTGCCCAAGCCTCAACACTAGATGCCAGTTTGCGGGTTGGAGCTACGGGTAATGCTGCCGCCGCCGCAAGTGTTGGTGCGTTGGTTGCTGAGCGTGCAAAGGCGGCCGGTGTTACCAAGGTTGCATTCGATCGCAGTGGATTTAAATACCATGGTCGTGTGAAGGCGCTGGCAGATGCTGCTCGTTCTGGTGGTCTTGAGTTCTAAGATCGGCACACATTAATAAAGGTTTTTTAAAGGTACGCTAATGGCACTCCCTGAACATAAAGACAAAGACAAGAACTCTGACGGCCTGATGGAAAAGCTGGTTCAGGTGAACCGCGTAGCCAAGGTTGTCAAGGGTGGTCGTACGTTCTCGTTCACTGCGCTTACAGTGGTAGGAGATGGGAAAGGCAAGGTGGGATTTGGTCGCGGGAAAGCTCGCGAAGTTCCAACTGCAATACAAAAAGCCATGGAGTCTGCCCGTAGAAATATGATTACGGTTGATCTCAACGGGAATACGATTTTTTATCCCGTAAAGGCTCGTCACGGAGCTGCAAATATCTATATGCAGCCAGCATCGGAAGGTACGGGCGTAATTGCAGGTGGTGCAATGCGTGCGGTGCTGGAGTTGGCCGGTGTGCATAACGTTCTGGCTAAGTGCTACGGATCAACCAATCCAGTAAATGTCGTTCGCGCTACGATTACCGGTTTGAAATCGATGCGTTCACCAGACGAAATTGCCGCTAAACGTGGAAAGACAATAGATGAGATTCGTAATTGATACGAAGCGCTCGTTGAATTGATAGCAAGGTGTAGATATGGCGAACATGATTAAGGTGACACAAATTAAGAGTACGGCTGGTCGTTTGAAAAACCATCAGGCGTGTGTGCGTGGTCTGGGTCTGCGCCGTATTGGCCATACCGTAGAAGTTCAGGATACTCCGTCAAATCGGGGTATGGTAAACAAGGTTAACTACCTTGTTAGAGTGGAGAACTGAAAATGCATCTGAACAGTCTTAGTCCGGCGCCTGGCCACAAAACGCCTAAGTTGCGCGTGGGTCGTGGTATTGGTTGTGGTTTGGGAAAAACCTGTGGACGTGGCCATAAGGGTCAGAAGGCACGTAAGAGCGGCAATGTGCGCCCTGGTTTTGAGGGTGGTCAGATGCCTTTGCAAAAGCGCTTGCCAAAGTACGGGTTCGTGTCACGTATAAGCCGGACAACTGCACAAGTTCGCTTGGCGGAATTGAATCAAGTTGAAGGCGATATCGTTACAATCGAAACATTGAAAGCCGCCAATTTGCTGAATGGAAATATCAAGCGCGCCAAAATTTTCCTTTCTGGCGAACTGAATAAAGCTGTTACCGTTAAAGGCCTACCTGTAACGGAAGGTGTTCGCAAAGCAATTGAAGCTGCTGGCGGCAAGGTAGAGGCATAAATTAGTGGCCACTCCTGCAGCGCAGATGATGGGTAACCAAAAGGGATTAGGTGAGTTGTGGGCTCGCCTTCGATTTCTCTTTCTGGCGATCATCGTTTATAGGATTGGCAGCCATATCCCTGTCCCTGGTATCGATCCGGGACAGCTGGCGCATGTTTTTAACCAGACCCAGAATACGATTTTTGGCATGGCAAATATGTTTTCTGGCGGTGCATTGCAGCGCATGAGTGTTCTGGCGCTTGGTGTAATGCCTTATATTTCCGCATCGATTATTTTGCAATTGCTGACAGCGGTTGTTCCGCAGCTCGAGCAGCTTAAAAAAGAAGGTGAGCAGGGTAGGCGTAAAATAAACCAATACACTCGTTATGCGGCAGTTGCATTGGCGGCAGTGCAGGCAGTAGGTATGGTAAGCAGTCTTGCTAGTAGTAATGCCCTTTATGCTTCAGGCTTGAGCGTATATGTATTGGCGGCTGTCTCACTGGTTACCGGCTCAATGTTTATGATGTGGTTGGGCGAGCAGATTACGGAACGTGGTATTGGCAATGGCGTATCTATGTTGATTTTTGCAGGGATTGTTGCTGGCTTACCTGCTGCAATTGGTCAGTCACTTGAGCAAGCTCGACAAGGTGATTTGAACATTTTGTTGCTTATTGCGATTGCTGTCGGTGTGCCGGCATTGATTTATGGCATCGTCTACATTGAGCGCGGGCAACGTCGCATTACCGTGAATTATGCGCGCAGGCAGGTTGGCCGTAAGGTGTATCAAGGTCAAAGCACACATTTGCCGTTAAAAGTGAATGTTTCTGGTGTTATTCCCGCAATTTTTGCGAGCAGTCTATTGCTGTTTCCGGCAACCGTTGCGCAGATGTTCGGACAGCACAAGGGGTTTGAGTGGCTGCAGGACGTGGCTTTGTGGATCGGCCCAGGCCAGCCGCTGAATATATTGTTGTTTACTGTGCTAATTGTGTTCTTCTGTTTTTTCTACACGGCAATTATGTTTAATCCGAAAGAAGTAGCGGACAATCTGAAAAAGGGCGGTGCTTACGTGCCCGGCATCCGACCCGGAGAACATACGGCCAAGTATATCGACAATATTTTAACGAGACTAACGATCATTGGCGCCGCCTATATTGCTGTAGTTTGCTTGATACCACAGGGTTTGGTCATGGCTTTCCATGTGCCGTTCTATCTTGGTGGTACATCCTTGCTGATTGTGGTGGTCGTGGTTATGGACTTTATGGCTCAAGTTCAGTCACATCTCATGTCCGCCCAGTATGACACCTTGCTTAAAAAGGCAAATTTGAAAAACTACGGTAACAGCAGTTTGTCCCCCAAACGCTGAGATCGGTTTAAAGAGGAAAGGCAATGAAAGTACGTGCGTCGGTAAAAAAAGTATGTCGCGGTTGCAAGATTGTGCGCCGCAAGGGTGTTCTTAGAGTGATTTGTAGCGTTGAGCCGCGTCACAAGCAACGCCAAGGTTGATTTCTAGATGTTTCGACGCTAACCTGCGCGCCTTTTCAAGGTCTTGTAGCTGAGTGTCGCAGCGTATTTTTGTAGGCGACTGATTTTTATATTGGAGTTTCTCAATAATGGCTCGTATCGCAGGTGTAAACGTACCTGATAATAAACACACGGTCATCGCTTTGACCTATGTGTATGGCATTGGCCGTACTCGTGCACAAGAAATTTGTGCGGCCTCCGGCATCGCAGAGAATGTCAAGATTGGCACGCTTAATGAAGCACAGATTGATGCCTTGCGTTCTGAAGTGGGCAAATTTACTGTAGAGGGCGATTTGCGCCGCGAAATCAGTATGAGTATCAAGCGCTTGATGGATCTGGGTTGCTACCGGGGACTTCGCCATCGTAAGGGTTTGCCAGTACGTGGACAGCGTACCAAGACCAATGCGCGCACTCGTAAAGGGCCGCGTAAACCGATAAAGCGTTAATTAATCTGTATTACAGACCGTAACAGTTAGGCGAGAGAGACATGGCCAAGCCATCAGCAGCAGCTAAAACGAGAAAAAAAGTTAAAAAGACAGTCATTGATGGGGTCGCACATATTTATGCCTCCTTCAACAATACCATTGTGACTATCACTGATCGTCAGGGGAATACCTTGAGTTGGGCCACTTCTGGTGGTTCGGGATTCCGTGGTTCTCGTAAGAGTACGCCTTTTGCGGCACAGGTTGCTGCAGAGCGCGCAGGTTTGGCGGCTCAGGAATATGGATTGAAGAATCTTGATGTTGAGGTAAAGGGGCCCGGCCCTGGTCGTGAATCAGCAGTGCGTGCATTGAACAATTGCGGTTACAAGATTGGCAATATTGTTGATGTGACACCTATACCGCATAACGGCTGTCGTCCGCCGAAGAAACGTCGCGTATAACCATTTTCAGTTATTAGTAAAGAATTCAAGAGGCCTGAGTAGAGAAATGGCAAGATATATTGGTCCAAAGTGTAAATTGTCGCGCCGTGAAGGCACCGATCTGATGCTGAAAAGTGGTGTCAGGCCACTTGATTCCAAGTGTAAAATCGAGACGGCGCCCGGTCAGCATGGTCAGCGTCGTGGACGCTTGTCAGATTTTGGCGTCCAGTTGCGCGAAAAACAGAAAGTGCGCCGCATCTATGGCGTTCTTGAAAAGCAATTTAGAGGTTATTACGCGGAGGCTTCCCGCCGCAAGGGCAATACGGGAGAAAACCTGCTACGTTTGCTGGAGTGTAGGCTTGATAATGTTGTGTACCGTATGGGTTTCGGCTCGACGCGTGCTGAAGCCCGTCAACTGGTTTCGCACAAAGCTATTTCGGTTAATGGAAGCACGGTTAACGTGCCTTCATATCAGGTAAAAGCGGGCGATATTATTGCCGTTCGTGAGAAAAGCAAGAATCAGTTACGAATCCAGTCTTCCATGGCTATTGCTGCGCAGCGAGGCCAGTCTGAGTGGCTGGAGTTGAATGCAGGAAAAATGGAAGGCCAGTTGAAGCGCGTGCCGGATCGCAGTGATCTGTCATCTGAAATTAATGAAAGCTTGATCGTCGAGCTGTACTCGAAGTAAGCCTAGGGATACAGATATGCAAAGCTCAGCTACAGAACTTTTAACACCGCGCCATATTGACGTCCAGCAAGTTTCAGCAACTCGTGCCAAGGTTGTGCTTGAACCGCTTGAGCGTGGTTTCGGGCATACTCTGGGAAATGCATTGCGCCGTATCCTGTTGTCATCCATGCCGGGTTGTGCAATTGTTGAAGCAGAAATTGATGGTGTTTTGCACGAATACAGTGCCATTACTGGTGTTCAGGAAGATGTTATTGAAATTCTGCTAAACCTGAAGGGTGTTGCTGTTGTATTACATGGCAACAAGGACAGGGCTGTATTGACGCTGAATAAGAAAGGCGCTGGTGTTATTACTGCTGCGGACATTCAGGGTGATGGGGATGTTGAAATCAAGAATCCTGAGCATGTGATTTGCCATATCAACAATGCAACGGGTGCTATCAGCATGCGTCTGATTGTGAATCGTGGCCGAGGTTATCAACCTGTCGATAATCGACATGCTGATGATGATGAGAACCGTACCATCGGGCGTTTGCAACTGGATGCTTCATTCAGTCCGGTTATTCGTATCTCTTATGTTGTAGAGAGCGCGCGCGTTGAGCAGCGCACGGATCTTGATAAGCTGATCATCGACATGGAAACAAACGGGACTATCAACCCTGAAGAAGCCATTCGCCGTGCAGCAACTATCCTGCAACAGCAATTGGCAGTGTTTGTTGATCTTGAAAGTGAGAAGGAAGCCCGTCCGGCCAAGCAGCATGAGGAAGTTGATCCGATCCTGCTGCGTCCAGTTGATGATCTGGAATTGACAGTGCGTTCGGCAAATTGTCTTAAAGCGGAAAATATTTATTACATTGGCGATTTGATCCAGCGCACCGAAGTCGAGTTGCTGAAAACTCCGAACCTGGGTAAAAAATCACTCACTGAGATCAAGGATATACTGGCTTCACGCGGTTTGTCGCTCGGCATGCGTCTCGAAAACTGGCCGCCAGCAAGTTTGCGTGGCGAAGACAAGGCCTCGGCCTGATCACATTTTGAAGTAAAGGGTTAGCAACATGCGACACAGACTCAGCGGACGTCAACTTAACCGCACCAGCTCGCATCGTCAGGCGATGTTCCGCAATATGGCGGCTTCCCTGATCGAGCACGAAATCATCAAAACGACTTTGCCAAAAGCAAAAGAATTGCGCCGTGTTGCTGAACCTCTGATTACGCTGGCGAAGAAAGATAGCGTTGCTAATCGTCGTTTGGCGTTCAATAGGCTGCGCAGCAAGGAAGTGGTGGGCAAACTGTTCACGCAGATTGGCCCACGTTATGAAGCGCGTCCTGGTGGTTATTTGCGTATTATCAAGTGTGGTTTCCGGACTGGCGACAAAGCGCCGATGGCTTATGTGGAGCTGGTAAATCGTCCGGAAAAAGTGAAAGAAGTTGATATTGTGAATACTGAAGAGAGCAGTGCTGAATAAGCATTGTGCTTGACTGAAAACACCGGGCTTGCCCGGTGTTTTCGTTTAGAGAACTGCCTTTAGCGCTGATCGGAGAGAACTTGTATGCAATCATTTCATCCACCTGTACGTACCTTGATGGGCCCAGGCCCCTCCGATGTTAACCCGCGTGTTCTTGAGGCGATGGCGCGTCCAACTATCGGTCACCTTGATCCTGTTTTTGTCCATTTGATGGATGAAATCAAGGAATTGACCCAGTACGCCTTCCAGACTGAAAACCGCCTGACGTTACCAATTTCCGCACCCGGTTCCGCTGGTATGGAAGCTGCGTTTGTGAATCTGGTTCAGCCAGGCGATAAGGTGGTGGTCTGCCAGAACGGTGTATTCGGTGGACGTATGAAAGAAAACGTCGAGCGCTGTGGCGCGACTGCTGTCATGGTTGAAGATCCGTGGGGTCGCGCAGTAGATCCACAGAAAGTTGAAGACACACTCAAAGCAAATCCTGATGCGAAATTTCTGGCTTTTGTACATGCTGAAACATCTACTGGCGCATTATCAGATGCAAAGACACTTTGTGAAATTGCTCGAAAGCATAACTGCCTGACAATCGTTGATGCAGTGACTTCATTGGCTGGGAGTGAGTTGCGCGTTGATGCCTGGGGCATTGATGCGATTTATTCAGGCACGCAAAAATGCTTGTCATGCACACCAGGCTTGTCGCCAGTCAGCTTTAGTGATCGCGCTGTCGAGGTGATCACTTCACGCAAATCCAAAGTGCAAAGCTGGTTCCTTGATATGAATCTGGTAATGGGTTACTGGGGCGGTGGTGTAAAACGTGCGTATCACCATACAGCGCCGATCAATGCGTTGTACGCCTTGCATGAAGCGCTGGTGATAATGAAAGGGGAAGGTCTGGAAAATTCCTGGGCGCGGCACACCTACCATCACCAGGCATTGGTTGCGGGTATTGAAGCAATGGGTTTGCAGTTTATTGTGCCTGCTGGCGAACGCTTGCCGCAGCTGAATGCGGTCACTGTGCCTGAAGGTGTGGACGAAGCGGCTGTCCGCAGTGCACTGTTGCAGCAATACAGCCTGGAAATTGGTGCGGGTCTCGGCGCGTTGGCAGGTAAGGTGTGGCGTATTGGTTTGATGGGTTTTGCCTGCAACCAGAAAAATGTATTGTTCTGTCTGGGTGCACTTGATGCCGTGCTGACGTCCATGAATGCACCGATCAATTCAGGCAAGGCAGTTGGTGCTGCAATGGCGGCTTACGCTAAAAACTGACTTCACAATTCTTGATTTTTAAAAAAGGCACCAGATCGGTGCCTTTTTTATTGCGGGACGACTGGAGCCAGAGAAAATTATTCATCATTGTAGCTGTGCGCTGGCGGCGGCTTCAGTTGGTTGTCGTCTTGCAGTCCATAAGTTTCACTCAGTGTCCCGACTTGACCTTTCTTTGGTGCGTAATCAAGTGGTGGATTCAGCACCGCTCCCTGGCCAAGGATGGGAGCCGACTTGTTATCACTCAGTAGTACGGGTTGAATATCGATATTGCCCAGCTGCTGTGCGCTGGAAGCAAGATAATCGTGCAAGTCGCGATAATTGCGTGTCAGATTACCGACAAGCGATGCCGTATGCGTGAAATGTTCCGTCACTTGCGCTTGCTGATCTTTGAGTTTTTGCTCAGCTTGTTGCAAGCGCACTTCCAGTTGTTGGCGGCTCTGCAATCGCGTACCGCGATACATCAGGAAGGCGCCAGCAATCGCTCCCAGAATGCCGCTCAACAAGGCGACCAGAATCATATTTGTGTTTTCCATGATTTACTCCCGCGGTGTCCGCTGGTGTTGCTCGCCGATATTCTAGCACCAGCATGAAAGTGGTTCAGGTGCCCGGTCTTACTTTTTCAGGATGATTGCTGCTTCAACCGGCATTTCATGACGCAAAAGGTGCGACATGCCTGATTCAACTTCCCCGATGATATCCCATGCCCATACAGGCAATGCCGTCACGTCAAATTTGTGTTGTTCCAGCAGGACGCGCGCCTTGCGTGTCAGCACATCCGGCTTCTGTGCCAGTGGCATGATGTGGCACTCGTCGAAGCCGTTCTGGCGAGCAGCATTCTGTAGCAACTGGCGTGTAAATAACCACTTGTCATCATGGTTCTGCAGGAATGTTTCAGATTTATGCAATCCAGATCGCAGGGCAACGTATTCAATGCGCGCGCGCATGAATTGCGTGACTCGTGCAGGGAGTGAAGTGGCAGCGCCATCGCGCAAGATCATGCGGAAGGCGAGACACAGTAGATAGTTGCCGTTTTCAAAGGGTTCGGAAAAAATGGCAAGCCCGCCTTTTTTCAGGATTTGTGCCGCGCCAGCCAGTGTTTTTGATGGATCATGCAGATGATGCAGGATGGCGATGCCAACAACGATGTCGAAACTTGCTTGCTGGAAATCCAGTTTCTCCGCATTGAGTTGCAGCAGATGCAGGCGTGGATGTGGCTGTCTCTGTGCCAGTGATGCTTTCAGTGCCAACAACATTTGTGGACTGAGATCGCTGGCAACGATTACCGATTCTGGAAACTGGTCGAGCAGGGGCAGGATAGAATTTCCTGCGCCCGAGCCGATATCGAGAATGCGCTCGATTGCAGTGGATGATGCATCAAATCCCGCAGTATCAAAGCAGCGTTGCAAGAGACGGCCAGTGAATTGGCTGTGTTCGCAATTCTCGATATACCATTGGCTGTCGGTGGTGAATTGGGGAGTAAGGTATTGGGCGAGTAGTTCATCAGCGTAGAGCGGCGAAAAAATGCCACGATATTTTTCTTCGAGATGATCACCAAGATCATACAGTGGCTGTTGGTAAATATCCGTCAGCACGTCAGCTTTCCTGCGCGTTCGACAAAAACAAAAGGGCTGCACGAAGCAGCCCTTTTGGTGACAGTGTCAGTCTGCATGCCAGCTCACATCAGCCTTTGTCTTTCAGGTAGGCATCACGTGCTTTGGTCACTTCTGCCATGGCATCTGCAGAACCGCCCCACTTGTCGACTTTCACCCATTTACCGTGTTCCAGATCCTTGTAGTTTTCAAAGAAGTGTTCGATCTGCTTGATTAGCAGTTGTGGCAGGTCAGCAGGTTCTTTCACATCTTCGTACAGGGCAGACAGTTTCTTGTGTGGCACAGCCAGTAGCTTGGAGTCCTGTCCGGCTTCATCAGACATGTACAGGATACCTATCGGGCGTGCACGCATGACCGAGCCGGGAGTGACTGGATAAGGTGTGACCACGAGCACATCAAGCGCATCGCCGTCTTCAGAGAGTGTGCCAGGAATATAGCCATAGTTGGTTGGGTAGAACATTGGTGTGGCCATGAAACGGTCGACCATCAGGCAGTTGGTGTCCTTGTCGATTTCGTATTTGATCGGCGCATGGTTCGCAGGAATTTCGATTGCAACAAAAATGTCGTGCGGAAGTTCTTTGCCAGGTGGGAGGTCGTTAAAGTTCATGATGAGGTCTCATTGCCGTGGAAAGGTTAAAAAGCCGCGAGATTGTAGCAGAGGCTGGCTGCTGCTTTCATCTGCGGATACCGATTATCGGGTCATGTCGGCTTCACTGTAGTTGTCATTGCCCAGGATATGCAGGTGCAGGTGAAACACGGTTTGGCCAGCGCCTTCGCCATTGTTGATCAGGAGCCGGAATGAATCGGCAACGCCGTGTGATTCCGCCAGCTGGCGGGCTACTAGCATCAGATGACCAAGCAGGGCCTGGTCTTCAGGTTTGGCGTCGACCAGACGCGGGATAGATTTCTTGGGGATAACCAGCAAATGCACAGGTGCGCGGGGATGGATATCGCGGATTGCGATGCAGTGTTCGTCTTCGTGCAGCTTTTCGGCGGGGATTTCACCGCGGATGATCTTGCCAAAAATTGTGTCGGACATGTCGGGTACCTGACGGGAAAACAGGCGGCCATTGTCTAACAAAAAGGGCAGTGTGCGCTGCCCTTTTTGTCGGTGTTTGCACCACTTGGCCACACTTGCCCCGACACTGCTCCCTCCGACTCCGCTCAGGGAGCAGTCGAATGTCGGTTGAGCGGAGTCGAAGCTTACGCGGCCTCTTTTTTCATGATGCGGGCAATATCATCACGCGCATCGCCGATCGGGCGCAGCGCAAATTTATCGACCAGCACATTCAGCAGGTTCGGCGTCAGGAACTGTGGCAGTGACGGCCCGAGGTGGATGTTCTTGATACCCAGCGCCAGCAGCGTCAGTAACACCGCTGCAGCTTTCTGTTCGAACCACGACACAATCAGCGTCAGGGGTAAATCATTCACACCACAGCCAAATGCATTGGCCAGCGCGCTGGCGATCTGGATCGCCGAATAACTGTCATTGCATTGACCGATGTCGAGCAAGCGCGGGATCCCGCCAATGTTGCCGAAGTCATGGCGATTGAAACGGTATTTGCCACAGCCCAGCGTCAACACCACTGTGCTGTCTGGTGCGTGTGTTGCGAAATCCGCGTAGTAGTTGCGACCGGGAGCTGCGCCGTCACAACCGCCGATCAGGAAGAAATGCTCTATCGCCCCGGATTTCACTCCCTCAATGACCTTGTCGGCCACGCTCATGACCGTGTGGCGACCAAAACCGATGGTAATGAATTGCTCGATCTGGTCCTCAGTAAAGCCCGGCTGTTTCAAGGCGGATTCAATAACGATGGAATAATCTTTCTGGCCCCCGACAGGTGCTTCGATGTGGGGCAATCCTTTCCAGCCTACCGGGCCGGTGGTGAAAATACGGTCGCCATAGCCATTCACGTTCGGATCGATCAGGCAGTTGGACGTCATCAGGATCGCGCCGGGAAACGCTGCAAATTCAGCCTGCTGGTTTTGCCACGCGGTACCGTAGTTGCCGACCAGATGTTTGAACTGTTTCAGTTTCGGATAGCTGTGCGCTGGCAACATTTCACCGTGCGTGTAGATATTCACTCCCTTGCCTTCGGTTTGTTTCAGCAGGTTGTACAGGTCGACAATGTCATGGCCGCTGACGAGAATCGCTTTGCCCTGGATCGGTGTGACGCGCACTTGCGTAGGTTCCGGTTGACCGAAGTTGTCGTTGTGGCCAGCGTCGAGCAGTTCCATCACTTTCAGGTTCATCTCGCCGATTTTCAGGCAGGTATCGAGCAGTGCGCTGATGTCGCCCGGTTGATCCGCCAGAAAGTTCAGGTACTCATGGAATTTGCCAAAGACTTCTTCACTTTCCTTGCCAAGCATCATCGCGTGTTCGCAATAGGCAGCACAGCCTTTCAGTCCGTACAGCACCAGACAATTCAGGCCGAATACATCCGGATCATCGCGTTTGATCGAGGCTTCGCTTGCCTGTGCTATCAATCCTTCCATAGACCTGGCGGGAACAAACACGGCAGGACCTGACAGTTGTTCAGGCTGGATGCCTTTTTTCTCACACGCGGCCATGTACATGGCGCGCGCCTGGTTGCGGATTTTTTCAGCATCTGCAATCAGTTTGAGAAAACGGTCGCTGTCGAAATTGACGTTGGTCAGTGTGGTGAAAAACGCGGGCGGGATAAAACGGTCAATCGCCGCATCAATAGCGCCCAACTGACGGGCGCGGTGTGCATACTGGCCGATACCCTCCAACAAATAGATCAGGACATCCTGCAGGTCAGCGGTTTCCGCTTCCTTGCCGCATTTGCCTTTCTTGAACTGGCAGCCGGTCACTTTGTCGTTAACGAGGGTTTGTTCGCACTGGATACAGAACATCGTATTGCTCTCCTGAGGTGTTTGGGGACTCAGGATTAAAGATATATAAAAAATAAATCTTTTCGAGTGTTGTCAGGGAGAGATTGGGATTTTGTTGATACAGATTAATTTTCGACGGCAATCCTGCCGGTTATCGAGAAGGGTTCAGCCTTTGCCGATCAGGTGCTTGCGGGCGTGATGTGCGGCAGATGCCTCGATTACCCGGGGTATACGCTCGCGGACGATGACGTCAGCCAGCGTGTATTTTTCCAGTTCCGCGTAGAAGGACTGCTGCGCACGCTTCAATACACCGGGCAGGCCACAGGCGGGTAATACAACACATTGCAAACCGACGCAGTCAATCAGGTGGTCGCGTCCCTCGCATTCACCTACCATCTTCCCGATATTGATTTCGGCAGGATTGCGTTGCAGGCGCACACCGCCGTGTTTGCCACGAAAGGTTTTCAGGTAGCCGAGTTTGCCGAGCAGGTGTACAACCTTGCGCAAGTGTGCGAGAGAAATATCGTAAAAACCGGAAATTTCGTGCAGTGTCACCAGTCTGTCCGGAAACATGGCGGCGTAGATGAGCACGCGTACGGAATAATCAGTAAAACGGCTAAGTTGCATGGTGTCAGTCTCGGGTTATGACTTGTCCAACAAGGGTCTGCTCAATCAGGATGACAAGTTTATGCAGCGCACCGCGATTGGCATCGACAATCTGCCTTGCGCGCAGTCCGGCATTTTTGCGTGCTGCATCATCGTGCAACCACCCCGACAGGCATTCTGCAATTGCCTTGCTATCACTGGCAATAGCCACTGCATTGTCATCCTGCAATAAACGTGCAATTTCCGAAAAATTAAAAAGGTGCGGGCCGCTGACAAACGGACACGCCCAGGCGGCAGGTTCAATCAGGTTGTGTCCGCCGACAGGCACCAGGCTGCCACCGACAAAAGCCATATCTGCAGTGCCATAGAACACCAGCAGTTCACCCATGGAATCGCCAACCACAATATCGGTATTTGCATCTACTATTGCGTGACTGCTGCGTGTCAACACATTCCAGTTTGCCTGTAGGCATTGTCGCGTCACTGCATGAAATCGCTCTGGATGGCGTGGCACCAATACCAGCAACAAGTCAGGAAAGCTTTTTTTCAGATCGGCAAAAGCCTCGAGAATTATCTCGTCTTCACCGGGATGCGTACTGGCGACGAGCCAGACTTTGCGAGTTTCACCACATGACCACTGTTCGCGCAAGACTGCTGCTTTTTCTTTTACAGACGGATTGATGTCGAGATCGAATTTGATAGATCCCGTGATGTGCATTCTTTCAGGCGCCATTCCCAGTTGCAAAAAACGTTGTGCGTCTGCGGATTGTTGTGCGGCGAGACATGAGACATCGCCGAGCATGCGGCGTGTCAATGGCGCAATTTTCTTGTAGCCGCGCGCTGAGTTTTCAGAAAGCCGCGCATTGGCAATCAGTACCGGAATCTTGTGAACAGTGCATGCACGCAGCATATTCGGCCACAACTCGGTTTCCATGATGATGCAAAGTGATGGATGGACACGCGACAGGAAATTGTTGAGGAAAACAGGCAAATCGTAAGCTGCGTACACATGAAAAGCACTATTGCCCAATGTGGCGCGAGCGCGTTCGGAACCGGTGGGGGTGGTGGTCGTGACCACCCATTGCCAGTCGGGATGCCTTTCTTGCAGCCGTTTTACCAGCGGTACTGCTGCGAGTGTTTCGCCGACAGAAACCGCGTGTAACCAGATGACCGGTTTTTCTTTGTCGAGTGCAGGTGCAGTGAAAATACCGAATCGTTCCAGCCAGCGCTGTCGGTAGGCCGGTGCCAGGCGTGATCGCCACAACAGACGCAGCAGTATCACAGGCATCAGCACGGCGTAGAGCAAACTGTAAAGCAGGTGTGGCGTGGACATGGTGTGCTGCGTGTGCCGGTATTCACTTGGTATGAAACAGCAGCATAGCGATGCGGGCCGCTGCTATCAAACGCTATAATGCCGCCGTGGGCGTGATTGCCCGGAGACAGCCCGGAATGACTGCAGAACCCGTTGTGTTGAATGTGGATATCGCCATCATCGGTGGCGGTATTGCTGGCCTGTGGATGCTGCATCGCGCAGTGAATGCCGGTTATAACGCGGTGTTGTTTGAAAGCCATGCATTGGGCAGCGGGCAGACGGTTGCATCGCAAGGCATGATCCACGGTGGTGTCAAATACACGCTTGGCGGTGCGTTGTCTGGTGCGTCAGAAGCGATTGCTGATATGCCTGCGCACTGGAGACACTGCATGACAGGCGAAGGTGATGTCGATTTGCGCGGGACAACCTTGCTGAGCGATCACTTTTATATGTGGTCATCCCGGAGCGCGGTGTCAAAAGTAACAACATTCCTTGCTAGCAAGGCATTGCGTGGCCGCGTCCATGCATTGAAAAAACCGGATTATCCTGCAGCGTTCAGGCATCCGGCTTTCAAAGGGTCACTCTACAAACTGGTTGATCGCGTTATCGATACGCCGTCTTTGCTGGAAACCTTGCGCAAACCGCACCAGCACCGGATTTTTGCAATTGACCAGCAAGCAATGACCGTACAAAAAAACGCTGGCGGTGCGACCATCGTCATCAGGAAAAAACACGGTCTTGTGCATATTGACAGTCAGTTGTGTGTTTTTTCTGCAGGCAAGGGTAATGGGGCATTGCTGCAGCAACTCGCTGTCAAATCACCTGCGATGCAGTTGCGCCCGCTGCATCAGGTGATGGTGCGCAAGAAAAACCTGCCTGCCTTGTATGCGCATTGTGTGGGCACAGACAGCAAGCCGCGTTTGACGATTTCTTCGCATGTTATTGCGCCACATGTCACGTCGATACATGCAGGTGAAGCGGATACGGTCTGGTATCTCGGCGGACAGTTGGCAGAAGAGGGCGTGGATTTATCGCCGGATGCCTTGATCCAGCGTGCAAAAAAAGAACTCGGTGAATTGTTTTCATGGATTGACTGGCAAGATGCGGCATGGGCGACATTGCGCGTGGATCGCGCTGAGCCGGCACAACCCGGTTTGTTGCGACCGGATAACGCCTGGTTGTCTGCCTGTGATGATCTGGTGCGTTGTGTTGTTGCCTGGCCAACCAAGCTGACACTGGTGCCGAATCTCGGGAACTTGTTGATGGATTATCTTGGCAAGCAACAGATCAAGCCGCGTTTCGGGGATTCCCCCGAACATGTGTTGCCACTGATGACAGCGATTGCACCCGCGCCGTGGCAGTCGGCAATGTTTACCGGAGGTGACGATGTTCTATCGACCACTCGGTAAAACCGGCATGCAGGTCAGTGCGCTGGGTTTCGGTACAGTAAAGCTCGGCCGTAATGAGGGCGTGAAATATCCGCAGTCATTTCGCATACCGGATGATCATGAAGCGCGCCAATTGCTGGATCTGGCGCGTGATCTGGGTATGAATGTGCTGGATACCGCACCTGCGTATGGCAACAGCGAAGAACGTCTTGGCAAATTGCTGGCAGCCGATCGCAAACAATGGCTGGTTTGCAGCAAGACCGGAGAGGAATTTATCGATGGCCAGTCGACGTTTGATTTTTCCCCGGCGCATACGCGCCTGAGTGTCGAGCGCAGTATGCGGCGATTGAAAACAGATTATATCGATATGGTTCTTGTGCATTCAGACGGCAATGATCTCGATATCCTGCAAAATACGGGCGCACTGGAAACGCTGGCCGATATGAAAAAACAGGGATGGATACGCGCATTCGGTATGTCGACCAAAACCGTAGAAGGTGGATTGCGGGCAGCAGAAAAATCGGATGTGGTGATGGTGACGTATAACCTGCAAGAACAGGCAGATCTCGCTGTGCTCGATTATTGTCGTGAGCACCAGAAAGGTGTCCTGATAAAGAAAGCGTTTGCCAGCGGTCATTTATGCGAGGGTGATGCTGTAGCGGAAGCGCTGTCACTGATTTTTTCTCACGGCGGTGCCAGCAGTGCGGTCGTCGGCACGATCAATCCTGTGCATTTGCGCGATAACGCCAGGAAGCTGGATGGACTTGCCTTGGGCTGACTTCAATTTATACCTATTAACGCTGCGCGCGTCGTGCAGTAAGCTCGCAAGACAAACAGCAACAGCCGGGTAACTTCATCATGCGTTTTACATTTCATGCCACCATGTGCCAGACCGACCACTACATCCCGCAGGCAAAAGCAGTGGAGGAACTGGGTTATCACGGCTTCACGTTCCCGGACAGTATCTGCTACCCGCAGATCGCCGATACCAAATATCCATATAACGAAGATGGCTCACGCAACTTTCTGGAAGGTACACCATTCCTGGAGCCATTCAGTGCCATTCCATGGCTCGCCGCAGTAACCGAACGCATCCGCTTCACCACCAGTGTGGTGAAACTGCCCATCCGCAATCCGGTCCTGGTTGCCAAGCAAACCGCTACCGTCGCCTGCCTGTCGCACAACCGTTTTGCGTTGGGTGTGGGGATTTCACCATGGATCGAGGATTTCCAGATTTGCGGCGAACGCTGGGACAGTCGCGGTCCGCGCATGGATGAAATGATTGCGATTATTCGCGGTCTCATGACAGGCGAATATTACGGACATGACACACCCAACTATCAGATTCCGGCATCAAAAATCTGTCCGGTACCCGATAAACCGGTGCCGATCTTGCTCGGCGGTCATGCCGATGTGGCCTTGAAACGCGCCGCACGAATTGGTGATGGCTGGATTCATGCTGGCGGCACGTATGACACGCTGAAACCTTTGATCGAAAAGCTACATGCATTCCGTAAAGAATTCGGCACAGATCACAAGCCGTTTGAAATTCACGCTATCTCTGCCGATGCATTCAGCGTTGATGGTGTGAAAAGACTGGAAGAAATCGGTGTGACAGAGTGTATCGTCGGATTCCGCAACACCTATGCCGGTGAGCCGGATGACAAATCCATTGAAAAGAAAATCAGCATGTTGCGCTGGTTTGCGGACAACATTATTGCCAAGTGCGGTGATAAAACATGACCCCCTCGCCCTTCGGGCACTCCCCCTACTGCTCAGGGGGAGACAAATATCCTCCCCTATGCAATAGGGGAGGTGGCGCGCAGCGCCGGAGGGGTCATTTCACCCCAACTGCTTCAGTGCTTCTTCCTTCGCCCATTTGTAATCCGGTTTACCACTGGGTGAGCGTGCAATTTCGTTAACGAAAAAAACACGGCGCGGCAGTTTGTAGCGTGCGATCTGCGTCGTGCAAGCTTCCTGTATCGATTCCAGTGTCGGCTCGGCAAATCCTGGCCGGATACTCACCAGCGCAGTCACGCAACTTCCGAAACGCTCATCCGGCGTGCCAACGACAAGTGTATCGACTACTGCAGGATGTGCCTTGATTGCACCTTCCACTTCTTCCGGAAAAATTTTCTCGCCGCCGGAATTGATACAACCTGAACCGCGACCGAGCAGGGTGATGGTGCCGTCTTCGTTGGCGCGCGCGCGATCACCGGGAATGGCATAGCGGCGGCCATCGGAGGCGATGATGTAGGTTTTGCGCGTTTTTTCTTCATCCTTGTAATACGCGAGTGGAATATTGCCGCCGCGTGCGAGCCAGCCTTCCTGCCCGCTTTTCATCGGGATAACGTTGAAGGCATCGTCAAGCAGGATGGTGTCCGGGCCTGGCGCCACGCGCGGGCCGCCGGCATCTTTATCTGCACCGCCCTTGCTGTGCACGGCTGCACCACAGTAACCGACTTCGCTGGCGCCGATGTTATCCATGATCAGGACGTTTGGCAGTTTTTCTGTAAACGCGTCTTTCAGCGAGGGTGAAAAAATGGCGGCGGAACTGGCAACAACAAACATCGATGACAGGTCATACGGTGTGCCGGTTGCCTCGCGCGCTACCAGTGCGTCCATCAAAGGTCGCGCCATGGCATCACCTGTGATCAGCATGACATTCACTTTTTCATTGCCAATGAGTTGCCATACATGGTCGGCATCAAAGGATTTTTTATCGGACATCACAACCGTTGCGCCTTCAAATAACGCACGCAACAAACCCCATTGCGCAGCACCGTGCATCAAGGGCGCCAGTTGCAGGGAACGCATGCTGAACGCGTTGGGTTGTATGCAGCGATCTGCCATCACTTCAGCGGAGGCAATCGGTTGGCCGGTGCCCATGTCGAGGCCGCCGCCGAGCGCCATGATCACGTCTTCCTGGCGCCATACCACGCCTTTCGGCATGCCGGTGGTGCCGCCGGTGTACAGTACATACAGGTCATCACCGCTGCGCGCGATGTCGAGCGGGGCATCGGATTGTTTTGTGGTTACGGTGTCGTATTCATCAGCATGCAAATTATCCAGCGCGGCGCCACTGCCATCTTCTATCGCAATGTAGTGCTGTAGTTCCGGTAATTTATCCTTGATGGCCGTGAGCAGGGGTCCGAACTGGCGTTCGAAGACGATGGCTTTAACATCAGCATCGTTCAGCAAGTATTGCAACTCGTCTTCCACATACCGGTAATTGACGTTGACGGGCACGGCAGAGAGTTTGTAGCAGGCGAGCATGGCTTCAACCCATTCCAGGCGGTTGTAAGCATAGATGGCAACATGGTCGCCCTTACGGATGCCGATACTGGCCAGATGGCGTGCCAGCCGATTGGCACGACGATCAAACTCGCCATAGGTCAGGCGATCAGTGCCACAAATAATTGCCTCCTTGTCCGGGATGTTGCTGGCGACGCGTTCAAAAATACTGGCGACATTGAAATCCATGGATGCCTCGATAATTGTGCAAGGGAAAGAGCGTTTGAATGCAGGTTTGGTAACGGATTCTACTATAAGCCCGACAGGGAAAACCGCTGCTGGCAGTAAGCAAAACCTATCAGGGTCGCCGGTTTTTCAGGTCCAGGGTAATCGGCCAGCGGGGATCCGGATCGGCCAGTACCCGTGTGCAATCCTGGTGTTGCAGGCAGGCCACATTGCCGCTGTCAATTTCCTGCTGGATGTTGCGCATGAAGGCCGTAAGTTTTTCCGAATTGCTGGTGTCGGTCTGGTACAGGGTGAATGCCAGTGTGTTGGCGTACAACAAGCATCCCGTCAACAGCAGAAACAGAAAGCTCCTGCTGTAACGGTTGAGAAATTGTTGTTGCATAAATGGGTAAAGCAGGCAGGCGATACTGACTAACGTGCAGAGGCGAGTGGCGTAGATGTAGCGCTGGTTTGAAACGTCGTACAAGTGTTGTTGCCAGCCCCACCCTGTCAGACGCGTGAGGATGCTGACAAAAATAATCAGGAAGCCGCCATAAAACAAGACAATAACAGCAGCATTCGCGAGTTGTTTTTTTATCAGGCAATGCAGGCCAAAAAACAGTGTTATGAGCAGCATGGCCATGCTGGAAAAAGCAGCGACTTTCAGGAACATGGCTTGCTGCAAAAGGGCAACAGCCGCGTTAGCGCCAATCAGCGGCTCCAGTATGCCTCTGCCGATAAAAGCTGCACAGGCAATAAAAAACCGGAACAGGATATAGTCGGGTGTCAGCATGTCGAGTACTGCTTTATCGACAAGGAATATGTTGTAGATGACGGCACTTGCCATAAAGAACAGTGTGAAAAATTTTCGCTGGACGGGCGCAATGGCCAGTATGAACAAGCAAGGCAACAGGCACAGGATGGAGCCGGGGTGGGAAAAAATACAGGCGATGATGAACGGCGTGACCAACAGGTTTTTTTGCCACGATTGCGCCGGATTTTGTAGCAGCAACAGAAAAAGCATGAACAGGAAGTTGTACTGGGTGTAGGTGAGGTTGCTCACCAGACTGTTTGTTCCCAAAGGCAGTGCTGCCATGAGCAGGCATGTCGCTTGTCGTGCCCTGTCGTCGTCAAGCAGCCAGCGATAAGCCTGGCTGGCAAACAGGCTCATGGTGGTAGCGCAAACCAGCATTGCTGCGCAGGAGAATGCATAGGGAATCCAGCTGGCAGGTAAACCTGCCAGTAGCCATGCAATAAAGTCGGGGAAGACAGAGGCATAACCATTGTAGTTACGGGTGACCAGGGTTATGTCGTGAGTGCTGAAGAACAGCGAGATCAGGTTGATCCTGTCTTCAAAAGTTGCTGTGGGCCAGACAATATCTCGCCATGAGCGCAATAGCAGGATGGCAAGCACGCCACCCAAGGTCCACAGAAAGGGAAATTCGCCCCATAGACGCTGCAAACATGTGCCGTGAGACGGTCGTGCAGCGGTCAACATGAAAACCCTGGTCGCAGTGACAGTGCTTTTCTGTCGCTAGTCGATGTACTCGAACGCCTTGACGATACGCTGCGCACCATCGGTAGCCTGTGCAAGAGAGGCTGCCTTGTCCGCTTCACGCTGCGTCACCAGTCCCATCAGATAGATCACACCATTTTCCGTGACCACTTTGACGCGACCGGCGTTGATATCGTTGTCGGCGGCAAACTTGGCCTTGATTTTGGTGGTGAGCCAGGCGTCATAGCTGCGCACCGCCGGTGTCGCATTCGGCCCTACCGTCAGCGCATTCTGTACTTGCCGTACTCGCAGGTTGGATGCAACGCGCGCGGCAGTCTGGCGCAGCTCTTCACTGGGCACTTGTCCGATCAGCACGATCACGCCGTTGAAGCAAACGGCATTCACATGTGCGCTCATGAAGCGGTCGTCTGTTTTCTTTAGATTGACGAGAAAAATTTCCTCGATATTTTCATCATCGAACGCCTGGCCCAGCGTACGCTTGCCAGGATTCTGCTGGATGGGTTTGCTGTGCGTGGCATCCAGGACGGGTGCGCAGCCAGAAATGATGATCAGGCAACTTGCGGCGAGTAGCGCCAGAAAAAAACGTGACATGTCATTCTCCCCCGAATAACTGGTGTTCGATCAGTTCACACAACGCGAACGATAATAGCAAATGTATTTCATAGATACGAAAGCGTGAAGTCAGTGGCACGCGCACTTCCACGTCTTTTTCGTCAAGCAATGTGGGCAAGTGACCGCCATCTTGCGCTGAAATCACAATCACACGTATGTTTTTTTCATGCGCGGCGGTTACGGCATTCAGCAGGTTGGCCGGCATGCCGGTGCGGGTGAAAATCAGCAGGCAGTCGCCGGCCTGTCCCAGCGCGCGGATCTGCCGGGCATAGGCATCGTGGATGCCGTAATCGTGTTCGATGCCGCTCAGGACGGCGCTGTTGCTGTCGAGCAGGATCACAGGGAAACCGGGGCGTTCGCGCTCACCCTGGTTCAGGAAGGTTGTCGCAAAATACTGCGCATTCAAGGACGAGGCACCATTGCCGCAAGCGAGGATCTTGTGTTCAGACAGCAGGCATTGCGATAGCACGAAGCCCGCTTCAATCAATGCAGGCGTGATCACTTCAACGCAGTCAATTTTCGCGCTGATGCTATTCTGGAACAGTCGTTCGACCAGGGTCTGGTATTCCATCGCACAATCCGGCTCGGGGGCTGGAGGCTATTCTAGCGCAGGCGCATGGGGCTGGGATGTCTATTCTCCGGATTGAAATTGTTACATGAGGCGTTACACTGTGGCCATGTAACGCAGGGAGCGGACATGATAGGGACGTTTAAAGACAGCCATCTGGCCAGGTTTTATTGGGATGACCAGATCCACAAAAAAATCCCAGCCGATCTGCGAACCCGGCTCTACAGGCGCTTGCAGATGCTGGACATTGCACAAAGTGAGCGTGATTTGCGCCACCCGCCAGGCAACCACTATGAAAAATTATCGGGGAATTTGGGTGGTTGGTGCTCTATCAGAGTCAACGAACAGTGGCGGTTGATATTCGAATGGGATGAAGCCCGCAGCATGGCGTCGAATATTTATCTGGACAATCACAGTTATCGTTAGGAATGGAGCAACAGACTATGCGAGTCACTAAACGTAAACCGTCCAGCGTAGGTGAAATTCTGACAGAAGAGTTTTTGCTGCCCATGAAAATCACACAGGGCCAGCTTGCGGAAGCGTTGGGTATTTCACGCCGCACCGTGAATGAGCTTTGTAACAACAAGCGTACGGTTACAGTTGATACAGCCCTGATGCTTTCGCGTTCTCTGGAAACCACACCCGAGTTTTGGCTTAACCTGCAACAACAGAACGATTTGTGGGCGGCACTCAACACGCCGGAGCGCGCGGCAAAAATTCGGAGGGCGCACCCGATAGCTGCGTAAAAAGCCACAGTGAAATCCCATACAGTAAGCAGAGAATACCACCTGTATAAGTCTTTGCTGTTGCTAACCACAGCGTCGCAACCCTTACCGCAAATATTTACGCAATTCCTCGGGTGATCTCATGTCCGGCGGCAACAGCGATACATCGCCGACTTTCACTAGGCTGTCTTCAAAAAATTCACAGCGAAAGGTGTCGGCTGGTTTGCGATCGCGATAGACCATGCAATTGCCAGTGGTTTTCTGGCCATCCTTGAATTTGCCGGTGAATGACCAACGAGGCGGGTAGTTGTTGTCGAGGGCGAGATGATTTGTGTTCAGATTATCCGCCTCAAAATAGGTTGCCTTGCCCTCGCCATCCAGAACGTGATCCTTGAAATTCCCTTCGAGGACTACAACACCGTATCCATAACCAATAGCACCCGTGCCATTCAGCAGATTTCTATGAAATTCTCCGCGCTGGATAGAATGCCCGTCTTTTAGCCATTCGCCCTTGCCATACAGCATGCCATCAACAAAGTTATCGCCTACAAATACTTGGCCGCCAAAATTGTATTCCCCTTTTCCATGGGGCAAACCAGCTAACACTTCGCCCTTGTATCGTGTTCCGCTGGCAAAAGTCAGTGAACCGTTTCCTTGCAGACTTTCGTTCCTGAATTGAAGGCCAGCCCAATCGACGATAAAGTCAACCGCCAACAGTTTTGGCTTCAAACGGGTTGAATCTTCAATATAGAAACGGATTTTTCCGCCGGAACAATCGGCGCCCAAACCCATATCAGCCAGCAACAGATTGGCTGTTACCGCCGGCAGCAATTTCTCTCCATACGACAGGATGAGAGGTTCTTTTGGCGGAAGATCAAACTGCAAGACTGAATCCCGACTATCCAGATCCGCAAAATCAAAAAGCAACGTCATCAGTGATTTGGCACTAACCGCCGGGAAGTCAATAGAAATAGTTCCATTGTCATAATGAGAAACCATACCTGAATTCTGGTATTTTGCTTTCATCTCCTGATTAAAATTGGCAACCAGTTTCTTTGCTTTTTTCTTGTTCCTGAAAATATCCTGCTGAACAGAATGGAATCGTGCCATGTCTTCGTGTCGATGGTCAAAAACGTTCTTGCACAAACTGGATTGGTCAGGCACCTGGATCGGCGCGGCGTTCATCGACTCAGATATTTTTTTATCGAGATTCTTGATGCTTTCCTGATCATTTGATTCATCTAATTGCTTTTTAACCTTGGCCATTTCTTCCGGATAACCAGCAATACTGTATTGCTCATAAGCCTTATTCAGCCAAAAACTCTCACTCTTCTGACTTTCGGAAACGGTATTGCGATAGGGAGCATCCCATCGATAATATTCCGCTAATCGTCGATGAAGTTCTGGCACGCCATCTTTTGGATCATTACAACAAACCGTTACCAAATCAGGATTAGCAATAAAGTAATCAAACCATGCAGCTTCAGTGGGCCCTGCACCCATATCGTGCAGGTTGTACATTAATGCATTGGTCCATGGCCATATATATTTGCGGTCTTTTTCTGATGCCAACTTCATGAATATACTAGACGCCAGCGAGTAATCAGTAACACCAAGACTGCCGGTAAATAGATATGTAGCATAAGAGGATCGGGCGTAACGCGACCCTAGCTTATAAGATTTCCGGTATCGATCCAGCGCAGCTGCGGGGTTGTATTCAGGCGAGTCTTTATCTGCATAAATTTCTGCAAGCCGCCAATGCGCTTCTGGGCAATTTTGGTCTGCGGCCATGCCATACCAATAAATCGCTTTTTGCTTATCCGGCTTCGTATATATTCCATACTGATACATCCAGCCAACATAGTTCTGGCTGCAGGCGTCCCCCGCTTCGGCCATATTTAATTTTTCATAAAACTTATAATCATTCCAGTTGACAGGAAAGGTGGGTTTTACATCGCATTCATTCATTGGGGTATCGGATTTTGGCAAGCATCTTCCTTTATAGAATCCAAAAGAAGAGCCATTCTGGTTGTCGTGATGCAATCCCGTGGAATATAGCCAGCCGGTATCTTGAGAGTATTGCAGAGGAGTGCCGCTGAAAAAATCCAGCGGCAGATTATTTGCGTAATCCGGCAGTAGTTGTTGCAAGGAAAGGGGGCGACTGCCATCATGGCTTGCCTTATACCGTGCAATTGCTACTGTTCCTTTCATGGCTGAAAGATAATTGTAGAACTCACAACGCCGCAACACATAATCCTCATAGGTTCCAGAAAACCAGGCGGTACCTGCAGATCCGGGAGTAAGGAAATCTAGGAGTGTCTTGGAATCGCTCCAGTTATGAATTGCATCTTTGGGAATCAAAGACTCATTTAGCGATTTACACTCACCTGCAGCATATGAAATGACCTTCGTTACATTTCCAGCTCTATTATTTAAAATCGAATTGGAGTGTAGGTAATACTTGATAAATATTGCGTTAAAGTAGCCATAAGCAATGTCAAGCGTGGAATACTTGCAATCATAGCAAAGTCTTTTTTCCTTGATTGCATCACGCAAAACACCAAACCTTTTTATAAGTCCGTAATTAACGTAAATATCCATACTATATTTATTCTGTGAGAACTGGCCTCGCATCACTGTATCAAAGCCATCGCCTTGATAATCTGCAATATCGTTCATCGCGTTTTCAATGGATAAAAATTGCTTATCAGACAAGGCGTTGTTGGATAATAGTTCGTGGTAGAAGTCTGTGACATTGGCAATACAATGCCAGCCAATTAAGTATGAGAGCAATGAGCCTCGTTCATCCATCCGGATTTTTTCGCAATATCGCATTGCGAGGCTTGCTGTCTCTATGGATGCATCGAAATTCTGGTTTTTCTCATCAGATCTGGCTTTCAGTAATACAAGTCTTTCCAGATCAAGCGCCGTTTTGTAAGACGTTGATGCACTATAGGGGTCTGATGGATTGTCAGATCTGAATTGTGGTCTTGCAATAACCTGCAGGACAAGATCAATTGTCGTTTTGCTGTTTTTTAGTACTCTTTCGGCAAACTGGCTGTCCCATTCCCAGTCATTGATAACTTTGCGGAGCATCGCACTGTCAGCGCCATTCAGTAGTGCACTCCCGCCATCCTCCCGATCCGCATAACGCAACAGCGCAAATCCGTTCTGCTCATCTGGAATCTGCTCGCGTGGCAACAACAGGCTCTGGTCGTAACGCGGTGGTTCATCGATGCTGTTGTAGGTAATCCAGCAGGCCAACAATACAAACAACACCAGAAAGCCTTTGCACAGTTTACGCAACATCGTAGTCGCCCGGAATTTTTCATTATTATTTTCTGAGCGAAATGCGTGCCAAGCGCCATGCAACCGTTCATCGGCATGAAAAAACCGTTGATGGGTTAAAAGTTATTTCTGCGTCAAATAATTGGTCTGTTTGTGACGGATTTTGTTAGCGCAAACAAAAACCCCGGCACAGGGCCGGGGTTTTTTATTTCCCTCTCCCGCCGCTGCGCGGCACCCTCTCCCCGGGCGGGAGAGGGTTTCTGGTGTTTACTTCAAACCCGCCGCATCACGCAGGGCTGCGGCTTTGTCAGTGCGTTCCCAGGTGAAGGTGGTGAAGTCGTGGCCGTTGTAGTTGATGGTTTCGGAGTTGCGACCGAAGTGACCGTATGACGCCGTTGGACGGTAGATCGGTTGCAGCAGGTCCAGCTGTTTGGTCAAACCGTAAGGACGCAGGTCGAAGAATTCACGCACCAGTTTGATGATGGTTTCATCGGAGACTTTGCCTGTGCCGAAGGTATTGATGGAAACGGATGTTGGTTCGGCAACACCGATCGCGTAGGACACCTGGATTTCACAGCGATCAGCCAAACCAGCAGCCACGATATTTTTCGCGACATAACGGCCCGCGTAGGCAGCAGAGCGATCCACTTTGGATGGGTCTTTGCCAGAGAATGCGCCGCCGCCGTGACGTGCCATGCCGCCGTAGCTGTCGACGATAATCTTGCGACCTGTCAGGCCGCAGTCGCCCATCGGGCCGCCGATTTCAAAACGGCCGGTCGGGTTGATGTAGATCTTGGTGTCTTTTGAAATCCACTGTTGCGGGATGACGTGCTTGATGACCAGTTCCATCACGCCGTCGACGATATCCTTATCGCTGACATCGGCTGCGTGCTGCGTGGAAAGCACAATCGCGTCGACAGCCACCGGCTTGCCGTTTTCGTAGCGGAAGGTGACCTGGGATTTGGCATCCGGGCGCAGCCATGGCAGCAGGCCGGATTTGCGTGCCTCGGCCTGGCGCTCGACCAGACGGTGGGCGTACTGGATCGGTGCTGGCATCAGCACGTCGGTTTCGTTCGCCGCGTAGCCGAACATCAGGCCCTGGTCGCCCGCGCCCTGGTCTTCCGGCTTGGCGCGATCAACACCTTGTGCGATATCCGGTGATTGCTGGCCGAGCAGGTTCAATACGCCGCAGGTGCTGCCATCGAAATAGACATCAGAGCTGTTGTAGCCGATGTCGTTGATCACGCCACGGATGATTTTTTCGTAATCGATAACGGCCGTGGTGGTGATCTCGCCTGCCACGATCGCGACACCGGTTTTCACCAGCGTTTCGCAGGCTACGCGCGCGTATTTGTCCTGGGCGATGATCGCGTCAAGGATTGCATCAGACACCTGGTCTGCCATTTTGTCGGGGTGGCCTTCGGAGACCGATTCAGAGGTAAAGACGGAATATTCAGACATTGAAACAGCTCCTGTTACAAAGGGACTAGACGAGGTTGGAAAAGGACGGCAGCTTGCGCGCCGCGTGGATCTGGATCTGGAAGCCGTTGCGCAGCGCCAGATACTGGCTGTGCTCGCAGCTGAGGTTCGCTTGCGCGAGCCAGCCGGTGAGCTCATTCGGGTCAAAGCCTAGCCAGATGTCACCGCAGGACTCACGCACCCAGCTTTGCTGGTGGTGGGAGAGTTCGCAGATGAGTAACACGGCATTGGCCGGTAATAACTGGCCGACGGCCGCAAGAATTTCTGCGGGCGACGGTGTGTGGTGCAGCACCATGTTCAGCACCACGCAATCAGGATTCAGGTCAGCGGGCAGGCTGTCGATTTCGCCGCAACGCAATTGCACATGTTTCAGTTTGCGTTGGTGCACATGTTCCGCAGCCTGTGCCAGCATGGGCTGGTTGTTGTCGAGGCCGATCACATGGCCAAAACGCCGCGCCAGTTCATCGAGAAACTGGCCGTTACCCGGACCGATTTCCAGCGCCAGTTTTTGCGCGGGCAAGTCGAGCTGGTCGAGCAGGTGGGCAACGGCTGGTCCGTACAGATCATAGTCGGCAATCTGTTCCTGCTGTTCGCGAAACAGGGCGGCGTTTTCCTCAAAAAAACTGCGCGAGCTGGCGATGCGTTCATGTTGCACTTCGGCCAGCCTGGATGCGACATCAGTATCCAGCGGCATCTGGTCGATACGGGCAAACAGTGCCTGCTGCAGTTCGGCCTGTTCGATGGCGGATTCGGCCGAGGTGGCGCGCCGGTAGAAGATGGTATTGCCCTCACGGCGGGTTGCCACCAGACCGGCTTGCGCCAGGATTTTCAGGTGATGGCTCATACCGGATTGCTTGGCCGCCAGCAAATGGCACAGTTCCAGCACGGCAAACGAGTCCTGTTTCAGCAGGCGCAGCACCATCAGTCGCAGCGGATCGGCGGCGGCCTTGAGGTAGCTGGCCAGCCACAGCGCTTCGCTGTCGGACCGGCTTGCGGGTGAGGAGTGGGGCAACATGTCTGCTTGTCTGGCACTGCAGGGCTATCGGGGCAGTGATACTAGCAGAGCTTCAATCTATATCAAAGAATTTTGATATAGATTTATGACTCCCCTCAGCTGCGTACCTTTCGGCTTCGACTCCGCCCAGCTGGCGGTTGATCCGCTTCCTGGGCGGAGTCGAAGGGAACACTACGGTCGAAGCCGAGCATTTCCCCGGCATGGGCGCGCGATTGGGGTGTGAGGTGTTCGCCGCCGATCATGCGCGCGATTTCATCGATGCGCTGTTCGTTATCCAGGGTGTGCAGTGCGGTTTCCATGCGTTTGCCCTGCAGTGATTTACTGACTTGCAAATGCTGGTGTGCTTGCGCAGCGACTTGTGCCTGATGCGTTACGCACAACACTTGTCCGCGTTCACCGAGTTGTCGCAATAACTGGCCGACCACAATCGCGGTGGCACCGCCGATGCCGACATCCACTTCATCGAACACCAGGGTCGGTGTGCGTGAGGTGTTGGCCGTCACCACCTGGATGGCGAGCGAGATGCGCGACAACTCGCCACCGGAAGCCACGCGCGCCAGTGCACGGGCCGGTGTGTCCGGCTGGGTGCTGATCAGGAATTCTATCGATTCAGCACCATACAGATGCGGAGCTGTGCTTTCATTTTTTTGCAGGCCAATTGCAAAACAGCAGTGTGCCATTTTTAACAGGATGAGTTGTTGATTGACTTGCTCGATCAGGATGGTTGCCGCCTGCTTGCGTTTGTCGGTCAGCAGTTTTGCAATTTTCTGGTATTGCTTTTCCAGTGCGGTTTGTTGCTGCTGGAGTTGTGCAATCGCGCCATCGCTGTCGAGCAGGATTTTCAACTCTCCGTGCAATGTCTCATGCAGCGCAGGCAAGTCACGCGCGTGTACGCGGTGCTTGCGGGCGAGATCAAACAGCGTATCCAGCCGCTGTTCCACTTCGGCCAGACGCTCCGGATCAATCGTGATATGGCTGCGATAACGCTGTAAATCCTGCGCAGCTTCCTCGATCTGGATCAGCGCGCCGTTCAGCATCTCCTGCAGCTGTGGCATGGATTCCGCCAATGTCGAACGCGACAGCAATTGTTGCGCGTGTACCAGTGCCTGTTGCAGGTTGTAGTGCTCGTTGTCGCTGCAGATATCCAGCAACTGCTCGCAATGGTTGATCAGCTCACCTGCATTCGCCAGTTGTTTCTGCTCGGTTTCGAGTGCAAGCAGTTCATCCGGTTGTGGTGCGGCCTTGTCGAGTTCCTCCACCTGGTATTGCAGCAACTGCAGGCGGGCGCCGAGATCCTCGCGCGCACCCTGCAGGTGTTCGATTTGCTGCTGCACGTCGCGCCATTGCCGGTAGACCTGTTGCAAGGCGCTGATGTCGTCATCGTGCTGGCCGAAGGCATCGAGCAGACGGCGGTGGGTTTCTTTTTTCAGCAGCGACTGGTGTTCGTGCTGGCTGTGGATGTCGATCAGCAAATCGCCGAGTTCACGCAGCTGTTGCAGCGTGGCGGGCTGGCCATTGATCCAGGCGCGCGACCGGCCTTCACGCAAGATCACACGTCGCAACAGGCACTGCTGTTCTTCAGCCGGAAAACCGTGCGTATCGAGCCAGCTGCTTGCAGCGGCGATGTCTTTCACATCGAACAGGGCGCTGATGTCGGCGCGGTCGGCGTCGGTGGCGATGGCATCCGCATCGGCGCGATCACCGAGCGCCAGGCCGAGGGCGTCGAGCAAAATCGACTTGCCGGCACCGGTTTCGCCGGTGATGGCGGTCATGCCGGCATGGAATTCGGCATCCAGGGCACGGGCGACGGCGTAATCGTTGATGGTCAGTTGCAATAACACAGCGCTGTCCGTCCTGTGAAAGCCCCGCCCGTGGCGGTAAGGAAAAAGATAAAGTCCTGCTGCCCGTGGGAGCCCTGGCGCCGGTGGGTGGCCCGGCGCCAGGTGAGGAGAATGGCGCAACAGGAACTAGTGTGTATTTGTACAGTATCGGATCGGCCAGTGCAAGTGGGCTGGTGCATGTGCCAGAATTCGGCCAGACATATCCGGACAGGACATCCCATGACAGGCCGCATCATTGCATTAGAGGATCTGGACGGCATCAATGCCGGAGGCAAGGCCAACGGTCTCTGTCGCCTGATCCGCGCCGGTTTTGAGGTGCCGCCCGGTTTTGTGCTGCTGGATGCCGGTGTCGGTGCGCTGCCCGATGAACTGGAGCGCCGGTATGCCGCCATGGGCGCAGGCCGCGTGGCGGTACGTTCATCAGCGCTGGATGAGGACGGCAGCGACGCTTCTTTCGCTGGCCTGTATGAAACCGTGCTGGATGTCGAGGGCATCGACGCCTTGCGCGCAGCCATCGACCGGTGCCTGTTATCGCTCTCGTCACAGCGCGCCGACAGCTATCGCCACAACCACGTGCACGACCAGGCGGCTGCCATGCGCATGTGCGTGATTGTGCAGCGCATGGTGGATGCGCGTGCGGCCGGTGTGCTGTTCACGGTGGATCCGGTGTCAGCGCGACGTGACCGGTTGGTGATCGATGCTGTGCACGGTCTGGGTGAGGCGTTGGTGAGCGGTGAGGCAACGCCGGATCATTACGAAGTCGATTTGCAACATGCGATTGTGGTTCGGGATCTCGTGCATGCTACTGAACCGGTATTGTCCGATGCGGAAATAGGAAAACTGGTGACACAAGCGCGTAACGCATCGCATTACTTTTCCGAGCCGCTTGATACGGAATGGGCAATCGATAAAAACGGCGCACTGTACTGGTTGCAAGCGCGACCTGTCACTACCTTGCCAGCCGACCTCAACGAATTCGATGCGGTTTTTTTGCCGGATGACATCATGACCACCGGCAATATCGGCGAGATGATGCCGGGCGCGGTGTGCCCACTCACCTTGTCAGTCACCTTGCGAGGGATTGAATATGCATTCCAGCAGCTGGATGTGTGGCTCGGTGCGCAGGAAAAGGTGGAAGACGATTACAAACAGGTGTGCAGTTTTTATGGTCACTGGTTTTTTAACCTGAGCGGCAAGGTTGCCGCTTCCGGCCATATTGCCGGTATGAGCGCGAAGGAAACCGGCTACAGCATATGCGGTGAGGAAATTCCCTTGCTGAAGGATGTGCCCAAAAAATCGTTGTGGACGCGCGCGCGCGGTGGCTGGCGTTTTTTCCGGTTTTTGCAAGTGGCAGAGCAGGTAGTCGATCAGTTTGAACATCGCCTTTCACAGGAATTCCGCACCCCGTTTCTCGATACACCGTCAGCACAAATTGCGCAGATCGACACACTCTTGTGGTGGGTGCTTGAAGTGGAAAATGTCCATGTGCGTTCGTCAGCCAGTTCTGCTGTTGCTGGCGGAATATTGCAAGGTGTGATCGCCAAAGGCGAGCGGCCAACACAGGAACATCTGGGTGAGCTGGCGCGCCTGATGGCAGGCGCCACCGGTGTGATCAGCGCGGAGCTGGTGCAGGAACTCGATGTGATCGTTGAGCATATCGCCAGGCAATCACACGCATCGCGTTTCTGCGAAGAAGATGCACAGGATGCACTGCACTGGTTGCGTTCGACGGCGTCTGGCACGGCACAAAAACTGTTTGCTGCATTTCTTGTGCGCCACGGTCATCGCGCTTACCGCGAATTGTGTGTGCGGGAAAAAGGCTGGGCGGAAGATCCGCTGCCGTTGATCCGCACCATGCAGGTTGGTGTGCGTGCAGCCATTGGCAATGCGCCGAAAAAAATTGCGGAGCAGCCGGTCATTGATCTCCGTGAATACAACGGGTTTATTCGCTGGTTGTTGCCGAAGGTCCATAACGGTGTGCGCCGGCGTGAGCGTACGAAATCCTTGCTGGTTCATGTCACACGCGAAGTGGGCAAGGCCTATCGCCACCTTGGACAATTGCTGGTGGCAAAAAACATCCTGCCGGATGAAGACCTGGTCTGTTTTTTTACCCATGAGGAATTGCTGGCCTGTGCGGGCGAACCTTCGGTTGCGCAAGTGCAACATGCTGTGAAGCGGCGCGAGGCGATGGCCTACCAGAATCGCCTGCAATTCCCGTTTTTGTGCCAGGGCAAGCCACAGCCGATTGCGCCGGGTACCACCAGCGTGGAGGGCGGTGTGCTGACGGGAAGGCCTGTATCAGCCGGTTGTGTGGAAGGGATTTGCCGCGTGGCATTTTCACCGGAGGAAGCGGCGCAGTTATTGCCGGGCGAAATCCTGATTGCACCCATCACCGATGTGGCCTGGACGCCGTATTTCAGTGTGATCGCAGGTCTCGCGACCGACATCGGCAGCTCGGTGTCACACGGCGCCGTGATTGCGCGCGAATACGGTCTTCCTGCGGTGGTGAACTTGCGCACGGCCACATCGCAATTCAGGACGGGTGATCGTGTACGGCTGGATGGTGGTCGTGGCACGCTGGAACATCTCTAGACACCGTCAGCAGGATTTCTTTGTTTCTTTATCCCGCAAACATTGCAGCTTATGCTGTAGGTCACTTTGCGTGCGGAGTTATACATGAATGCGGCTGAATCCACTTATGGCTCAGATGAAAACGGATTCGTCTGGGGGTATTGGTTCCGGCCCGGACAAGCGGCTGAGCCAATAGACGCCTCGACGGCAGCCAGCCGACTGGCAGAACAGGGCGCCGTCGCTCGTGAGGGATTTTTATGGCTACATTTTTCTCTGGCAAATGCCGCGTCAATGCGTTGGTTGCAGCAATACGCCACACTGCCGGATACCTTCCTGCATGAACTTCGATCCGGGCACGGTTCCACGCGCATCGAGCAGGATGGTGATGCACTGATAGCTGTGATGCGCGATGTGCTGTTCGATTTCAGGTTTGATCCTGCGGATGTTTCTACCGTCAGCCTGTGTGTGTTGCCGGATCTGCTTGTCAGCGCCCGACTCAAGCCGCTGCGCTCCATTGAACAATTGCGGGCTGCAGTGAAAACAGGTGAAATTTTTCGATCTCCCGCAGAATTACTGGCTCACCTGATGCGGGATCAGGCGAATGTGTTGGTGGATATCTTGCGGCAGTCCAGTCATCGTGTGGATGCCATAGAAGATGACATGTTGCAGAATCGTATTTCCATCAGCCGGGCTGAACTGGGCGTGCTGCGACGCGTGTTGGTTCGCCTTCAGCGCTTGCTGGCGCCGGAGCCTGCCGCCCTGTTCCGGCTGCTCAACCGGCCGCCGGCGTGGATTCATCCGGATGACCTCCAGGATCTCCAGCAATCGGCGGAGGAGTTTTCGACGACGATAGCTGATTCGGTGGCGCTGGTAGAGCGCCTGAAACTGATCCAGGAGGAACTGGGCGCGCTGGTCAACGAACAGAACAATCGCAGCCTGTTTGTGCTGACGGTGGTTACCGTGCTGGCGCTACCGATCAATATGATCGCCGGTTTGCTGGGAATGAATGTCGGCGGTATTCCGTTTGCAGGAGATGCCGATGGCTTCTGGGTGATCATCGCCATTGTCAGTGTGCTTACCTGCACGCTGGGTGTGTGGGCGTTCCGGCGCCGCGAGTAATTGCCTTGTAAGATGTCGACGGCATCCCGTGTAAAATGCCAACTCCCCACTGCACCACGAGCAACACCTCATGACCGATCCGCAACAACCCACCACCCATTTCGGTTTCCAGCAGGTGCCGGTACAGGAAAAACAGCGCAAGGTCGCTGATGTTTTCCATTCAGTGGCGGCGCGCTACGACCTGATGAACGATTTGCTGTCCGGCGGTATCCATCGCCTGTGGAAACGTTTCACGATTGAAGTGTCCGGTGTGCGTTACGGTCACAAGGTGCTCGACATTGCCGGTGGCACCGGTGATCTCGCTTTCAAGTTTTCGCGACTGGTTGGTGAGGACGGTCTGGTCGTGCTCGCGGATATCAATTCCTCGATGCTGAATGTCGGTCGTGATCGCCTGATTGATCGCGGCGCGGTAGGCAATGTGCAGTTTGCACAAGCCAATGCCGAATGCCTGCCGTTTCCTGATAACACGTTTGATTGCATCACCATTGCATTCGGTTTGCGCAACGTGACCGATAAGGACAAGGCATTGCGTTCGATGTTGCGCGTGTTGCGCCCGGGTGGTCGTTTGCTGGTACTGGAATTTTCCAAACCGAATAATCCCTTGCTGGGCACGGCCTATGACAAGTATTCGTTTCATGTGATGCCGTTGATCGGCAAGGTGGTCACACAGGATGCCGACAGTTATCGGTATCTGGCGGAATCGATCCGCATGCATCCTGATCAGGAAACGTTGAAAGGGATGATGCAGGATGCGGGCTTCGTCGAGTGCGAGTTTTACAACATGACCGGTGGCGTGGTTGCGTTGCACAAAGGTGTCAAACCCTGATGTCGGCGATGAATACCGGGTCTACTTTCAAGGCCGGTTTATTGATGGCACTGGAAAGTGCGGTCAACAAAAGTCTCGCCTACGATCCGGCGACGCAACAGAATCTGCAGGCACTGGATGGCAAGGTGCTGCACATTGCTTGCACGGCGCCAGAACAATCTGTCTACGTATTGTTTGTCGGCAGTCACGTGGAATTGTGGTCGCTGTTTGAATCGTCCCCGGATACTACCCTGAGTGGCACCGCCAGTGCTTTCCTGAATTTGTGGCGCGCGCGCAGCAAGACCACGGCGTTATCAGACAGCGGTGTCGCCCTCACGGGAGACAGCCAGTTGTTGCAACAAGTGCAGCAGGTAGCGAAACAGATCGATATCGACTGGGAGGCCCTGCTTGCCGAACACACCGGTGATGTGATTGCGCACCAGCTTGGGCGTGTGGCACGTGGCGCCAGCTATTGGCTGAAACAGGCGCGCCATGAAGCGGAACGTCTGATGAGCGAATTCCTCCAGTTTGAAAGTGGCACGGTGCCGAGTCGCCATGAGGTGCAGGCATTTTGTGATGAGGTGGATGCACTGACCTTGCGCATGGACAGGTTGCAGGCGCGTATCGATACCTTGAAAAAATCGGACGGGGAAAACGCAGCATGAGGGCCTTGTTGCGTTTGTGGACTATCTTGCGCGTGGCGACGTATTACCGGCTGGACGCTGATTTGCAAAAGCTTGCCTTGCCCTTGGTATTGCAACTGGCACTGCGTTTTTCACCGCTTGCTTTCTTGTCGCGCTGCGATGCGTCACTGTCGCGCGGTACACGCTTGCGATTGGCACTGGAAACGCTGGGGCCGGTGTTCGTCAAGTTCGGTCAACTGTTATCGACGCGCCCGGATCTGGTCGTTGAGGATATGGTGCGTGAACTGGATAAATTACAGGATCGTGTGCCCCCGTTTGATAACGCCCGTTTTGTCGAGATTGTGGAAGCGGCACTCGGCAAGAAAATCAGCGAGGCGTTTTTTTCGTTCGAACATGAACCGCTGGCTTCTGCGTCGGTGGCGCAAGTGCACTGTGCCGTGTTGCCGACGGGCGAGGAAGTCGTGGTAAAAGTCATACGCCCGGGAATTGCGCAGACCATCGAAAAAGACCTGGCGTTGATGGAGTGGCTTGCGAAACTCGCAGAGCGTTTCCTGCCGGATGGTCGCCGTTTGCGGCCGGTGGAAGTGGTGGAAGATTATCGCCACACGATTTTTGATGAGCTGAACCTGCAGCGCGAGGCGGCGAATGCCGCACAACTGCGTCGCAATTTTGAACAGTCGCCGATGTTGTATGTGCCGAAGTTGTACTGGGATTATTGCCGCCCGCAGGTGATGGTGATGGAGCGCATCTACGGTATTCCGGTGACGGATATGGCTGCACTCAAGGCGCAGGATACGGATATGAAAATCCTCGCGCATCGCGGTGTCGAGATTTTTTTCACGCAAGTTTTCGATCACAACTTCTTTCATGCGGACATGCATCCCGGCAATATTTTTGTCTCGACGCAGCATCCGTCTCGCCCGCAATACATTGCAATTGATTGTGCGATTGTCGGTTCGCTGTCGCGGGAAGACCAGTATTACCTTGCCCGCAACCTGCTGTCGATTTTCCATCGGGACTACCGGCAGGTGGCGGAATTGCACATCGAGTGTGGCTGGGTGCCGCCGCAGACGCGTGTCGGTGATTTTGAAGCGGCGATCCGCATGGTGTGCGAACCGATTTTTGAGAAACCCATCAGCGAAATTTCTTTCGGCCAGATTCTTGTCAATCTGTTCCAGACGGCGCGCCGTTTTGATATGACGGTGCAGCCATCGCTGGTGTTGTAAAAAAAAACCTTGCTGAATATTGAAGGACTGGGTCGCCAGTTGTATCCGCAACTGGATCTGTGGCAAACCGCCATGCCGTTTCTCGAGCGCTGGATCCAGAACCGGTATCACCCGAAAAATGTATTGGCAGAATTGCGCAAGCATGGGCCGGGCTGGCTGGAAAAAATGCCGGAAGTGCCGGAGTTGTTATTCGACGCAGCGGAACAGATTCGCCAGTTCGAACGCGTCGTGCCGGCCAT
Organism: Pseudomonadales bacterium; assembly: GCA_035430165.1. GTDB lineage: Bacteria > Pseudomonadota > Gammaproteobacteria > Pseudomonadales > UBA7239 > UBA7239. Next base: position 187 of record DAOMGE010000009.1, on the reverse strand, counting down.
TCAATCCGCCGCACAACAATTACTGGTGCTGGAACAGCGCGAGATCAAATCTGCACGCCGCAATCGTTTGCTTGCAGCCGCTGTGCTGGCGGGTACAGTGTTGTGGCCCTACTGGAGCCATGCCTTGCCGGTATCATCCGCGCAGGTTGTTTTGCTGTTGGTGGCGGCGTGGTTGTTGTGGGTGTAG
>DAOMGE010000008.1:7936-78179 GCA_035430165.1 Pseudomonadales bacterium | reverse complement strand
CCGGGTTCTTACGGCGTGTATGCAATTTAACATAATATAGATTATGCGAAGTGCCATACAGGATCAGGCTGGCTGTTCCTAGGCTCTCAAGGCCGGTTTTACTGGCCTTTGCGCAAGCCACGCATGATACATGAAGGCAATATCGGATAACTCAAGCTATAGGCTCTGGATAAAGATTTTATTCAGGATTCAAGGCAATCAAAAACTGCACATAAAAATCCTGCATCTCCGCGGCCAGACGTTGCACATAGCCAGCACCATGATCCTCATCAGCCATCAAACTAGCCAGATCACGCATACCATTCATGAGATTCTTTGTAGATTGTTCAAGGCTATCGAAGTTTTGCTGTGTCATAAAATCACCGCTTTGCCGTGGTTGGTGCCATGCCGTCACCGGCGGCATTGAACTTGTGCAGTCGGTATTCATGGTTCACGTAAAGTGACACCGGGACACTGGCAGATTGGCCAACCAGTTTTAACCAGGCATCCTTGGCGCCGCTGCGAACCTGAGCTGCCGACAGGAACACCTCGTAGTTTTTACGCTCTGAAGACGGCTCGATGACCAGCACGGCTTGGGCAACCTTATTGCCTTTACCATCGGTGTATTGATCGTCGAGGACTTTTCTGACTTCGCCGGTAATGGTGATCATAAAAAAATCCATTTGAAGACAAAGGATTTTTTATCCTTGTTCTTCTCACAGGTTTTACAGCATGGCAATGTATCGGATTCGCCCATATCCGTTACGCTTGTTGCGATTCGCTGGCGGCCAATGCCGTCATCACGCTTGCCCACCAGCTTCGGCTTTGCCAAGCAAACTACTGATCAATCATTCAATGACAACATAAAATGGATCTGATTGCCCAGCCAATTTATTATCAGCCTTTCGAATTAGGAATGCCTCCACAAAGTGAACCCCTCTGTAAGATAAATCCTCTACCCTACTCATGGGTGTACTTGAATCACTATTGTAATAATCTCCACGAAGAGCGCCGGCCGTATACGCAGCTTTATCCGTGTTCGTTACACGCCATTTGATGTTGTAATCATTAGTTGAGAACGGAAGACCTGTAGATGTGGAAGCTGTAAAACGGAGCGAATAGTTCGGTTGGAGTGGCTCTCCAGAATTTATAGGACGAATTACCGATCCATAATGACCTGTCAAAAGTTGAGTAGACACCCTTATGAAAATATTTGTCTTTGCCGACCGCCACTTAGGGCGCTCAATGTGTGGCAAACGACGTAACCTTTCTGGAACAACCTGAATACCAGCTTGCTTAACCCAATCAACCAGATCCTTGAAATGGCCTGCTACGACAATAGTACCTGCCAAATATTCAGTAGTAGATTCGCTAATGCGTGAGGCTGCTTCTTTTGTTTCACCGCGTGCGAAGTCATCGCCAAATACTCGTCGCCATTTTCCAATGGATTCATCTTTATCTTCCTCGTCATAGGCTTCATCAACCCATCCACGATACAAGTTTATTTTTTCTCTGAAGTTAGAATACTGTGCATCATTCCAGGCACTGCTTTGAACTTCTGAATAAAGAACCGGATTTCTTACTTCAGGCAAAGTAGAATTAGCCTGAAGCCAATCGTCTAAACGACCAAGAAGGGTCTTTAGCGCTGTTGGGGTATCAGCGAAAACAGCTGCCCCTTTTTCACCATCCAAGATGCGGCATCCCAGCAAAGTTGTAAGAAGGAAGGAGGGACAAATAAAATTTCCCTTGATATCACGCATGTACTTTAAAAGACGCGTAACCTTTCGCAAGTCATTGCCACCGGCAATAGAGTTTTTGTGCACGACCCAATTTGTGTACGCTTCAGGTGCACTAACCTCGAATTTGTTCGAAATTCTATTGCAAACTTCATCACAATTCGCGAATTGGCGATCTCGTATCACTGGAGCAATATCAATGCGGCGTACACCCGCATACTCAATGGTTATGCAATGCGAGTAGCACCGTAATTTTCCTTTATATGTAGCAGTCGCTTCCAAAGCAGCATAGAGTTTGTTGATGTAATCTTTTGCCTCCCAGCCATCAACTGATTCAACAAACACCATTAAATCTGCATCGTACTCCTTATCGGGAAGTGGCTTAATAATTGTTTTGTGAGCCCATGATCCCTGAGGAGAGAACTGAATGATTTTCGGCTTCCAGTCACTCTCTTTAATGGCTTTTTTCACTGCTTCAATGCTATCAGTAAGTTGATCAATCCGGCTCTGATTCAGGTCTACGTTGTCTTCAAGGAATGTTTTAAAGTGGCCTAAAAGCTTCATATGACCACCTTACGTACCAGAGCAGTTTTGGCTTCAGCGACTAATTCATTAGCCGCGTGGTTTGCCTCGTCTTCATTTATGTTCCTCATGCATCTGTAGATCCAATTAAAAATTAGCGAGGCACTTGCACGGTGCTGGTAGATGGCATCCTGAAGCTGACGTGAATAAATCTCAATCATCTGTGGAGACTCATCACCAAGAGCAGCAGCCCACATTTTTTTAAACTCGCTCTGGAGCCTCTCAAGCGCAGCGGCTGTATCCAATTGTTTTCGATGTTCACGAAGGGTCCATGATAGTATTGGGGTGAAAGGTACAAAGAAGCTCATAATGACTTCCGAGAATTTTGGATCCATCCTTAGTGCGGCAAACAATAAAATAAAACCTGCAATAACGGTCAAGGCTACAAGCCCCCCACCGTACCTTCGACGCAATCTCTGATCGTAATGAATGTTTGTGCGTTGACAGATTAGCCGTCCAATGTGGATAGGCACCTCACCAACACAGCTCTCATACCAAGAAGAAATTTCCCTCTCGCGCTTTTCGGACAACGGTTTGGACGAATAGCTGCGGATATCTTCAGGTATGACGTTGTCACCTGCAACGAATGAATTCCAAGGTAGCTTCAGAACTTTGGTATCAAACTCTTCCTGAAGTTTTGCACCTCGTTTAATACAACGCTTCTGGAATTGATCTAATAAAGCGATATCAAGAAAAAGCAAGAGCAAGCCAGTAAAGGCGATATACGGCTTTAATTCGCCGAAATTACCTAACATAGCACTCGCCACCGGCAGAGCGATGAACATAATGACAAACACTCCTTGTATCAACTTGGCTATGCTGTATGTGTTGTAGCGTGCTCGAATAAGCGAGACGTAATTCGGGTTAGTTTGATCTGACGGAATATTGTTTGTCTCGATCACAATTCTACTCACTGTAATTGGTGTTTATTAGTTGGTTAATTTTTAGCCATTCAGGATCCAAAACCCATTTTCTGGCAAATGATATATTGCGTCTTATACCTATATTTCAAGGTCGCGAGGTGGATTTTTTTTGGGGGGTGAGCCTGGTAGTACCCCACATAATTTATGGCATGTAACTAATTGAGGAAGCGGAGGCAGGCGCTCGGTTTGCGCAACAGAATGGCATTACAAGAACAGCAACACCAAGATTGGATTATTTATAATTAACCTGTTGAAATATAGGGAATTAAACACGCAACACCCATCCGTAGGTACCTGGTTTGCGAAGTGGCTGATGGGTGCGATCAGGCGAGCCTTCCGGCTATATCCGGCCTAACCCGTTGAATCCAGTGAGGCTCTCGCATGGCAAAACGTAAGACCGTGGCGTTCTACAACATTGAACAAGCCCGCAAATCAGCCGGCTTTTTTGTATCGGAAACCTGCCAGCATCTGGGCATCAGCAAGGCCACCTGGTACCGCTGGAAAGTCTGTGGCTACGCACCTGAATGGGCGTCCAAGCTGCTCAAATTGCTCGGCGGAAATCTGGATGCATTGGGCTGGAACGGCTGGTTAATCAAATTTCTAGAATGGAATATCATCATCAAACACACTCAGGTCTTTAGATTTCTGGAGTGGCCTTATATCAAATCTTACAAGACTGTTATCCCAATTAGCTGGAGACATTGCAATTAGATCTCCTTTTTCTGTGAAAAGAGTTTTTGCAATATATACCGTCCTTCTTTCTGTTGCATGTCTCATTTCAAGAACCCTTTCCCACTCAAAATACTCGCTATAATCCTCCAGCTCTTTATCGACTTTTGTATAAAGCTTTGCGGTAGACAGCCAATCATCCAGCTCACCAATAGAAGTAAAATAAATCCTGTATGTGTTTTTAAGCACATCTTTCAATGCGACAAATAATGGATGATTAGCAAATAGTATCTCTTCGATAGCTGCTTGGCCTTTACCTTTTTCGTCGGAAAGAAACTTTACAAGCTGCCCTACTGTTTGCAAGCTTCTCTGTAGTTCCTCAATTAAAGCGGTCTGAGACTTAGATGAAGATTCATTTAAAAGCCTATGAAATAGGCCTGCCCACTGCTCATTAAGCATCGATGTAATATCTGAAGAAACAGAAAATGAAAAAACAGGATTTCCCTTTGGTAAAGCATACACCTCTTCAAGAAAAGCATGAACTTTTTCGTTGTCTACGGCTGTATATCTAACGCCTGATAGTCCTTTGTTTGCAAGATAGTATCTATGCTCATGGAATACGCCATCCTCAACAAACACATATATTTGCTTGCCAAGATCTACAGCTGTCTTAAGTTCTTTCTGTGTTATTGAATAGAAACTATCCGATGATGTGGTCCCATATTTTCCGCCAATAATGCAAACCAAAACTTCACATGACTCAATTTCTCTATATGCATAAGCTTCAGGTTTTTCATCATTCCCATACGATATGTTTCCTCTTTCATGCCTTACAGGCTCATAGCCCATGCTTCGAATAAACCTATCCAAATCATCACGCACTGACCTAAGATCATAAAATGTTGAACTTACAAATATTCTGGGCTTTGCCATTTTATTTCCTCTTACACTCTCGTGCTGCGCTCAAACGAAAAGATAACTTTACACGTACAAATTTCGAGGCGCGTGCAGCTGGAGATTGTCCAGTGGCGAAACAATGTCATTAAGTAACTTGTTATGCATTTTTTAGCTTACATGCATATGGCTGCAAACCAAATGACAATATGCACCCCATGCTGCAAGTGGTAATTAGTATTTTAATAAGATGCATTACAGCTGAAAAAGCCTTTTCATAACTTTCAATAACCTCAACTTTGTGCTTAGCAATATTACATTCTGCGTAACCAGAAGTAAGATCCTGACATACAATTTCGCTAAGATTCTTTTTTCCATTTTTTTCTTCGATCAGATATTTTGATTCATAAGCTGATATATCTTGTTGATAAAGAAAAGCGGCTTGGTCTTTAGCTCCAATGAGAAAACAGCCCGCCAAAATTACTGTTGCCTGAAATAAAGCTTTAGTGGTTTTTTCCTCTACAAAAATTGAAATGTAATAATTTATATACTTGTCTATCGACTCAAATATACTTTTCAAACGACTCATTGCTTATTCCTTACATGCATAACGGTAATTTATGCGAACAACGCCGAATTTGAAGATACCAAAGCAGCTGTTGCTGAAAATCCATGAGGCACATTTGAGCACGAATTTTTAAAAAAGGAAATTCGGCCAGAGATTGAGAGGCGACTTGATGCCAATCAGGACGAAGGAATCAGCAGCCAGCGGGGATTTGTTGCCTGTGCTCTGCCCTATTTGACTGGTAAGACGCCCTTGCAGGTCGGGAAGCTTTTGCAGGTCCATAGCTGGGTGCCAGCGTGTGCGCCGGACTTGATTGTCCTGATTGTCATTTCGCCGTTGCAGGTCGGGCACGCGGGAGCTTCCGGGGACGGCTGATCTGCTGGTGCTGGTTCCTCTTCGGGCAAGCCGAGTGTGGAATGGATCAGCGCCCTGACCTCTTTGTCTGAATACTTGCCCAGTGCGGAAAAACGGATGAGGGGGATTTTTGCGTTACCGAGCACATCATTGATGAATTTTTCGCGGGCTTTTCTTCTCTCGTCATCGTAGGACACATCGTCGATTTCGATGGCACCCACAATAGCCAGCGTGCTGGCATCACAAAGCACAAAATCGACGTGCTTGGAATTGATACGATTCTGAAAATACTTGGCTGCTTCCGACTCACCGGATCCCACATCAATAAGATCACCCAGACGGACATGGGCAAAAATCCGGAACTGGTTACCCGTCGCCTCTTCCAGCAGTTGCAAAAATGAACGTTCTGCTGCAGTGAAAAAGCAATCTCGCCTCACGTATGAAAAGGCAGGTTTTTTGGATGGATTATTGTCGCATTTAATAGCGCCAGCTGCTTTCAGGGCATAAAAGCAAACGGCAACAAAAACAAGGAAAGTCAGAACAATCAAAAATGTCATTGACAATTCAATCCATGAAAACATGTTGATGTTGGAAAAAGTAGCACAAAAAATATATTAAAACAAAGACATAAAAAGAAATTGCTGCAAGTGAGAGCGAAGTCACACTTTTCGTGCGGTTCTCATTGTCACAAATTCCTCCGCTGCCGTCGGATGAATGCCAATCGTCTGGTCAAATTGCGCCTTGGTGGCACCCATCTGGATGGCAACGGCGAAACCTTGTGTGATTTCACCGGCATCAGCGCCAACCATGTGCAAGCCCAGCACGCGATCTGTCGATTTCTGTACGACCAGTTTCATCAGCGTACGTTCCGTGGAGGCTGTCAATGTGTGACGCAGTGCACGAAAATCGGCAAGAAAAACCACAATATCCTCATCACCAAAGCGTTCCACCGCAATCTCTTCACTGATACCTACCGTGCCGATTTCCGGTGAGGAAAAAACTGCCGTCGCCACCAATTCGTAATTCACCGGAGGTTTGTTGCCTGCGCCGTACCAGAGATCTACCAACCGCATCGCTTCCGCCGTGGCCACCGGCGTCAACTCCTTGTGCCCCACCACATCGCCAATGGCGTAAATGGATGGCTCCGCCGTCTGGTAACTGGCATCCACCTGCACATAACCGGCAGCAGAGGTCTGCACCCGGGTATGCGACAGGCCGAGGGCATCCAGTACCGGTTTGCGACCCGTCGCGTAGATCACACAATCGGTGTCCAGCACCTTGCCGGATTCACAATGCAACAATCGGCGGCCATCCGCATTGGCGTGGATGGATGTGACGTTTTCCTGCAATAAAAAATGGATGCCGGTTTTCTGCATTTCCGTTAACAGGAATTGACGGATATCGTTATCGAATCCGCGTAACACCGCATCACCGCGATGCAGCAAGCTGCTCTGCACACCCAGGCTGTGCAGGATGCTGGCAAGTTCGACTGCAATATAACCACCACCCACGATCACAGCGCTGCCAGGTAATGTTGGCAAGGAAAAAAATTCATTGGACGTGATTGCGAGTTCAATACCGGGAACCTCAGGTAACCACGGCGCACAACCGGTAGCGATCAGGATGCGTTCAGCTGACAGGACGCGATTGCCATTCACCTGCACTGTATGCGCACCGGTGATTTGCCCTTCCCCTTCGATCACCTCTGCACCGGCAGTGACCAGTAGATGGCGATAAATATCATTCAGGCGCGCGATTTCCTTGTCCTTGTTGCGCACCAGAGTTGCCCAGTCAAACTGCATGCCGGTGCTGCGCCAGCCGTAAGCAACCGCATCGTGGAAATCCTTGCCGTATTGCGCGGCGTAGTGGAAAAGTTTTTTCGGGATACAACCCACGTTGACGCAAGTGCCACCCATGCGCTGGCGTTCGATCACAGCCACCTGCTTGCCCAGTCCGGCTGCCAGTCGCGCTGCACGCACGCCGCCTGAGCCTGCGCCTATCACCACCAGATCGTATTCAAATTTCATCGCTGCCTGTTGTCCTGGAAGATACATGGAAGATCGTGGGGAATTCTCGCATAATCCGTTAATGAATTGGCTGGCACAGCAGTGCGCGAGGTTGTCCCGTTTGCGATTGTCTTCCCGTGGTTCCCGCTTGTTGTTACGTATGTTGTTACGCATGTTGTCACGCTTGTTGCCACGCCTGCTGTCACATGCTGTGCTATACGCTGCCTTGCTGGCAGCCAACACCAGCATGACCGGTCGGGCCATCGCAGACAGTGCCGTGGATGCTGACACACACACCGTGCGCCTGGCACTGACTACCGAACCGCCGGATCTCGACAGTCTCACCAGCACCGACAGCGTGAGTTTTTTTATCCTGCTGCACACACAGGAAGGCTTGCTGACCTACACCACGGATGCACAAGGCAATAACGATGCACTGACAGGCGGCGTGGCAGAAAGCTGGCAGATGGATGGCACAACCGTGCGTTTTACCTTGCGCGACAATGCGCGCTGGTGCGATGGCAAACCGGTCACGGCCAGGGATTTCCTGTTTGCCTGGCAAACTGCACTGAATCCGTCTACCGCGTCGCGCTACGCTTTTATCCTGTATCCGCTGAAGAATGCAGAAAAAATCCATCGCGGCCAATTGCCTGCATCGGCACTGGGTGTATTTGTCGAGGATGACCGGCACCTGCGCATTGAACTGGAACAACCCACGGCCTATTTCGCCAGCCTCACCACCTTCCCTACCTATTTTCCGGTGCGTGAGGATTTCTATCGCGCACAGCAAGGGCGTTACGGCGCGGATGCCGACAAATTATTGTGCAACGGTGCATTCAGGCTCACGGAATGGACACACGGTGCCAGCCTTACCCTGCAGCGCAATCCCGGCTACTGGCATGCAAACAGTGTGTCGTTGCAGGCCATCCATATCCCGCACATCACCAATGATCCGAATACCCTGTTCAACTTGTTCCAGTCTGGTGATATTGCACTCGCCGAGTTGAGCCAGGATACCGTGCGCCTCGCCTTGCAACAGCGTTTGTATATCCAGGATTTTGGCAATGGCATGCTGACCTATCTCGAATTCAATCATCGCGAAGGCAAGGCACTGCGCAATCAACATTTGCGCCGCGCCATCAGTCTCGTTATCAACCGGCAGGAACTGGTGAATAAAGTGATTGCCGCGCCGGGCACGCATGCCACGACGCGTTTTTTTCCGGCGTGGCTGGCAGCGATTGCGGATAACAATCTCTCCCCTGCTTCCGGTGCGGATATCGTTGCCGCCAGACACGCATTGCAACAGGCGAAACAGGAACTCGGTGTCGACAAAATCCCGCCGCTGGTCATGCTGGTTTACGATTCACCCTCGGTGATCCGACAGGCGGAATATCTGCAACGCGTGTTACAGGAAAATCTCGGAGTGACGATGATCATCGACAAACAGATTTTCAAACAGAAACTGGCCAAACTGGCGGCGGGCGATTTTGATTTGTCCCTCTCTGCCTGGGGCCCGGATTACAACGACCCGATGACTTTTGCCGACCTGCTCGGCTCCGCCAATGAAAATAACCACGGGCAGTACCGCAATCCGGCGTATGACGCCTTGCTGCAACAGGCCGCTGCCCTGCCAGCCGGTGCAGAACGCAACACGCTGTTCGGTCGCCTGCAGCAGATCATCGACGAGGATGTCGCTGTCATTCCGTTGACTGAACCCGGTATTGTCTACGTGCAGGATAAATCGCTGCAGGATGTCAGGCGCCATCGCTTCGGTGGTGATCCTGACCTGCGCTTTACCCGCATCGTGCCGGATGCAGGGAAAACGCCATGATGCGCTATGCCATCAAACGCATTGCTGTCGGTTTGCTGACCATCTGGTTCATCGCCACCGCCACATTTTTTGCCATGCATGCCGTACCGGGCGATCCGCTGGCGGATGACAAGGCCACCACGCCGGAAATCCGTGCGGCATTGCTGCAATACTACGGCCTCGACCAACCGGTACTCACACAATACACACGCTTTCTCGGCAATATGCTGCGTGGTGATTTCGGCATTTCATTCACGCAAAAAAATCGCAGCGTCAACGACATTATCCGCGCACATTTTCCCGTCTCTGCCCTGCTCGGCTGCCTGGCCTTGTTGATCAGTGTTGTCGGCGCCGTGTTATTCGGTGTTCTCGCTGCACGCCATCACAAACGCTGGCCGGATTACTGGATCATGCTGGCGGTGATTGCCGGCATTTCCGTGCCGGGATTTGTTTTTGCAGCACTCGCACAATGGCTGGCACTGAAAATTGACCAGCACCTCGGCAATATCATTCCCGTCGCAGGTTGGGGAACATTCAGGCACATGCTGTTGCCGGCGACGATGCTCGGTCTCGGCACCATGGCTTATCTCACACGCTTGCTGCGTTCCAGCATGCTCGACGTGCAACAGGCGGCATACATCAACACCGCGCGCGCCAAGCGCTTGTCATCCACACGCCTCTTTTTTGTCCACGAACTGAAAAATACGGTGTTGCCCGTGCTGGCTTTGCTGGGGCCCACCATTGCCACGATTACCACCGGTGGATTTGTGGTGGAAACGGTATTTGCCATTCCCGGCCTCGGGCGCTATTTCGTGCAGGCTATCCAGCAACTCGATTACACCGTCATCATGGGCACCACCGTTTTTTATGGCAGCTTCCTCGTGTTGATGGTGATTGTGGTTGACCTGTTGTACGCGTTGGCCGATCCGCGTATCCGTTTGCAGGATATGCGCTGATATGACAACACCGCCAGACAGCACGCTCTTCGAACCCCTGCTCGCTTGTCCGTCAGCAGCAACAGATGGCGAGGACGTCGTCGGCAATTTATGGCGGGATGTCTGGCAAGATGTCTCGCACAACCCGTCGGCACTGGCAGGCTTGCTGCTTATCGTGTTGCTGGTTTTTTTCTGCAGTCTTGGCGACAAGCTATGGCAAAAAAATCCTGCCGAATTTGACCTGGCGCAGATCTCACAAATGCCCAACACCGGGTTAAAGACCACCGTGATTTATCCTGCAACACAAACGGTTGCTGAACAGCGACGCAACCCGGTAAAAAAACTGCAACTCTTGCAGCCCGCCACCACTGAATCCGTACAATTGATCTGGCCAGCAGCTGCCCACAACAGTTTTCGCGTCTACCGTCACGAGCTGAAACCGTCCGGCATCTATGACCTGGGTATGCCACTCAACAAGACCACCGATAATTTTTACAACGACCAGTTGCAACTCGAAAACCGCCGCTATTTTTATTCCGTGGCCAGGCTGGATGCACACGGCAATATCGACGCGTATGACACGCTGGCGGTGGATGTCGCCCATGCCACGCCCCTTGCTATCCTGCAGCAGGCTGGCATACACGTAACGGACAACCAGCCTGCAAGCGTTTTGCTGCCGGCCCATCCGCTGGGCACGGACAAACTCGGGCGCGACGTGCTGGCACGCCTGATCGCCGGTGGCAAAACCTCGATGCTGATCGGATTTTCTGCGCCACTGGTTTTTGTTTTTTTCGGTGCGATGTACGGTGCCATTGCCGGGTATCGTGGTGGCAGGATCGATACGGTGATGATGGCATTTGCCGATTTTGTTATCGCGCTGCCATTCCTGTTATTCATGATGCTATTGCGCATTGCCCTGGGTATGGGGCCGGGTAGCAACAGCCTGATGGCATTGCTGGTGGCACTGGTGCTGCTCGGGTGGCCCAACACGGCACGGCTGGTTCGCGCGCAAGTGCTGCAGTTGCGCAGCATGGCCTATATCGATGCCGCACGCCTGCAAGGTGCATCCGGTCAGTATATCGTCATGAAACACCTGTTGCCGAATGTGTTGCCGGGGATTCTGGTGACACTGAGTTTTGCTATTCCTTCCGCCATTTTTACGGAAGCGTTCCTGTCATTTATCGGACTCGGTGTGGTGCCTCCCGCCACGTCGTGGGGATCCATGTGCAATGACGGTTTGAGCAGCTTTCTGATCCATCCGCATGAATTATTGTTTCCGGCATTTTTTATCAGCATCACGGTGATGGCTTTCAACCTGTTCGGTGACGGTTTACGTGATGCACTGGATGTGAAAATGCGCGAGGCCCGCACATGACGCCTTTGCTCGACATTCAACACCTGCGTGTGAGTTTACCGACGCCACGCGGCGTGGTGCAGGCCGTGCGCGATGTCAGTTTGCATATTGATCGCGGTGAAATGCTGGCGATTGTGGGTGAATCCGGTTGCGGGAAAAGTGTCACGGCGCAAGCGCTCATGCAATTGCTGCCGTCGACTGCGCGTATCGATTGCCAGCGCGCAAGCAGACCGTCCATGGCAATGATTTTCCAGAATCCGATGGCAACATTTAATCCGACACTGAGCATCGGTTACCAGATTGCCGAGCCCTTGCGTGTGCATCGTGCCTTCAACCGTCACGATGCGGAAACGGAAACCGTGCGCTTGCTATCGCGCATGGGAATCGAAAATGCACAGCAGCGTGCACGCCAGTATCCCCACCAGTTTTCTGGTGGCATGTTGCAGCGTGCGGCAATTGCGATGGCACTGGCGATGCAACCGGAATTATTGATTGCCGATGAGCCGACGACGGCGCTCGATGTCTCGACGCAAGCCGAGGTGATGAACCTGCTGGCCGAATTGCGTAGCGAACAGCAACTGGCCTTGCTGTTTATCAGTCACGATCTCGGTCTGGTCAGCCGCCATGCGGATCGGGTTGCCGTGATGTACGCCGGTGAGATTGTTGAAACCGCCAGCACGCACGCTGTATTGCAGCAGCCCTTGCATCCCTACACGCGTGCGCTGATTGCCTCACTGCCCTCTGCTCGTTCTACGCGTTTACAAAGTATCGATGGTTCGCCGCCGGATCTGCTGCATCCACCGGTGGCGTGTGCATTTTGCGAACGCTGCAGCCAGCGCATGCAAATCTGTGCCCGGCAAACACCGCCACTGTTGGCACGCGATACGCAGGCAGCGCGTTGCTGGTTGCTGCATCCGCTCGCACCTGCGTCGGGAGCCGACACATGAACGCCTTGTTGCGGATTGAAAATCTCTGTAAATATTTTTCACAGCACGGCGAAACCGTACTGGCGCTGGATAACATCAGCCTCAGTATCCAGCCCGGTGAAATTGTCGGCCTGGCCGGTGAATCCGGTTCAGGCAAATCGACACTCGCGCGCTGTGTTGCCGGATTGCACAGCCGCGACAGTGGCGAGATGTATTTCAACGATGCGTTACTGCCAGCCAGGTTTCGCGCACAGGATTTCGCGCGGCAAGCACAGAATATCCAGATGATCTTCCAGGATCCCCTGTCTTCGCTGAATCCACGCCTGACGATTGGCGATATCCTGATGGAACCCTTGCGCTTGTCTGCGCGTGCCAAACAGATACGGCTTTCGCCACAACAGCAGCAATCCCTTGCACAGGAATGGTTAATCCGCATGGGCTTGCGGGCCAGTGATATGTCCCGTTATCCCCATTCATTTTCCGGTGGCCAATTGCAACGTATCGGTATCGCCCGCGCACTCATCAATCGACCCGGCTTATTGATCTGTGATGAGCCGATTTCTGCACTGGATGTATCCGTGCAGGCACAAATTGTTAATCTCCTGAAAGACTTGCGCGATGAGTTCGGTCTGGCATTGCTGTTTATAGGCCACGACCTGGCCATGATGCGCTATCTCTGTGACCGCATCGCCGTGATGTATCGCGGTGCGATTGTCGAACAGGGAGCTACGCAAGATATACTCGATCATCCACAACACGGATACACAAAAAAACTCGTCAACAGCACGCCGGGAATTCATTGATGCCACTGCATATCAGCCTGGGTAACGCGATACACCACGACAGGATTTCTGCCGCCTCCGGCATGGTGGCCGTCGATGGACGCCTGTTTGTGATCGGCGACAATTCACCGCTGCTGTTCGAGCTCGATCCACAAATCCGTGTGCTGGGCTCTTCTGTCATCAGGGAATATCCGGTGGGCGATGACGGGCTGATCCCGAAGAAAACCAAACCCGACTTTGAGGCGATGACCTGTTTTTCCTGGCATGAAAAAAATTGGTTGCTGATTATCGGTTCTGGCAGTAAGGCCGATGTGCGCGAATGGGCTTTCATGCTGTCAGTTGACGATACGTCGTTGCGCCACGAACGGAAGATCAGCGAGTTGTATAATGCGTTTTACCAGCGAGGAAAATTATCCGGCGAACAGACGCTGAATATCGAGGGACTCGCCGTTGCACATGAACACGTGTATTTCCTGAATCGCGGTAACTCCGCCCACAATATGATCTTCCGGTTGCCGCTTGCAGAACTCATCAGCTATATGACTGGCGTTACCGATGTAATAGATACGCTCGAATTTTTCGCGGTAAAGCTGCCGGTACTCGATGGTTTCGAAGCCGGATTTTCGGATGCGGATTTCTGGCCTGAAACCAGTTCACTGGTCTACAGTGCATCGGTAGAAGCCACGGGCGATGCCTATAACGATGGTGAAATACGTGGCAGTTATATTGGCCTGATCGCGCTGGCGCAACTGCAAGGAGACAAGGTGCTGGATCTCGGTGGCAGCGCACAGCTTTTGCAGCAAGCAGGCAAGACGCTCTTGACCAAAGTGGAAGCCGTTGCGTTGACCCGGTCAGACCAACACGGTGTTTGTGGTGTACTGGCTAGTGATAATGACAATGGCAGCAGTGATTTTTTTACCGTGTCTGTCAGGAATACCCCGGCGCCAGGCTGAAACAAAAAACGCAGCCGAAGCTGCGTTTCTGTGAATCCTGCCTGATGGCGGGATTACGCCATGCCATGCAACCAGTAAACAACGGTGCTGACAACAACGGCGATAATGGCGACTGCTGCGAATGCATCAGCACTGCCATCTTTATCGGTTTCTGTATTGCTGCTTTGTTGTGGAGCGTGTGGATTGGCCATAATTCCCCCGGTTATCAGTTAGGCAGTAAGTGTTTGACGCCATCGCGTTCTTCGCAGAGTTCCTGCTCGGTCGCTTTCATCTTGGCGCGTGAGAAATCGGAAATTTCCAAGCCCTGGACAATTTCCCAGTCGCCGTTCTTGCACACGCAAGGGAAAGAGTAGATCAGGCCTTTCTCGATGCCGTAAGAGCCGTCGGAGTATACACCCATGGAAACCCAGTCACCGTCGGCAGTGCCGAGAGCCCAGGTACGCATGTGATCCACTGCAGCATTGGCAGCCGACGCGGCAGAAGATGCACCGCGCGCCTTGATGATGGCCGCGCCGCGCTGTTGCACGGTCGGGATGTAATCGTTTTCGTACCAGCTGCGATCAACCAGTGAGTCTGCCGGCTTGCCATCGACCAGCGCCTTGGAAATATCGGGATATTGCGTGGCGCTGTGGTTGCCCCAGATGGTGATTTTTTTCACGTCGTTGACGGTCTTGCCTGTCTTGCCCGCCAGCTGCGCCATGGCGCGGTTGTGGTCAAGGCGGGTCATGGCAGTGAATTGGCGCGGGTTGATCGATGGCGCGTTGCGCTGGGCAATCAGCGAGTTGGTGTTGGCAGGGTTACCAACAACCAGCACCTTGATGGATTTCTTGGCCACGGCATCAATTGCCTTGCCTTGTACAGAGAAGATTGCTGCGTTGGCTTCGAGCAGGTCTTTACGCTCCATGCCAGGGCCGCGTGGACGTGCGCCTACCAGCAAGGCGTAATCGGTGTCCTTGAAGGCAACCATCGGGTCATCGGTGCAAACCATGCCGGCAAGCAGCGGGAATGCGCAGTCATCCAGTTCCATTGCCACGCCTTTCAGCGCTTCCAGGGCCGGTGTAATTTCCAGCATTTGCAGGATAACCGGCTGATCCGGACCCAGCATGGAACCAGAAGCAATGCGGAACAACAGGGAATAGCTGATCTGGCCGGCGGCGCCGGTCACGGTGACACGTACGGGCTGTTTCACGATAGGAACTCCAACGAGGATCTGGTGAGTGGCGGTGAACACGGGCCGGCAAAACCTTTTGAGTTGAGCTTGCGACGGGTATCACCCAAAATGCGGGGGCATTATAGAGAAGCGCCGTGACTGTATCCAGCCCAACGATCACCCCTCGCCACGCCATCACAGGTAATCCACTGTTGTTAGCGGCTGCCCTGCTGGTGTTGGTTGCCTATGGCGTGCTGTGTGGTTCGACAGGCCATGACGATTCACACATCAATTTCTGGAACGCCTACACGCTGCTGGAATTCGGCAGCATGGAAAATTACAACGGTGAGCGTATCGAACAGACAACCTGCCTGCTGCTGGATGTGTTGACTGCCCTGCTCGCACTGGTCTCCCCATTCAGTGTTGTCACCAGCGGTTATCTGGTGAATCTGGCTGGCGCGATCGGTGTGTTGTGGTTATCAGCACGCATGGCAAGGCAACAGGCTGTCGTGCTGTTTGCATTGCCGGCTTTGTTGACGGCGCTTACGCCCTACTTCAGTTACTGGGCCTATTCCGGGATGGGCACAACACTGGCTGCATTCAGCGCCTTGTTATTCCTGCAAGGATTGATACAACACATTGAAAAAAATTCCTCTGCAACTGCGTGGACAGGTGCTATTTTTCTCGCCACTATCCGACCTGAAATGTTGTTGATCGGGCCTGCTTTTCTTGTGTGTTTCAGCGCGCTGTATCGCAAACCCGCATTGCTCGTATTGTTGTTGCCATTTATCGCAGTCATGCTCTGGCAATACCTGTATTTCGGCATGTGGATGGCCAATCCGGTTTACGCCAAAAGTGGTCATCCCGGTTTTGAGCAAGTGCAAGCCGGTATCAAATACGCGTCGCGTTTATTCCGCAATCCTGTGGCGGCTGTCGGTGTGGCGCTGACCTGGCTGGTGTTGGCGATCGCAATATTCAAATCCTGTTTTCCCTTGAAAAAAAATACGCTGGCGACGGCTTGTGCGTTGTGGCTGTTGATCTACGGCGGCTTTGTGATTGCCAGCGGTGGCGACTGGATGAAGGAAGGTCGTTTCTGGGTGCCGCTGGTTGCGCCGATGTGGTTACTGGCAACCTCCATCACGATGACAGGCGTGATGCGATTCGCCAATCCGGTTTTTGCTGCTTTGCTCTTGTGCTACACACCGGCGTTTATCCAGCAATTCAATGGCGGCACACCGCTGTGGTTGCACCAGCAACTGCGCAGTATCACAAGTGATGATGCCAGTTTTTTTGAAACGGCCAGCCGTGAACACGTGCGCGACTGGCGTGCCTTGCAGGCATTCCGGAAAACCTTGCAGCTGTTGGAACCGGAAACCGGGAAACCGCTGACTATCATGAGCAAGCAAATGGGCATGATTGCCTATCACCTGAATCGTGATTATCACGGCCGCATCAGGGTATGGGATATGGCCGGCCTTGTAGAAAATACCTTGCGCAGCTGTGCCGCTATCAACAGGGATGGTTACGACAGCATGGGTTTGCGCATCAACTACCGCAATTTTTTCGCGCGCTTGCCACAAGCCGAAAAAGAATGCGGCTTGCAAGCGCCTGACATCATTTATGATATCTACGGTTGGGGCGAAACCATTCCCCTGCCCGATTTCCTCCGCACGCAGGGTTATACGATTGTCTTTAACCAGACCGGTCGTGTTGATATGAAGCCGGGGATGGATATCACTGCACAGGAAATGATTGCCGTACGCAGTACACTGATCGAAAAAAGCGGCAAGACCTTGCCAGAAATACAGCTCGATTTTAATTCACTGATGAAGCCAACAGACTGACGGAAATACCCATGACAGACACTGCATCTACCCATTCCCATCTACAACGCCTGTTGGTGGGTTATCTCGTCACAGCCAAAACCGAACTGGACGATGCCACGTACCAGAACGTGTACGCATTATTGCCAGGCTATCTCGCCGTAGCCAACGAAATGGTATCAATTGAAGTGTTGGCAGACCGCAGCATGTTGCGACACGCCATCCATTCACTTGCCGCCGGCAATAGTGTGGAAGAAACGCTGATGTACACGTTCATGCTGAATATTTACCAGTTAACCAACAAAAGCACACGGCATCCGCTGGAAATGGGCATCATCCGCCAACGTATCATTGCGTTGTTACCAATATTTGCCAAAGCGCGTGACAAGGGCCACATCCGCCACGAGGTGTACGCATCCAATGAAGCGTTGATGATGAGTATTGCCGATAAAACCGACGACATGGAAGAAGCACTGGCGATGCTGGCAAACGGTTATGCGCGGTATGCTGATGCTGCCAGTAACACTGTTCAATAAAATCGGGCACTCATTTTCACGTTCTTCTGAAAATCCAGCACTGGTGAATCTTGTTACTGCGCTGGAAATCCCGATCCAGCGTTTCGGTAGTGATATTTTCTGGCTGCCAGCCGTGATCCAGGAACACATCTTCCTGCAATTTGAAACGCTGGTGGTTGGTGACAAACACCAGTTCGCCATCGTCACTCAACAGATCCAGCGCATAGCCGATCAGGTTCACCTGGTCACGTTGCACATCAAATGTGCCTTGCATGCGTTTGGAGTTGGAAAAGGTGGGTGGATCGAGATAGATCAGATCGAATTGTTCTGTCGCCTGTTCCAGCCATTGCAGGCAATCTTCGGTCAGTAATTTGTGTTTGCGGGTGTCGACGGCATTGGCGGCAAAATTGTGGCGTGACCAGTCGGTATATGTAGCCGACATATCAATCGTCAGTGACGATGCGGCACCCGCTTTCGCCGCATAAACGGTGGCGCTGGCGGTGTAGGCAAACAGGTTGAGGAAGCGTTTGCCGCGTGCCTTGCTGGCGATCAGTTGTCGCACCGGTCGTGTGTCAAGGAACAAGCCGGTATCCAGGTAGGTTTCCAGGTTGACCCAGAAGGTGTGCCCGCTTTCTTTCACCTGAAAACGCTGGTCGTCTGCAGCCTGTTCACGCTTCTGGTACTGGCTCTCGCCTTTCTGGCGTTCACGTTTTTTCAAATGCACACGATGTAGCGGTAATGCCAGCGCCGCCGATACGGCGAGTTGTGTTTCTTCACGACGGCGTGCAGCGCCCTGCTCGTCCACGGTTTTGGGCGGCGCATATTCCTGCAAGTGAACGTGCTGCTGGCCAGTCTCTTCATTGCGATAAACATCAATGGCAAACGCGTATTCCGGCATGTCGGCATCGTAAAGGCGATAACAACTGATATGGTGTTGCTTCAGCCAAGGCGCCAGTTTCTGCTGGTTTTTTTGCAGACGATTAAACAGCATGCGCGCATTGTCAGACAGGTTGGCTGCATCACAGGTGTCATCTTGCCGGACAGCCAACACCGGTTTGTATTTGTTATTTTCATTCAACTCGAACAGATACAGGCGACACGGAATCGCACCATTATCAAACCGATAGGAACGATGGCTGCGCAGGCCAATCGATTGCGCGAGCAATTTCTGGCTGGTCAACACTGCTGCATGCCAGCCATGCATGGCACTCATTTTTTCACCGAGGCGCGCATAGAGGCCGAGTAAATCCGGATCATCATCCAGCCGTTCACCGTAAGGCGGGTTGGTGATCAATAAACCGGTTTTTGCACGCGGCGGCATGCTGTCATTGGCATGCTCCGCTTCGACGGTGATGAATTCGGACAAACCGGCACGATCAATATTGGCGTGGGCTTTTTTAACCACGGTCGTCAGCATGTCGGCACCGACAATCCGCGGCAGGCCGGTCGCGCCAACATTCAGCAGCCGGTTTCTGGCATCCTGCAACAGCCCTTGCCACAACACCTCATCGTGCCACGGGCAATGTGAAACACCCCAGCGCTCGCGATAAACACCGGGGGGAATTCGCGCCGCCATCAAGGCGGCTTCGATCAAAATGGTGCCACTGCCACAAAACGGATCAAACAGCGCTCCGCCCGCTTCAGCAATTTTTGGCCAACCAGCGCGCATCAGCATGCCGGCTGCTACCGTTTCTTTCAGCGGTGCTTCGCCCGCTTGCGTGCGGTAACCGCGCTTGTGCAGGCTGCCGTTGCCGAGATCAATGGCCACCTGCACACGGTCGATCTGTTTACCATCTGAGAGCAACACGGCATTGAAACGCACATCCGGATTATCTTTCGCCACGTTTGCGCGGTTGTTGCCGACACGTGTGCTATCAACCAGCGCATCCTTGACGCGTACTGCACCGTACATACTGTTGCGAATGGTGTCGGACTCGCCGATAAAATCGACACAGAATGTCAGTTCGGGATTCAGGTACGGCGTCCAGTTTTGCTGGCACAAACCGTGGTAAAGCTCATCGCCATCACTGGCCGGAACCGTACAGACAGGCAGCAGGATACGGTTGGCAATGCGCGTGCCGAGTAGCACGCGGTAAATCACTTCCGGGCTGGCAGTGAAGGTGACAATACGATCACCGGGCAGCACATCCTGCGCAAACATTGCCTGCAGTTCTTCTGCAAGCAAGGGTTCGAGTGCGCGTGCGCAGGTAGCGACAAGCTGGAGTGGTTTCATGTCAAGGTTTTCCCAGTGTCTGTGCGCATTCTTTAACCAGATCCGGCCCGCGATAAATCAATCCGGAATACAGTTGTACCAGTGATGCACCTGCATCAATCTTGGCTTGTGCCTGCATGCCGCTTTCAATGCCGCCGACTCCGATTAACGGCATCTTGCCATCGAGTCTTTGCGCAAGGTGCCTGAGGACTGCATTCGATTTTTCGTAAACGGGAGCACCACTCAAACCGCCCGCCTCGTTTTCCAGGCCGGTGCCTGCCAGCGCCGTCTTGTCGATGGTGGTGTTGGTGGCAATGACGCCATCAATCTGCAATTGCAAAAAGGTTTCTGCAATATTATCGATATCGTCTGTTGCCAGGTCCGGCGCAATTTTTACCAGCAGCGGTTTATAGCTGCCATGCTGCGTATGCAATTGTTGCTGGCGTTTTTTCAAACCATCCAGCAATCGCTGCAGTGGTTCGCCAAATTGCAGGTCACGCAGGCCCGGTGTGTTAGGCGATGAGAGATTGACCGTGATGTAATCGCAATCGGCATACACCGCATCCAGGCAGAACAGATAATCATCGAGCGCATGCTCGACCGGTGTCGTGGCATTCTTGCCAATGTTGACACCGAGTACACCCTGGTAGGTACGCTGGCGAATTTTCTGCACCAGATGTTCGACACCCAGATTATTGAATCCCATGCGATTGACGATGCCGTGTTGCGCCACGGCACGGAATAATCGTGGTTGTGGATTGCCGGGTTGGGGCCGCGGTGTGATGGTCCCGACTTCAACAAAACCGAAACCGAGCGCACCAAGTGCATCGATATAATCGGCATTCTTGTCGAGACCGGCAGCAAGACCGACGCGATTCGGGAAACGGATACCGAAGACGGTGACGGGGTCGACTACCGGTTTACCCGCATACAGTGCCAACAAGCCTGACTTGTGGGCAAATGCCATGCCTTGCAGCGTGATGTGGTGGGCTTTTTCAGCATCCAGTGAAAACAATAAGGGGCGTAACAGGGAATACAAACGGAGCACTCCGGGATGTTGGGGCGTCGTGCATTATGGGGCAAAAACCTGCAGGCAAACAGGAACACAGCCATCCTGGAAAATATTTTTTTCAGCGATTGCTTCCTGCCATTTTGCAGAAATAAAGCGTGCTAGAATCCTTGTCGGCTTCATGCTGTAGCCACACCCCTTCTCTCTCGCCAGACCGGCAAGCCATCCAGGCAACGGTAAGGAATACCTGTGTTAAAAATTTTACTCCTCCCCTTCAAGATGATTTTCTCCATCCTGTTTTCGTTGTTGCTATTTCTGTGGCAATGCGGCGCGTGGTGGGCAGAAGTCCTGTTCGGAAAAATTGACTGGCATGCCCCTGCCTGGGCAGTAAGCCTGCACGGGTACTTGTCGCAAATAAAAGGCTGGGCAGCAAACAATCCGCGCCGCGCCGCCGGCACGGTGAGTGGCATACTGCTGACAGGTGCCAGCAGCGTTTATGGCTGGTACTGGTACAAGCATTTACCCCAGCCACACACCGTACATTACAGCATCAGTGCGCCATCCCTGACCGATTATTCCGGCAATGCACCGCAAGTTGATGTGCTTGAAATCCGTTTTAGCGAATCGGTGGCGCCACTCGACCAGATCGAGAAACCTGTGACCCGCGGTATTGACATTGCACCGCAAAAAGCCGGCAAATGGACATGGGTCAATGATCGTGTATTGCGCTTCAAACCGGATTCGGATTGGCCAGTGGATGGGTATTACGACGTCACGCTGGCAAAAAAAGGCTGGTTGACACCGGGTACATTGCTGGAAAATTACAGCGATCATTTCAAGACCGCCGCGTTCAGCGCCAAGATTTCGGAAAGCAGTTTTTACCAGGATCCTACAGACAGCACCCTGAAGAAACTTGTTGCCACCGTGCATTTCTCGCATCCGGTCGATGAGGATTCACTCCGCAGCCGTATCACGCTCATTCCCGGTGAAGGCCTGCAATTCCGTGATGCTCGCGATACCAGGCAGGCCGCCTTCACGCTGACTTTCGACAAGCAAAAACTGAATGCGTATATCCATTCACTGCCACTGGCCATGCCACTGGAAACGGTGCCGTTGACACTGCATATCGACAAGAACGTTGCCAGCAATCTGGGCGGCAATAAAACAGCGGAGGCACTGGAAACCAGTATCAGTGTCACTGGCCGCTATCGTTTGACGTTTGACAACATCCAGAGTGGCTTTGCCAACAATGAAAAAGACGAACCGCAACAGATCCTGACCGTCGACAGCAGCCACCCGGTTGCCGACGAAAAAATACGCGACAAGGTAAAGGCCTGGTTGTTGCCCGTCGATAACGGGCATGGCGGCGAATACTGGTCTGAAACCGACGTAACTGAAACCGTGTTGAAAAATGCCCAGCCGCTGGTGCTGGCTCATGTGCCGAGCATGGAACCCCTGAACCAGCACCACGCCTTCCGGTTCAAGGCGCCGGTCAACCGTTCTGTCTATGTCCGCGTGGCGGAAAACATTGAATCCACTGCCGGCTATATCGCGAAAAAACCGACGGCGAGTGTTTTCAGCTTGCAGGAATATCCGAAAGCCTTGCACATGCTGTCCAGCGGCGCATTGCTGAACCTGAATGGCGAAAAGAAAATCGGTTTCATGTCACGGGGCGTCAAACGTGCGAGGGTCGAAATTGCGCGTATCCTGCCTGAACAATTGCACCATCTGGTTGGCCAGAACCAGGGTTCATTTGCCCATCCCTCCATGTCGGAAGATGATTTTGACAGACTGGTGGAACGCGATAAACAAACCATTGAACTGTCGCAATCAGCGGATAACGGCAACACGATTTACGATCACGTGGATCTTGGCAAATACCTGAATGCTGAAGGCGGCCGCAAGGGAATATTTGTCCTGCACCTGACCAATGATGAAGCAAATGTCAATCGCACGTTTGAACACAATCGCTACTACTATTCCTATAGCGAGAACAGTGATGACGAAGGAAACGAAAACTACGGCAACCATGACAGCGAGCACACGGATGACCTGCGCTTTGTGCTGGTAACAGACCTTGGCATTATCACCAAGCGTTCACTGGATCAGTCGCAGGATGTGTTTGTGCAGTCGTTGTCTACCGGCAAGCCGGTAGACGGTGCCAACGTCAGGGTAATCGGCAAGAACGGCCTTGATGTCCAGGCGGGTGTTACCGATAGCAACGGCCATGTCAGCTTCCCGAAAATGGGCGAATTTACCCGTGAAAAAACGCCGTTGATGTATCTGGTCAGCAAGGGTAATGATCTGTCGTTCTTACCCATCAATGACAGGAACCGTTCACTGGGTTTTTCCCGTTTTGATATTGGTGGCTTGTCCAATGCCACTGCAAAAAACCAGTTGTCTGCGTATCTGTTTACCGATCGCGGACTTTATCGCCCCGGTGAAACGGCACACGTGCAATTGCTGGTGCGGACAGCTGACTGGCTCGGCCAGCTGAAAGGCCTGCCACTGGAACTGGATATTACCGATCCTCGCGGCGCGATGACGCAGCACAACAATATTGCCTTGTCAGACAGTGGCTTTGACGCCGTGGATTTCACCAGCAGCGAGGTAGCCCCCGCCGGTGAATACCAGGCCAACCTTTACCTGATCGAGAGCAACCATTACCGCACCCATCTGGGCAGTACACGCTTTACGGTGCGCGATTTCGAACCGGATCGCATGAAGGTCGATGCCAGTTTGTCCGAACTGCCGGTGCAGGGCTGGATCAAACCGCAAGACGTGAAAGGCCTGGTGAGGGCACGCCACCTGTTTGGTGCGCCGGCCTCTGGTCGAACAGTGAAAGCTGAATTCAGCCTTGATCCTGTTTTCCCGGCGTTCCCCCGCTACCCTGATCACCATTTCTATATCGGCGATGTCGTCAAGAACAGCGTGCAGGAACACCTGCAACCGACCACAACGGATGACAAGGGTGAGGCGACGCTGGATTTTGACCTGAAGCGTTTTGCGAAATCCACCTACCAATTGAATTTGCTGGCGCAGGTTTTTGAAGCCGAAGGCGGCCGCAATGTGCAGGCAGAAAAATCGATGCTGGTATCCAGCGCACCGTTCCTGCTCGGCATCAAATCGGAAGACACGCTCACCTATGTCAGCAAGAATGCTGTGCGCAAGGTGAATGTACTGGCAATCAATCCGTCACTCGAACCTGTGGCGGCTGACGGCTTGTCACTCAACTTTTACGAATACCGGTATGTGTCGGTACTCGTCAAACAGCGCAATGGCACATTCAAGTTTGAATCACGCCGCAAGGATATCCTGCTGGATAACAAGCCGTTTACAGTGGCAAAAGGCGGACAGGATCTGCCCTTGCCCACCAACGAGCCTGGCGACTTCGCCTACCTGATCAAGGATGCTGACGGCAATACGCTTAATGAAGTGCGCTTCAGTGTTGCCGGACAAGGTAATGTCACGCGCTCCCTGGAACGCAATGCTGAATTACAACTCAAGCTCAGCAAGAAAAGTTACGGGCCGGGCGAAACCATCGAGATCAATGTGCGGGCGCCTTACACCGGTTCAGGCCTGATCACCATCGAGAAAGACAAGATCTATGCCTACCAGTGGTTTCGTGCCGACACCACCAACAGTGTGCAAACCATTACCGTGCCGGACACGGTGGAAGGCAATGCGTACGTGAATGTGCAATTTGTGCGGGATCCCTCCTCGCCCGAGGTGTATATGAGCCCGCTGTCTTACGGTGTGGTGCCATTCAGTATTTCACTGGATGCGCGGCGACTCGATGTGAAAGTTGACGCACCTGCAACGGTATTGCCCGGTGACAATATTGCGTTCAGGCTGACGGCGAGTGAACCATCACGCATCGCACTGTTTGCGATTGATGAAGGCATCCTGCAAGTGGCGGCTTACAAGAATCCCGATCCGCTCGCGTTCTTTTTCCAGAAACGCGCGCTGGAAGTATCGACGTCACAAATTCTCGACCTCATCCTTCCGGAATTTACACAGCTGATGAATGCAGCAGCCGGTGGTGATGGCGAAGGTGCCTTGCAGCGGCAGCTGAATCCGTTCAAGCGCAAACACCAGGCACCGGCGGTTTACTGGTCCGGTCTGGTGGATGTGCCCGCCGGTACGCAGACTTTCAATTACCCGGTGCCGGAAAGTTTCAACGGCAAATTGCGCATCATTGCCGTGGCTGCAACACCGGCAAGAATCGGTGTGTACACCGGTGCGACGGAAGTGCGCGGCCCACTGGTGCTGACGCCGAATATACCGGCGTTCATTGCGCCGAATGATGAAGTGCTGGTAACCAGCGGGATTTACAACAATCTGGCGGAAAAGCGCACCGTTACCCTTTCACTGAAAACCAGTGAAGGATTGACGGTGGCATCTGATGCAAAAGTGACGGTTGATATCGAACCGCAGCATGAGGCCGTGGCAGAATTCCGACTCAAGGGTACCGATAAACTCGGTTCTGCGGATATGTATTTCACGGCAGAAACGCGCACTGCTGCAAATCCTGTCACGGCAACGGCAGACATCGCTGTGATGCATTTGCATGAAACCACATCGGTGCGGCCGGCTGTGCCATACCGAACACAGTTAAGTGTGGGTCGTACCGATAAATCCTCGCTGGATATTGGCGTCACACGCGATTTGCACGAGCAATTGCGCAAGGCGGAATTCGGCGTCGACCTGTCTCCGATGGTGTGGATGCGTGGCCTCAGTAATTACCTCGAAAATTATGCCTACGCCTGTACGGAACAGCTGGTGTCACGCGCCCTGCCCGATCTGGTTTTCGAGCAACCGGCTGATCTCAAGGCAGCACATTCGCCAGCTATCAACAATGCCATTTCGATCTTGCGCCAGCGCCAGAATGAACAAGGTGGTTTTGGTTTATGGGCCGCTAACCCGATCGTGATTCCGGTTGTGACGGCCTATGCTACCGACTTCCTGCTGGAAGCACGTGAACGCGGTTATCCCGTGCCGCAAGATATGCTTGATCGTGCATCCGGCTTTCTGGAAGTGATGGCGAACCAGCCAAACGATGACATGGAAGAAATGCGCGCACGCGCCTATGCCGCTTATCTGTTGACCCGGCAAGGCAAGACCACCACGCGCATCCTGGCTTCCATTACGGATCAGTTGAACACGTATCACAGCAAGGAATGGAAAACCGACATCACGGCGGCGTATCTCGCATCCAGCCATATGTTATTGAAACAGGATGACGTGGCTCGCGCGCTGGTCAAGGGCGTGCCGTGGCGCGGTATCAACAACGAAGCCGGTCTTTACGGCACGTACTACGATTCCCTGGTGCATGACACGGAATTGCTGACGCTGCTTGCGCGTCACTTTCCCGACATGCTCGATAAAGTGCCTGCGACGGTGCTGGACAGTTTTGGTGATCGCATCAGCCATAACAATTATCACTCGCTCTCTGCCGCCAATATGATTCGCGCCATTGACTTGTATGGCACGAAAGTCGCGGCAAATGGCGGCAAGGTCGATGCAAAAGCCTTGCTGAAAGACAAGCAGACATTGTTGCTGGCGATGGAAGGCAAACCACCACGCGCATCCATGCCGTCTGGTACACAAAGCGTCACGGTTACCAAAACAGACGGGCCTTTTGCGTTTTACCTGATGAGCGAATCCGGTTTTGATCACGCGGTGCCACAAGACGCAATGACGCAAGGTCTCGAAGTGGTCAGCGAATACCAGGATCTCAATGGCAAGCCGTTGGTACAAACAAGAATCGGCGATGAATTTCTGGTGCAATTGCGCATCCGCTCTACCGATCGTAACAGCATCAGCCAGATTGCATTGGTTGACCTGTTGCCCGGTGGTGTAGAGCCTGTGGTACAGCCTCCTGTTTCTGATCCGGTAGCGTCGGCCGGTGGCGGGAATGAATCGACCAGCGATTCGGGTGAAAGCGGAAATAACAACAGCGAAGCCGCGGATGGCAGCGAACCTGTAGCCAGCAATGCCGGCAGTAACCGCATTTCACAAGCAGCCACTGCCAGTGTCGCTGGCCGCAGTACATGGCAACCGGAATACGCGGATATTCGCGATGACCGGATTGTCCTGTACGGCACTGCATCGCACGATGCACAAACCTATGTCGTGCGCGTGCGTGCGATCAACGCCGGTAAATTCCAGGGGCCACCGCCCTATGCCGAGGCGATGTATGAACCGACGGTACAAGGTCGCGGCAAACCGGCAGCACTGGAAATCACCAAGCCCTGATACCGGTGAACGCTGCCCTGACATTACTGCAGGAAAATTGCGCAAGGTTTTTTTCTGTACGCCGCAAACGCACTGCGCCATGGGTGTGGGTTTTTGTCGGGCTGTCTGTTGTGGTGGTGGCCGTGCGGTTATGGCCACACCCGACCTTTGCTGAACGCGTTGCGCAATCGCGACTGGTATTGGCTGCAGACGGCAGCGTGTTGCGCATGACCCTCGCTGAGGACCAGCAATTCCGTTTGTGGACGCCACTGGAATCGATTTCCCCGTCGTTTATCCAGGCCATACAACTGAAAGAAGATCGCTATTTCTATCGACATCCCGGCGTGAATCCCTCTTCGCTGCTGCGCGCAATGTTTGCCACCTATCTGTACGGCGATCGCCAGGGCGGCTCCACCATTACCATGCAATTGGCGCGGCGCTGGTATCACCTCAACACACGGACACCGGTCGGCAAAATTCGCCAGATCGTTGCTGCGGTATGGCTGGAACTCTGCTACAGCAAGCACGATATTCTCGAAGCGTATGCCAATCTGGTGCCGATGGGTGGCAATGCCGAAGGCGTAGCGGCAGCCAGCCGGATTTATTTCGGCAAGGAGGCCAGTGCACTGACACTGCCGGAAAGCCTGGCGCTGGCAGTGATTCCGCAGAACCCCGGTTTGCGTGGCGATTTCATGGCGGACTTCCAGGCATCACGCCAACGTCTGGTGACACAGTGGCGCAATACCTACCCGACCGATGCACAAACCTCCGCCCTGCTGGACTTGCCGATTGATGGCCTCGCGCGCGCTCGTTTGCCATTTCGGGCACCGCATTTTGTCGAGGAAGTCCTGCAACGTTTTCCGGAAAAAGCTGTGTTGCAGACAACGCTGGATGTGCGCCTGCAAACACTGGTTGAAAATCTGTTGCAATCCTACATTCGCGAGCAACACAGCAAAGGCATAAAAAATGCGACAGCCATGCTGGTGGATACGCGCGATTTATCCGTGAAAGCCTATGTCGGTTCGGCCAACTATTTTGATGCCGGTATTGCAGGACAAGTGAACGGAATTGAAGCAAAACGTTCACCCGGCTCCACATTGAAACCATTTTTATACGGCCTGGCGCTTGACCAGGGCATCATCCATCCGCTGACAATCCTCAAAGATGCGCCCACGGCATTTGGCCCGTTTCATCCGGAAAATTTTGACGGTAATTTTCTCGGTCCTATCCATGCACGCGATGCATTGACACGCAGTCGCAATATCCCTGCTGTCTGGCTCGCCACACAAGTCGCCAGACCTTCACTGTATGATTTCCTGAAAATGGCAGGCGTATCGCAATTGCGTCCGGAAAGTTATTACGGGCTGGCACTGACGCTAGGCGGCGGCGAACTCAGCACCGAAGAGCTGGCAACACTCTACAGCCTGCTGGCCAATCGCGGCACACTGCATCGCTTGCGCTATTTACAAGACAGTGCCATCGATAATGGTTTGCCGCTGTTGTCGGCTGATGCCGCATTTATGGTGATCGATATGCTCAAGGGCAATCTGCGGCGTGATCGCAATGGCCCCGCTCCACAAACATCCGCGTGGACCGTTGCATGGAAAACCGGTACATCGTGGGGATTTCGCGATGCGTGGACAGCGGGCCTGGTCGGTCATTATGTGCTGGTGGTGTGGATCGGTAATTTTGATGGCATGGGCAATCCGGCGTTTGTCGGCATTGATACCGCGGCGCCGCTTTTTTTCCGGATTGCGGATGCGCTGCCACTGCTATTGCACAACGAACAGGACAGGATCAACGGTCCGACAGCCACGCTGAAGCGTGTTGCCGTGTGTGAGGCATCCGGCGACTTGCCCAACCGCTGGTGTCCACAGACCATTGATACCTGGTTCATACCGGGTAAATCACCGATCAAGGTGTCAGATTTGCACCGGCAAGTGATTGTCGACAACACCACCGGCAAAACGGCCTGTCCGCCATTTGATCCTGCGACAACCCATGCCGAAATTTTCGAGTTCTGGTCATCAGAAATTTTCCAGCAATTTCGTGATGCCGGTATCCCGCGCCGCCAACCGCCGGATAATCCTGTGTGCAAACTACAACCGGACAATCATGATCCGCAGTCGAACAATCCTGTCGCGTCATATGCGGTCACAACCAGCAGCGATCAACCGGTCATCGTTTATCCGTTGAACGGTGTGACCTACAGTTTGCGTCTTTCATCCACGCAAGAGACGATTCCGCTGCAAGCACGCACAGCAGGTGGTGTAAAAACGGTTTACTGGTTTGCGGATAACGCCTTTATCGGCAAGGCAAACTGGGATGAAACACTGGGATGGCGGCCAGAACATTCCGGCCGTTACCGCATCCTTGCGGTGGATGACAAAGGTGGCAGTGCCAACAAACCCTTGAGCGTGGAATTTATACCTTGAAAATACCTTTCAGCCGACTTTTTCTTCAGTAGTCAGCTGTCGCGCCTCTTCTTCCAGCATCACGGGAATGCCATCGCGTACCGGATATGCCAGACCACTGGCCTTGCAAACCAGTTCCTGTTTTTTCTCGTCATACACCAGCGGTGCCTTGCTGACCGGGCACACCAGGATATCCAGCAATTTTTCATCGATCATGAAGGCTTTCCCCCTGTTTAACTTATGCGTAAAACTATGTCCCCCATGATAACACAGGGTGTTTTAAGGATATTTCACTGCATGGGGTATCAGGTGTTGGCAGCCAGGAACGCTGCATAATCTTCAGGTGTATTGAGGTTTTCAAATGCGGAGCCGGCGTCATCCCAATCCAGCGGCACCGCACCGGCAGATTGATACCATGGCATTACTTTACGCTCGCCACTGGCTAGATATTGTTCAAGGCTGTCGCGCAAATCACAACGCAGCAGTGCGTACATCGGCTGCTCCCTGCCCTGTTTGCGTACAAACACCAACGGTGCATGCCTTTCGCGTGCCGTATGCAACATCCGCACTGCGTAGTCGGTGGGCAGCAACGGATTGTCACAGGGTGCAATTAACAACCACTGGCGACGCGCATGTTGCAGCGCGGTTGCAATACCGCCGAGAGGCCCGCAGTCAGGTACTGCGTCTGCCAGTACCGTGACACCCAGATCGGCGAGCTGGCGCGGATCTGGCGCACCGGCGATCATCACATCATTGACTTGCGATTGCAGCTGTAACAACAAATGTGCAATAAACGTGTTGCCGCGAAAATCGAGAAACAGTTTCGGCTTCCCCATGCGCCGACTCTTGCCACCTGCAAGAATGGCTGCCTGCACTTCAGGCAAGATCAGCTGGGCACGCATACGTTTCTATTCACCGGATCTGGCGCAGGAAATCCAGCACGGCATTGGAAAAAATATCATTCTGGTCACCGGCGACCATGTGACCGGCATCCTGGATGTCGACATATTGTGCATGCGGAACCATTTCCAGAAAGGCACGTGCAGATTCAGGACTCACCAGATCGCTGACACGTCCACGAACCAGCAAGGTGGGAATTGACAAGGCACGCGCGGCCTCTTCCAGAAAATTGATACGGATGGTATCGCCCGGTGTATGCGGACGCCGGTCGAGGAAGCGCGGATCCCAATGCCAACGATAACGTCCATCTTCACCGAGACGCAAGTTCTTGCGCAAACCCTCGTGATTGCTGGAGCGTTTACGGTGAGGTGTGTAACTCGCTACAAAATCTGCAGCATCCTCAAGTGATGCAAAACCATTCGCTGCGTGTTCCAGCATGAAATCGCGGATGCGCATCAGGCCTTCCGATTCCATGTGCGGTGTAATATCCACCAACACAAGCGCGCGCAACAAATCATGGCCGGAAATATCTTGCGCCGTGAGTGAGGAAATCCCACCGAGTGATGCGCCAACTGCTATCGGTTTCTGGCTAAATGTGCGCGCCACATCCATCACATCCTGTGCATAGGTAAAGGCACTGTAATCGGCATCATCTGACCAGTCACTTTCACCGTGCCCGCGTAAATCCAGTGCGACTGCATAAAAGCCTTCATCCGCAATCTGCTCAGCTGTTTTACCCCAGGCATGACGGGTCTGGCCGCCGCCGTGTGCCAGCAACACCGGTTGGGATGAAGGATCGCCGTAGGCATCGGCAACCAGCCGCAAGTTACCTCGCGAAGTACGGAACTCGATCTGCCCGGTTGTCATCGAATGGTTTCCTTGTATCACAAGTATTTTGACATCAGGTCACCGATCTTTTCATAGACACCGGTTTTGAAATTTTTCCACCACTCGGAATCCGGGTTGTCGCGTTTTTCTTTTGCATCATTCGCTTTGTCGAGTATGTAGGCATGTATGGCATCGGCATCCTTGTCATTCAGGACATCGGCAAAGCTGACCATGCCGAGACCTTTCAATGCGCCACCCAATACGATCGGTTTGAAGTTTTCATGGAACGTCGGCGCAACCCAACGCAAATCCGGCACGCTTTTAACGGATACCACACCACCACCGTGACAGCCAAGACAGAACGTGTTGTAAAGTTTTTCACCGTGCTTGAGAAAATCCTTGCTCACTTCCATGCGCGGCGGTGGATCAAACAGCTGGTCAGGTGGCAATGCAGGCAGTTGTGCCGTACCCCCCAGTTTGAAGGCAAGAATACGGCTGCGTGGCTCGCCCGGTGGTGGTGCCAGACCTGCAGCCAGGCCAAACGCACCACCCCAACCCACTTCCACAGCAACGTATTGTTCGCCATCCACGGTGTAAGTCACTGGTGGTGCAATCACGCCAGTTTGTGTCTTGTATTCCCAGATTTTTTCACCGCTATCTGCTTTATACGCAACGAAGCGCCCATCAGCCGTACCCTGGAAAACCAGGTTGCCCGCTGTGGACAATACACCGCCATTCGCAGTGAGCGGGTGTTTGATTTCCCACACTTTCTGCTGCTTGACCGGATCCCAGGCCAGCAACGAACCGCCGGTGACTTTTCGTCCTATCACGTCCTGGAAGAGTTGTTCGCCGGGCGGAAATTCAATCGGAGCTGTTCCCGTATTCCAGTAACCCTCATGGCGTTTGAATGCCTTGTCCTGTGCGTACTGGAACATGCCATCGATAGCAGGAATATAGACGAGGTGTGTCTGCTCGGAATAGGACATCGGTTGCCAGTTGTGCGCGCCCATCGGCGAAGGTCGCACCAGCGCCGGCTTGTCACGATAATCCACTTTAGGATTTTCTATTGGACGACCGTTGTCATCATAGCCCAGTGCCCAGTTCACGCGTGCGTACGGAATAGCAGATAAATATTTTCCCGTTACGCGATCAATGATAAAAAAGAAACCGTTTTTCGGTGCGTGCAAAATAACCTTGCGTTGCTCGCCTTTCCATGGAATGTCAGCAAGGATGATGTGCTGTGTGGATGTGTAATCCCAACCATCATTCGGTGTTTCCTGGTAATGCCAGACGTATTCTCCTGTCTCCGGTCGCAGCGCCACAATCGATGCGGTAAACAGGTTGTCCTTGCCCTCTGGATTGCGCAGGTAACGGTTCCACGGCCCGGCGTTACCTACACCGACATACAACAAGTCCAGATCCGGATCATAAGACATCGAATCCCATACTGTGCCACCACCACCACCTTTCCACCATTCGCCACTCCATGTCTCGGCGATTTTTTTCATCAGGTCATTTTCAAAACCGTCAGCAGGATTTCCCGGGACCGTGTAAAAACGCCAGGCTTGCTGGCCGGTTTCTGCGTCATAAGCGGAAAGGTATCCTCTTACACCGTATTCCGCACCGCCGTTACCAATCAAAACTTTTCCTTTCACGACACGAGGGGCGCCCGTAATTGTGTACGGTTTGGATTTATCTATCGTCAAGGTTTCCCAAACTTTCTGGCCAGTGCCTGCATCAATCGCAACCAGTCGTCCATCCAGCGTGCCCACAAAGACTTTTCCATTCCATACCGCAACACCGCGATTGACCACATCGCAACACGCATGCACTGCCCAGGATTTATCAACCTGCGGATCATAGGTCCACAATAAATCGCCTGTTTTAGCATCCTGTGCGTACACCACACTCCAGGCGCCGGTGGAATACATCACGCCATTAATGACGATCGGTGTGCCTTCCAGGCCACGGTTGCTGCCTGTCTGGAATTGCCAGGCAAGGCCGAGTTGTTGCACATTCTTTTCATTGATTTGCGTGAGTGGACTGAAACGTTTTTCATCGTACGTGCGACCATAGGTGAGCCAGTTACCTTGCTCCTCATTGGCATGTACCAGACGTTTTTCATCAACCTGTGCATTGGTGCGGCGATCTTCCGGCGTCATGGAAATCACGGCGGATGAAGATGCCAGCAAACAAAGCACAGCAACTGCGCGGCGGGTAGTCATGGTCAGTTTTGAACGCATGGGCATAAACTCTTGTAGTAGAAAACATTTGTAGTGGAAAACATTGCCAGCCATGATAGCCAATACGCTCTGCCTGCCCCTAGCGGGAAACCCGTACAAACCCTGTTATTCCAGTGAATTGCGACATATAGCTGATGCTGCACATCGTCCTGTTTGAGCCAGAGATTCCACCCAATACCGGCAACATCATGCGTCTGTGTGCCAATACCGGTTTTTCACTGCACCTGATCGAACCATTGGGCTTTACGCTACAGGAAAAACAGCTGCGTCGTGCCGGACTGGATTACCGCGACAGCGCGACCACTACGCAGTACGACAACTGGCAGGCGTTTGTCGACCAGGTACAACCACCGCGTATTTTTGCCCTCAGCACCAAGGGCACTCGCTGCTACAGCGATGTGCAGTTTCAACACCATGACGCCGTAGTATTCGGGCCTGAATCGCGCGGTTTGACGCAAGCATTCCGTGACAGCCTGCCTGCAGGTCACATCCTGCGTTTACCCATGCAACCGGATAGCCGCAGCCTTAACCTGTCCAACACGGTTGCGATTGTCGCCTACGAAGCCTGGCGTCAGTGGGGATGGCAATAATGTTTGTCTCGCCAGAAATTATTGTGCTCACACACGGCCAGTCCTGCGTCCAGTCCCGCCTGTAATAATCGGATACGCACAGCGCCGGTTTCTGCTGTATTGAATACCTGCATGTGGTGTCGGGCGTATCGAGTCATGACTTCCGGCGATGGATGGTGATAACGATTGTGGTAACCGGAACTGATCACCACACGCTGTGCCTCCACCGCTTGCAGGAAAGCCTCTGAGGATGAACTCTTGCTGCCATGGTGAGGTGACACGAGAATATCTGCGTGCAGATTTTCACCGCGTGCCAATATTGCTTCTTCTGCAGCTTGCTCGATGTCAGCGGCGAGCAGGATGCTTTTATTGCCGGTGTCTATCCTGATCACACAACCGCGATTATTCGTGGTGTCTCCGAGATTATCTGCCGGATGCACCACGTAGAAATCGACGCCATCCCAACGCCAGTGCATGCCAGCCCGACACGGTAAAAATGTATGAGGTTCCGGCAAGGAATCCGGTGTGCCTGACCATTGCTGCCTGCTGGTGAATTCCTGCAACAATCCCGGTGCGCCACCCGCATGATCGCTATCGGAATGACTCAACACGAGCATGTCAATTTTTTTCATGCGCAAATCTCGTAAAGCGGGCGCGACAATATCACGGCCGCTATCAAAACGTTCGGAACGTTTGTCTCCGGTGTCATAGACCAGTACATGACTGGCCGTGCGCACGATTACGGACAAACCTTGCCCGACATCCAGTACCGTCATTTCCAGTTCATGTTGTTGCAAGGCCTTGCTGCCAGAAAAAAACATGGGTAAACACAAGGCAAGACCTGATATTCGCCACAGGAATTTTTTATGTTTTGTCGATGCAGGCAGCAGAAAACATATAACCAGCCCAGTAAGCGACAGGATAAGTGGCCATAATGTGATGCCTCCCAGATCGATATGGGCATTACCACCCGCTGCGATGCCCCACTCCATCGCCTGCCAGTAAATATCCAGCGTCCATGCTGACAGTTTGAGTAAAAAGCTTGCGAGGCATGCCGAAACGGGCAACAGGGCTAGCGCGGCAAAGGCAATCGGCAAACTGATATAACTGACCCACGGCACAGCAAAAAAATTCAGTGGCAATGACAACAATGGCATGCGGCCGTATACATACAACAACATCGGTGCCAACAGCACGAAGACCAGCCATTGCGGTCGCACAGCGTCGAGCAACCATTGTCTCCATGAACGGGCAACCTGTTCTGGCAATTCAGTTTTCGAGGAATAAACCAGCACAGCCGTTGCCCAGAAAGAAAACCAGAAGCCACTGCTGAAAATCGACAAGGGATTCGACAGTAAAACCAGCAGCAAGGCTATTAACAAGGTCGTGCCAAACTGGAGCCGGCCGTAGAACAATCGTTGTAGTACAGCGACAGCAACCATGATCAGTGAGCGCTGGGTAGCAACGGAAAACCCGGCAAGACACGCGTAAAAAATTGCAAAAAACAGTGCTGCACACGCCGCATAATTATCCGCAGGCCACCAGCGAACCGGCACGACCAGGAAGCGACACGTGTGATATACACAGAGATGTGCCAATGCTGCAATCAAGACGATATGCAAGCCGGACACCGACAGCAGATGGATTGTTCCGCTGTCACGTAATACTTGCCATTGCACCCTGTCAATATCGGCATAACTGCCAATCAACAAGGCCAGTAACGTGCTGCGGGCACGTTCACTCATGGGTACCGATGTAATGTTGTCAGCAAGCTGTGCGCGCCACGCCAGCCATCGCGACGGCGATTGCTCTTCACAGTCAACCACATGGCGAACATAACCGGTTGCACGATAACCACTCTGCAACAGCCATGCCTGGTAATCGTACAAGCCGAAATTGAGTAAACCGCGCGGTCTTTTCAGTTGTACCTGTAAACGGTAATGGCAATCCAGTCGTGGCACAGGCATGAAAACATCTGCACTTCTGTTATACGGAGCATGGAGACTGAGACGGATCTTGCCGCCAAGCTGGTCAGCATAAAAATCAAACTGCCAGCCCTGTTCACGCGGCTGGGGGAAATCGAGTACATGGCCACTGATCACGATGTCCCGGTTTTCATCCCCTGCCGGTAACCACGTTGCCAGCGTTGCCTGACAGCAGGCAGCAGACCAGCAATATCCGAGCAATAACCATCCCGTTGCCACCAGAAAGACGTTCCACCACGGCAGGCACAACCACACGCCGGCAATTGCCATCGCCAGCAGTAAAAGCGTGGAAGGTAATTCCGGTGACAGTGCTGCAGCCGACAGGCCGACACTGACCAGAATGCTGATACTGAATAAAGAAACGGGATAGCGAGCGCCATCCGCTTGGTGGTGAGCATCCATGCCCTGTGTCCTTTTGTATTCCTGTCTTTACATGAAGGAGGACGCTTGCTGCGTCAGAATGTTGATCCCATCAATATCTGGGTTGTTTTCTCAAGATCCATTTCATTGTCATCAATAAACCGGAATGTGTTCCAGACTATCCGGACCAGATCACCGTTAACCAGTTTCTGCTCGGTAATGCGCTCATCGTTGACGAAAGTGCCGTTGGTACTGCCGAGGTCTTTCAGGGTGAAATCACAGTAACCATCCAGATAACTGTTTTCCCTGGCTTCTATCACGGCGTGTTTGACACTCACCGCGACATCATCAAGAAATATTTCGTTCTGTGGATGGCGACCTATCGTGTGTAACTGCTTGTCGAGGGTGAATTTATTTCCGACAACCCCGTCTATGAGCTGCACCAGTAACGCCATAGCTTTAATCCTCCACTTACAAAAAACTGCCACGCTAGACGGTGCAGACGATAACAGAAATATTGTCACTTGCACCGCGTAACAAGGCCAGTTCGATCATGGTCTGGCAAATATATTCGTCATTGGTTCGCGTGCGTAACAATACCGAAATTTCCTGTTTCTTGAGCATGTTGCTCAACCCGTCGGAACACAATAACAACCGGTCACCCTGGTTGACCGGGATGGTCTTGTAATCAACTTCAGGGTTCTGGAAAGATCCCAATGAACGTGTGAGATAGTTCCTGATCGGGCTTTGTTCTGCCTGCTCTGGCGTCAGCGATCCCTTGTCCACCATGCTTTGCACCAATGAGTGGTCCGTGGTGATCTGCGTCAGCTTGCGCTTGCTGTAGTGGTAACAACGCGAGTCGCCAATATTGACAACGTGTGCGACGCCATCAATCAGCAAAAAGGCAACCAGCGTTGTTCCCATGTCCTTCAGTGAGGGATCCTTTTCTGCATGCCAGCGAATCAGGTTGTTGGCAACCACAGCGGTATCGCACAACCACTGGCCATTCGGCGACTCCAGTCGCTTCCATCCGCGAAAATACGCCTCAATCGTCAGCCGACTGGCCATGGCGCCACCAGCGTGTCCGCCCATGCCGTCTGCAATGACGGCCAGTATGGCATCCTTGTGCGGGTGTGTTTCGAAATACAGGTTATCCTCATTCCGTGAGCGCACGCAGCCGATGTGGGTAAATCCTGCGACGGTGGACAAGGATGACCTGGAGTGCTTCATGTGAACTCTTTGCTATAGGCACGATTCAGTGCCTCTGCCATTTCTGCAGCTGTGTTATAGCGTTTATCCGGATTTTTTTGCAAGGCCTTGTTAATGATGAGTCGCGCACTGTCGGGCAAGCCAGGACGCACCTCATCCACCGATCTGAATTTGGCCTGTACGATCTGCAAGGACAGCTCATGGATATTATTGCCCTTGAAGGGCAACTCTCCTGTCAATAACTGGTAAAACGTCACACCGAGACTGAACACATCAGAGCGGGGACTGACCGGTTCTCCCTTCAATTGCTCTGGCGCCATGTACAGCGGGCTGCCGAGTATGTCACCGGTCTTGGTGCGCGATACCGTGCTATCCATGATCCGGGCAATACCGAAATCCGCAACTTTCACTTCATTGGTTTTTGCATCGAAAAGGATGTTGCTCGGTTTTATATCGCGATGAATAATCCCCTGTGAATTGGCATAAGCCACGGCATCCGCCACATTCATCATGATCCAGTACACCAGCTCCACATCCAGCAACTGGTCTTTGCGGATGTGTGCTGCCAACGAATTGCCGCTGACATAGTCCATCGCAATGTAAGCAAGGTCAGATTCTTCACCGGCATCATAAATGGTGACGATATTGGGATGGCGCAAACGCCCGGCGGCTTCTGCCTCGCGAAAAAAGCGTTCTTTCACCGAAGCAAGTTCACTTGAATCAAATTGTGTGTAATGCAAGGTCTTGATGGCTACCTGTCTGGCAATCTTGGGATCAAACCCGAGGTAAACCACACCCATCGCTCCCCTGCCCAACTCACGTTGCACCTGATAGCGACCAAGAAACTGGCGTTGTTTCCTGGGTGGTGGCGCCGCTGTTGTCAATCTTGCAGTCTTTTCCATCGCGCCAGTATCAAACAGAGTTGCCTCGTCATCGTCCAGGTAACGATTTCTTTTGTTGGAATTTGATGATGATTTTTTGAAAATTCGTGCAAACAGTGATGGACCTGACGGGCGGATTTTATCGGGTCGCGATAACGGAACAGGAACTGATGCTGTGTTGTCGGCAACGTGTGCCAGTGATGATTTCCGTGACAAGTCGCCTGTTGCCAGCGGATAGTACTGCCGCCGGATTTCCCACAAAAGAATCGTGAGGTAGCAACCCAGTAACAGCAGCACACAAGCAGCAATTGGCAACCATTCCCTATGTAGTAACAGAAAAATCTGCTGCGTCAGTAACAGGCTCGCCAGTACCAGCAAATTGAGGATCGAGAACAGGCGTTTACTACTGTAGTGTGAAGATACCGCCAGTAACATGATCACCAGTATCACGCCGATCCTGAACAAGGGTAGCCATTCCGGTGCAACCGCGTAGTAACCACCTTCCAGGCTCAATACGCTGTAGAGCATGTCATCGGCCACGAGATCACCTTGCTCTGCAATCACGACCGTTTTTTCATGTAGCAGGCGACGTACATCCTGTGTTGCCAGTTGCTGCAAGTTGTAGTGTTGCAGGGCGGGTGCCGCGGCAGAACCGGCTGTAAAACGCGGATAGACAACCGCATTGAATGATGTCCGCAATGTATGGTCGGGCCACTGGAAGCCCTGCCCTGCCAGCCAGGCAGGTGCATGCAGGCCCTGCTGGTGCATGAATAACTCGAGTCGTGCATCCGGTCGTAAAAGGTCATCCGCCTGCCATAACAACGGCCGACCCAACTCGGTGATCCCGGCCAGTGGCGATGCACTTTCCATTTTGTCGATTGGCGATATAGCTGCAACGGGCAGTGGCGGTTGTAACAGGTTTTTCAATCCCGACGGGCCATTCTGCAAGAAATCCAGCTGCCATGCATGCGCAACAAACCGTGCATCCTGTTGCATGGCGAAGACATATTTCGGGTTTGCAAGAACGGAAATAAATATCCGCATGCGAGCGTTGATATCGGCCAGGTTTTTTTCTGTTTCCGGTTGGGAACCGGTGGAAACATCGTGCCAATGTGCGATGAGAAAATCCTGGGCTGCATACTGCCGCCAGACAGGCTCTCTTAATACAAATGCTGTGCCACGTGTGAATGTCTGCTGGAGTTGTTCCAGCATGTTCATCATATCAATGGCACTGGCGGGATCGTGCAGGAAGCGCTGGATTTCCCGAGAAGGTACATCAATACGCACATAAGGCTTCGTGTCGATGGGTTCACGCTGAAGCAAGGCTCCCAGCGCAAAAAGCGATTCGTCTACCTTGTCAGCCAATGGCAGGCGTGCGCTGGGTGTCAATAAAACGGCAAGGCACAACAGCAGCAAAAGAAACCTTATATCCAGCAATGCTGCAAGATATCGCAAGCGGTCGTGTGCTGTTGGTTGCGACAACACGTTATTTCACAAAACCGGGCATCAAGGCGTCGTTGGATTGCTATCAGCTACAACATCGTGATTGATAATCTTGGCCTTGCTACGCAATTGCTGCTCGAAAGTAGCAAACTGCATGCTACCGATACCGCCAGACAACTGCTGTTCTGCTGCCTTGTACTCAGGGCTGTCAGTGGTGACAGCCACATCTTGCACGGCAATCAGGTGTATCAACGCATAGTCACCGTTTGCCATTTCCATGGAGTCCAGTACAGCCTGCCCGGTTGCCGGTTTTGGCAATTTGAAAATGGATGGCAGAATCTCGGCCTCATCACCACCGGCATTGCGCGTTTTCCCGCTACGGGTGATGACTTTGAGTTTTTCTGTTGCTGCTATACCTGCCAGACTGTTTTCACTCTGTGCCTTTGTCTTGAGATCCTGGATTTTCTGGTGGATCGCTGTAACGGCCTGCTCTCTTTTCAGTTTTTCAATAATGCTGGGCTTGACCTGGGCAAGTTCCTTCACCACGGGAAGATGGTGTTCTGAAACCCTTAACACCAGGGCGCGATCTGCAGATAACTCGATCATCTGGCTGTTTTTGCCGGAATCAACCAGATCTGCAGAAAAGGCAGCCTCAATCACTTTCTGTTGGCCCGCAATATCAACACCACCATGTCTGGCAAACGCAGGGGATTTTTTTACGGTGAGTCCAAGTTCTTTGGCAGGACCAGCGAGGTCACCCGCGCTATAGGTTGCCTCATTCAGCTGCTCAAGTTTTTCAGCAAATGCCGTGCCCGCCTTTGCCATGCGCAATTGTTGCTCCAGCTCTGCTTTACGCTTCTCGAAAGGGGGAACTTCAGTCTGGCGCTCTTCCAGCAATTTGATAATGTGGTATCCAAATTCTGTTTTGACCGGCTTGGAAATGTCACCCACTTTCTGAAGGGATGCCAATGCACTTTCGAAGGCTGGTACAAATGCAGTACCAGACGTGAAGCCGACATCACCGCCTTTTGCAGCTGAGCCTTCATCAATCGAATACTGTTTTGCAACTGCTGCAAAATCAGCGCCCGAAGACAATTTTGAATCTATCTCCTGCAGTTTAGCCTTTGCCGCTGTTTCATCCTTGGCATCTACCAGAATATGTGCTGCGCGCCGCTCACTGGTTGACTTGAATGCAGCTCTTTCCTTGTCATAGGCTTCCTGCAGATCCTTGTCCTCGACTTTAACCGACCTGGCGATATCCGCCTTGTTCAGTTCAATGTATTCAATGCCAACCGTTTCTTCTGTCATGAATTCATTGGCATGACTTTTATAATAGGCTTCTATAGCATCGTCCGCGACAATCACCGAATCAACATACTGCTGCAGGGGAATGCGGATATATTCAAAGTCACGTTTTTGTGCCATCAGACGGGCAAGACCCATTACCTGTGCGTCTGTCACAAAAGCCGTATCAGCAATGCCGCTTTGCAACTGGCCAAACATCAATTGCTGGCGCAACTGCTTCTGGTAGGCTGCTGCAGTGATCTGCGCTTTACGTAATTGCTCTTGATAGTATTCAGGATCAAAACGCTTGCCGTCGCGACTGAAAACGGGATCGCTGACAATATTGCGATCTATTGTGGAGGAACCGATGCCCATATTCAGCGCTGTCGTTTCTGATGCCAGCAACTTGCGTTTCACCAGCGTATCCACTGCCGGCCCACGCAGCATCTTGTCATTGAGGAAACTGGAATCAACCTTGCCGCCGAGCTGGTTCATATAATATTTGCGCAGCATATCAATCGCATTCGCAATTTCAGGCTCGAAGATTTCATCGCCATTCACAACGACTACAGCCTTGCTCTTGCCTCCACCGCTGAAAAGTCGCTCAACACCCCAGAGTGCAAATGCAACACAAAAAAAGCCAATGATGACAGTGGCAAAAGCGCCTTGCATTTTTTCCCGTATAAACTCCAGCATGCATCCCCCGATATCTGGCAATTTTTCTTGGTGTGTATGACAACTACTCGTTTATGAAAGGCAGCTGCCTGTTGCAGGCCGTGCCCATGTCGATTTTGGCAGCAGGCATATTAACAAAAAAGGCGCATCAAGGATGCGCCTTCCGGACTCGCTGACTGCTGCCCTGCCGGGCAGAATGACTCAGGCAACTGCGTCTTTGAGTGCTTTGCCTGGCTTGAAGCCTGGCTGGCGGGCGGCCTTGATTTCGATCGCTTCACCTGTCTTGGGGTTACGGCCAGCACGTGCAGCACGTTCCTTTACTACAAACGTACCGAAACCAACCAAAGTAACTTGTTCATTTTTTTTCAGCGACTGGGTAATACTGTCAATCACGGCGTCAAGAGCACGACCGGCTGCGGCTTTCGGAAGGTCAGCTGCGGCTGCAATGGCGTCAATCATTTCTGTTTTATTCACGGAGAACCCCTTGGATGTTGTTCCATTTGTGTGGCGGTATTCGGTGGGCCTGCATCAATTATGGCACCCGACTGTGTATTCGCGCGTAAAACCCTGTGGGAGTCTGGCCTGCTACATTCGCGCGAGGGTGCGATTTATACCCTTGCATCCCGAGGGGGTCAAGCGAGAAATACGTCTTTGCGACATATTCCCCGCTTTTTCATAAGTTCAGTGCGTGCTGATACGCGCACCTTCGTCTTCCGCCCCTGTTTT
Source organism: Pseudomonadales bacterium (assembly GCA_035430165.1). Lineage (GTDB taxonomy): Bacteria > Pseudomonadota > Gammaproteobacteria > Pseudomonadales > UBA7239 > UBA7239. The sequence goes on along the minus strand of DAOMGE010000008.1, from coordinate 35,248 downwards.
CTTGTTTTTTTCAAGTGCATCACCGAGGTATTGCTCATCAGATAAAGGTTGTGGCACTTCCTGCAAGGCAAATTCGAGGACATCATCAATCCATTTCACTGGCTTGATCAGCAGTTCATTTTTGATGTTGTCAGGAATATCACGAAGGTCCCGCTCATTCTCCTGCGGAATAATGACGGTGCGTATACCGCCACGGTGGGCAGCCAGCAATTTTTCTTTCAGGCCACCAATGGGCAATACCTGACCACGCAAGGTGATTTCACCCGTCATGGCAACATCAGCCCTGACAGGAATATTGGTGAGAACCGACACCAACGCCGTGCACATGGCGATACCCGCACTTGGACCGTCTTTCGGTGTGGCACCCTCGGGGACGTGGATGTGCAGATCATACTTTTCGTGGAAATTGGCCGGGATACCCAACACCTGGGAACGGCTGCGCACGACGGTAAGTGCAGCCTGTATCGATTCCTGCATGATATCGCCCAGTGACCCGGTCTTGACGATTGCACCCTTGCCCTTCACTGCTGCTGCTTCGATGGTCAGTAGTTCCCCGCCCACCTGGGTCCATGCCAGTCCTGTGACTTGCCCCACCTTGTTTTCTTCCTCGGCGCGGCCGTAATTGAATTTGCGTACGCCGATCAACTCCTCAAGGTTATCCGGTGTGACGAATAACGCAGGATTATTTTTTTTCCCTGTATTGATTTTCACAACCTTGCGACAGATTTTTGCCAGTTCACGTTCAAGATTGCGCACACCGGCTTCACGGGTGTAGTAGCGAACCACATCGCGAATGGATGCTTCCGTGATATTGCATTCGCTCTCGCGCAGACCGTTCTGCCTGAATTGCTTCGGGATCAGGTAACGCTGGGCAATATTGAGCTTCTCGTCTTCGGTGTAACCGGGGATGCGGATGATCTCCATGCGATCCAGTAATGGGCCCGGAATATTCATCGAGTTGGATGTGCAGATAAACATCACATTCGACAAGTCGTAATCCACTTCCAGATAGTGATCGTTAAAACTGTGATTCTGTTCTGGATCAAGTACTTCCAACAAAGCTGAAGCAGGATCACCGCGATGATCCATTCCCATCTTGTCGATTTCATCAAGGAGGAACAACGGATTATTTACCCCCACCTTTGCCAGCTTTTGGAGAAGTTTGCCTGGCATCGAGCCGATGTAGGTACGGCGATGGCCGCGAATTTCTGCTTCATCGCGCACACCACCCAGCGCCATTCGCACAAACTTGCGGTTGGTTGCCTTGGCGATAGATTCTCCCAGCGAAGTTTTACCTACACCCGGCGGCCCGACAAGACACAACACCGGACCGCGTAATTTCTTGACGCGCTGTTGCACGGCGAGATATTCGAGGATGCGTTCTTTGACTTCCTCAAGGCCGTAATGGTCACGATTGAGGATTTCCTCTGCGCGTTTAAGATCATGACGCAAGCGGGTCTGTTTTTTCCACGGCATGGACGTCATCCAGTCGATAAAACCCCGGACGACTGAGGCTTCGGCTGACATCGGTGACATCATTTTCAGTTTGCCGGCTTCGTGACGAACTTTCGCCTCGACCTCCTTCGGCATGCCGGCTTCGGTAATTTTTTTATCGGTCTCATCCGATTCGTTTGCCGCATCCGTATTGCCCAGCTCTTTCTGGATCGCTTTCATCTGTTCATTCAGGTAATACTCGCGCTGGCTGCGCTCCATCTGCTTTTTGACGCGGCCCCGTATGCGTTTCTCAACCTGGAACAGATCCACTTCGGTTTCCATTACACCAAGCAAGTGCTCAAGTCGCGCATGCACATCGGCCATTTCCAGCATTGTCTGCTTCTGTGCGAGATCAAGTGGCATGTGGGTGGCGATGGAATCAGTCAGGCGCCCGGGATCATCAATGGCAGCCAGTGAACTCATGACTTCCGTCGGGATTTTCTTGCTGAAGCTGACGTACTGCTCAAACTGCTTCATCAATGTGCGGACAAGGGCATCGGCCTCCAGCACTGTGAGCGCCGTTTCGGTAATCGCTTCTACCCTTGTGCGGAAATGATCACCTTCATCAACCAGTGCCTGCATCTGCGCCCGGGCACCACCCTCTACCAGCACCTTGACCGTACCATCTGGCAGTTTGAGTAATTGCAACACCGTGGCAATCGTGCCAATGGAATAAAGATCTGCCGTAGTCGGCTCATCATCGGATGGATTGCGTTGAGCGACCAGCAAGATCTGTTTGTCAGATGCCATCGCCAGTTCCAGCGCACGTATGGATTTTTCCCTTCCCACAAAGAGCGGTATAACCATGTGAGGATATACCACGACATCCCGTAGGGGTAACAACGGCAGTTCAAAGGCCTGGCCCATGCACGCACTCCACCAAAAGAATCTGCTTCAACAGTAATACAAACCCAGCGCCCGTTACAAAACATTTATCGCCGGAACTCTCGCTGCAGCTTTCGCTACAACTGGCACCTGAGTAACAATGTCAGGGCGAGCGAGAAAATATCAAGCCTTGTATGGAAGTAAACCGGCAATAAAAAAGGCGACCCGAAGATCGCCTTGTCCGTATTACTCGTCTGACGCCGCCTTCAGGGTTGGCTGTTCTACCGTTTGATAAACCAGCAAGGGTTCGGAATCCCCCTTGATTACCGCCTCATCAATAACCACCTTGCGAACATTGGGTTCTGAAGGCACGCGGTACATGGTATCGAGCAGCACGTTTTCCAGAATCGAGCGTAAACCGCGCGCGCCGGTTTTCCGTTCCATCGCCTTTTTGGCAACAGCGCGCAAGGCGTCTTCACGGAAATCGATCTCCACATTTTCCATTTCAAACAGCTTGCTGTATTGCTTGGTCAGTGCGTTGCGAGGCTCGGTCAGGATAGAAATCAGGGCTTCTTCGTCCAGCTCCTCCAGCGTGGCAATGATGGGCAGTCGACCGACGAATTCAGGTATCAGGCCATAACGTACCAGATCTTCAGGCTCGAGTTCCTTCAATGCCTGGCCGATATTCTTGCCATTGTCCTTGCTTTTCACTTCAGCACTGAAACCGATGCCGCCCTTCTCTGAACGGTCACGAATCACCTTGTCCAGTCCCGCAAAAGCCCCGCCACAGATAAACAGGATATTGCGTGTATCAACCTGCAGGAATTCCTGTTGCGGGTGTTTGCGTCCACCTTGCGGCGGCACTGAGGCCACGGTACCTTCGATGAGTTTAAGCAGGGCTTGCTGCACACCCTCACCCGATACATCACGTGTGATGGACGGATTGTCAGACTTACGGGAAATCTTGTCGATTTCATCAATATAGACAATGCCGACCTGCGCTTTCTCGACATCGTAATCGCACTTCTGCAACAGTTTCTGGATGATGTTCTCTACATCCTCACCTACATAACCGGCCTCGGTGAGCGTCGTTGCATCAGCAATGGTGAAGGGCACATCCAGCAAACGTGCCAGCGTTTCAGCCAGCAGGGTCTTGCCGCTGCCTGTAGGACCTACCATCAGGATGTTACTTTTACCCAGCTCGACATCACTATCCTGTTTTTTGCCGCTGCTGGTTGATCGCAAGCGTTTGTAATGGTTGTACACAGCAACAGCCAGGATCTTTTTCGCCTTCTGCTGGCCAATCACATACTGGTCAAGGATTTCATTGATTTCTTTCGGGCTGGGAAGTTTTTCACGGCCTGCCTCAGAAGCATTTTCCTGGATTTCTTCACGGATGATGTCGTTACACAGGTCAACACACTCATCGCAAATAAAGACCGAAGGGCCTGCGATCAGTTTCTTGACCTCGTGTTGGCTCTTGCCGCAAAACGAGCAGTACAGCAATTTACTGTCGTCGCCGTGTTTAGCCATAATGCTTCTCCACCTGCCCTGTTTCGGTAACCGCTTCATGAACTTCTTTTGTCCCGAAGTTCAAGATGCCGCCATTTATCTGATATTTCAAGCCCGTATTACAGCGGATCCGGTTACTTGTTTGCCGTGTCAGTAACAGCACGACGATCAATCACTTCATCAATCAGGCCAAAGGCCTTCGATTCCTGTGCACTCATGAAATTGTCACGCTCGGTTTCCTTGCCGATAGTTTCCAGTGTCTGGCCGGTGTGGAATGCCATCAATTCATTGAGACGATGCCTGATCTTGATGATCTCCTCAGCGTGAATCAGGATATCGGTCGCCTGTCCCTGGGCTCCGCCACTGGGCTGGTGAATCATCGTGCGGGAATTCGGCAGGCAGAACCGCTTGCCCTTCGTTCCGCCTGCCAGCAGGAACGCGCCCATGCTGCATGCCTGGCCGATACACATGGTGCTGACATCCGGCTTGATAAACTGCATGGTGTCGTAAATCGACATGCCTGCCGTTACAGAACCGCCCGGTGAATTGATATACAGGTGAATATCCTTGTCAGGATTTTCAGCTTCCAGAAACAACAGCTGCGCAACCACCAGATTGGCCATGTAATCTTCGACAGGGCCAACCAGAAAGATGACACGCTCTTTCAGTAAGCGTGAGTAAATATCGAAAGAGCGCTCACCGCGTGCCGTCTGCTCGATAACCATAGGCACCAACCCGAGATTCTGGGGTGCCTGCCTGAGAATGCTGTCAATCATGCTGCTCGTCCTCGTTGAATAAATGCACTGTACTTGCATAGTAACAGCACGGTTATTCGTGGTTTTCCGCTGGATTACTCTTCTGCAGGATTTTCGCGACGGATAATGTCCTGATAGCTGGCTTGCTTGTTCTCGACACTGGCAGCATCAAGGATGAAATCAATCACCTGCTCCTCCAGCACGGTATTTTCGATGCCAGACAATAGTTGCTTGTTCGACAGGTAATGCCTGAGCACTTCCTCGGGATTGTTATAGACCGAGGCGAGCTCATCGAGCTTGGCCTTCACGCGCTCCGGATCAATCTTGATAGCACGCTGGCGGATCACTTCGGCGAAGATCAGGCCGGTGGTAACGCGCTTCCTTGCCTGCTCGGTAAACATTTCGTCCGGGAAGATCGAAGCGGCATCAATTTGTTTGGCCATTTCACCAAACTGCTGGATCATCTGGTTTCTCATTGCATTAATTTCGTTTTTAATCAATGCATTAGGAACTGAAACTTCATGTATTTTAAGAAGTTCTTCGATGACCGCTGCCTTGAGCTTGTTCATGGCCGAACTTTTCAGTTCACGGGTCATATTCTTGCGGACTTCGTTGCGGAATTCGTCGAGGCTACCAGACTCTACACCGAAGCGCTGGAAAAAGGCCTCATCGAGCGCAGGCAACTGCTTTTCAGCAACCTGATGGACAGTGATGTTGAATTCGACCGCCTGACCTTTCAGGTCTTCGCTGTGATACTCATCGGGGAAGGCCAGCGCCAGAGTTCTGGATTCACCGGCTTTCATGCCGACAATGCCATCTTCAAAACCGGGAATCATCTGGCCAGAACCCAGCACCAGTGTGCTGTTATCCGCCTTGCCGCCAGCAAATGCCTCACCGCCCTTGAAGCCTTCGTAGTCGATAACAACCTGGTCGCCTGACTGGGCAGCGCGCTCAACCGGCTGGAAAGTCGCCTGCTGCTGGCGCAGCGTCTCCAGCATTTCGTCGATATCAGCGTCTGTGACTTCGCCGTGTAAACGTTGTACAGATACCTTGCTGAAGTCGCCCAGGGCCAGCTCAGGGAAAATCTCGAACGTAGCAATGAATTCGAAGTCACGACCCGAACTGTCACCGCCTTTGGCCTCGATAGACGGCATACCGGCAGGCTGGAGTTTCTCCTGCTGGATTGCTTCAAAATAGGCCGAGTTGATCAGTTCACCGAGCACTTCCTGACGTACGCCCTGGCCAAAGCGCTGGCGTACCACTTTCAAGGGCACTTTGCCACGGCGAAAACCATCCAGACGCGCTTCGCGCGCCGCACGCTCCAGTCGCTTGTCGACTTCCGCATCGATTTTCTCGGCGGGTAAGCCAACTGTCATACGACGTTCCAGAGTGGAGACTGTTTCAACCGAGACTTGCATGATCCATAAACCTCTTTTTCATTAGCAATACAATTCATCAAAACACAGGAATCTGCGCGCTGCGCAAGGCCGCACATCATACCGACTGACATCTGAAAAGGCGAGGCAACAAAAGTCGCTATTGCCCTGAATCTGCATCGCCAACGAAGATCGCGGGGACTTGACCTTGGTCATAAGCCGGCACAAAGTCGGCTTGTGATGCCCGAACAGCCGGTGCTAGGATGCTGGGCATATAAAAAAGGCAGAGAACATAACCATGTGTCCCTATATCAACCCGGCGTTCTCGGGCCGTGCTGGCGAGTATGTTTTCGACCACGAAGCCCTGATGGAATTTGCCGTGCGCAAGGCACCGGGTTACCGGGCTGCCCAGCCCTTTCCACACATCGTCATTGACGACTTCGTAACCGACAGTATCGAGCAACAGCTGCAAGCCGGTTTCCCTCCTGCAGACCCCGATCTGCAGGCACGCGACAATACCGACTATGTGGACCGCGAAAACAAGCGCCTGCCCGCACAGATCAACAAGCTGGGTATCCGTAACGAACAGGCATTTCACCCGTTTGTGCGCCATATGTTGTGGGAATTGCAATCACAGCCTTTCATGATGTTCCTTGAGCGCCTCACCGGTATACAGAACCTGCTACCCGATCCGCGCCTGTTGGGCGGCGGCACCCACCAGACACTGCCCGGCGGCTTGCTGCGTATACATGCCGATTTCAACAAGCACCGTTTTTACGATCTCGACCGTCGCATCAACTTGCTGTTGTATCTCAATGAAGACTGGCATGAGGAATATGGCGGCCACCTGGAACTGTGGGACCGGAATCTGACAGCCTGCCAGAAACGTGTATTGCCTGTTGCCAAACGCTGCGTGATTTTCAGCACTGGCAGCGATACATGGCATGGACACCCTCACCCGTTGACCTGTCCACCCGGTCGCGCACGGCGCTCCATTGCACTGTACTACTACACCAATGGACGCCCGGAAGCTGAAGCCAAACCGAAGCACAAGACGCTGTGGCCGCTGTTGCCAGGCGAGACCATGCCGGAAGGCAATCTGCCGGATTCAGATTGAACACCCCGGGTCAGGCTTACGTCAGCCTGACCCGGAATACTTCCTCGATGGATGTCTTTTTATCACGCGCAGCCTGCAGCGCCATCTGTGTAAGCGGCACCATACCGTCGAGTATGGCCTGACGCTCCAGATCCATGGCGTTGGCATCCGGCACAATCATCCTGCGCAATTCCGGTGTCACCACCAGCAGCTCATACACTGACATACGGCCGTGATAGCCGGTGCGGTGGCAATGCTCGCAACCCTTGCCACGATAGAATTTCTCGTGCGGCGAAATACCCAGCGCTCCGACAATATCCTCAGAAATTTCATCTTCTGTGATGCAGTACTGGCAATTTTTTCTCACCAGTCGCTGGGCAAGGATAGCCAGCAAGGATGTGTTGACCAGATACGGTTCTATGCCCATTTCGATCAGGCGAGTTACCGACGTGGCGGCACTGTTGGTGTGCAAGGTCGACAACACAATATGTCCGGTGAGCGAACTTTCCACCGCCATCCGTGCTGTTTCCAGATCGCGGATTTCCCCCACCATGATGACATCCGGGTCGTGGCGCAGGATGTGGCGCAGTGCACGTGCAAAACTGTAACCGATGGCATGATTCACCTGGATCTGCATCAAGCCATCGATATGGTATTCGACAGGATCTTCCACGGTAATAATGTTATTGCCTGTGGTGATGACATCCTGCAGCGCCGCGTAAAGTGTTGTCGACTTGCCACAACCGGTAGGCCCTGTCACCAGCACCATCCCGTTACTTTTGCGCAGTAATGTAGAAAAAATGTGCTGATCCTGCTCAGTAAAACCGACTTCAGACAGCTTTCTCAAACTCATGCTTTTATCAAGGATCCGGATAACGACACTCTCGCCGTGAATAGACGGGATGACCGATATCCGCATGTCGATAATACGATGGTGGTGTTCAACGCGCGCCTGCCCGTCCTGCGGGAAACGGTGTTCTGCGATATTCATACCGCTGAGAATCTTGATACGCGACACTACAGCCGGCATAAGTGTCTTGCTGAAGCTGCGAACCTTGATCAGGTTGCCATCAATCCGGAATAACAAGTCGCCACGATCTTCGCAGGGACGGATATGGATATCGGATGCGCGACTATTCACTGCATCGAGAATAATGTGATGAACCATACGCACGGTCGGCTTTTCTTCCGCCAGCCGGATACCTTCAGCCTCGGTGAGGTCTTCAGGTCGTATCTCGAGAATCGACAGATCCTTCAGTGCATCTTCTTCATCTGCCGGGCCGTAAAAATGCGTGATTGCCTGCTCGATATCGGCACGGGACGCAACAACTTCCTCCAGCATTTTTCCCGAGAGAAATCCCAGTGTCGTGATGCCTTCATGATCCAGCGGATCATGCATGGCGATAACCAGCTTGTTGTTATAGAGCATCAAGGGCATCAGGGTGTGCTGGCGGGCAATATCCACCGGCACCATATCCAGCACCTCTGCATCGATATCGAATCCCATCAACCTGACATAGGGTAAACCGACGCTTCTGGCGTAGAGACGCGAGAAATCCTCGTCATCCAGAATCCCTTCCTTTTGCAAGGCCACACCCAGCGCAGAATAGCTGGTGATCGGCGATCCCTTGCTGTCCAGCAAGTCTTCCAGTCTCTCGGGTGTGGCGTATTTACCCTGCACCAGCAATTCCCGGATTGGCACCGCCGGTGTATTGCCTGCTGCCAGGAAGTCTCTCAATTCATTTCTGTTTACACAGGCACTATCCACGCTACTACCACTCGCTCGTTTCAGGACTTCTCCCGCCGATTCTAGCCGGTCTTACTGCTTGCTGGCGCCGGTCGAAATCAATATATGCAGTTGTACAAATTAGTTGACCTGTACAAGAAGATGCAATAGCCTGTGCTCAAGTTATACAAAATATAGGATTTGTACAATATGAAACCCGCATGGACAGATAGCGAATTACACCCGATCCCGGTCGGCATCAGTTCTTGCCTGCTGGGCGAGAAAGTCCGTTATGACGGCCAGCACAAGCGCTCTTCCTACTGCCAGGATGTTCTCGCACGGTACTTTGCTTTCAAACCCTTTTGCCCCGAAATGGCCATCGGACTTGGCACGCCGCGACCCATCATCCGGCTGGTCGGGGAGCCGGGAACGCTGAGGGCCATCCAGCACACAGATCCGCAAAGGGACATCACCAGCGAGCTGGCTGACTATGCCGATGTCGTACAGGCTGCTGAACCTGCCCTGTGCGGTTACATCTTCACGGAAAAATCGCCCAGCTGCGGCCTGTTCCGGGTGAAGGCCTATAACGGCAACGGCACCCAGATCAACGACAGTTCGCGCGGCATCTTTGCCAGACGCCTGACTGACATCTGGCCACAATTACCTGTTGAAGAATCCGGACGGCTGAACGATGCCGATCTCTGCGAAAACTTTGTCCTGCGTGTCTACACCTGGCACGAATGGCACACGACCGTGCTGCCGACAATCACTGCACAGAGCCTGATTGCATTCTGGTCCCGTTACAAATTCCTGGTACTGGCCCACGATGAAAGTACCTATCGCAAGATCGGGCCGTTGTTGTCGAACCTCGTGGTGCCGGATCTCCGGACACACGCAAAGCAGTTTTTTTCACTGGTGATGCAGGCACTGGAAAAAAAATCCACACGCGCCAGCAACACCAACGCATTGCAACACCTGGGTGGCTTTGTAAAAAAACATTTACATGAGTCTGAAAAAGAATCGCTGAATACGCTGGTCACCCAGTACCGACACGGGATTGTGCCGCTGATCGTTCCCTTGTCGATGTTGCGACACCTGCTTTCACGTTATCCGGATGACTATGCCAACGAACAGCGCTTCCTCAATCCCTATCCCGATGAACTCGGTCTCCGCAACAACAAGTGACATGAACATGACAATGGATACTGAACAGTTTTCTATTCGCCAATTGTCTGAAATTTCTGGCGTCAATGCAGTGACCTTGCGTGCCTGGGAAAGGCGTTATGGCCTGTTGAAACCACAACGGACGAGCAAAGGTCACCGCTTCTACACCCAAGAAGACGTCGAGAAAATCCGGCAGATCATGAACTGGCTGGATCGCGGCGTGGCCATCAGCAAAGTCCGTCCCCTGCTCGACAAGGATCAAGAGCCGGGTGCCAGTGCTGTCGCAGAGCAAACCGACAGCCACTGGCAGGACACTATTAACCGCACACTCGAACTCGTTACACAATTCCAGCGTGAAAAACTGGAACAACAATTGAACGAACTATTCGGCAACTATCCACTGGATACGCTGAACAGCAATTATTTCCTGCCAGTACAGACCGCGCTTGATCGTGCATCACAACTCCGTTTTGGCGGTAGCGCAGAAAAAATATTTTTTGCCAGCGAATTGCGTGCCGATCTCATGAGCCGCATCCGCCATAACAACAGCAACAATCATGGCATGCCCCTGTTACTCATTGCCGTTGATGGACACCAGCATGGCATACAGGCGCTGTTACTCGCACTCGCCTTGCTTGAAGCCGGTTACCGCTTGCATCTGTTATTCGAGGCCTGCAACTTGCGGGAAATTCCCTACATCATCGAACAGTACAAGGCGTCTTCCAGCAACACCATCGGCGCTGTGATCTGCCACAGCAACAGCAAACCGGACATCTTGCAGGCAGAGCAGGAACTGGTGCGGGCCGCCAACCATGCCCATGTGCCTTTTTTGCTCGGCGGTGACTGGCTGGCTATCACACCGTCCATCAGCGAACTGAGTGGCATCACCACCCTGCCCCCTGTGCTGCGCACTGCGGTGAGCACGATCGGCCATCTCCTGAAAGGCGAAGCGCCATGAACGAATTCCACATTGATGCGCAATGGCTGGATGGCCTGCAAGCGCTGTATTCATCACCGGCAATATTTTCCCGTGCAAACCTTGCAGCCTACTATCACGACGATGCCGTGTTTATTGATCCTGTCGAACAGGTACAGGGCATCACAGCCATGATGGCGTATTTCAATCATGCCTATAAAAACCTCGATGCCTGCCAGTTCCGGTTTGAGAAACACTCGCAGTGCCATGAGCAGATTTTTATTGTCTGGAAAATGCACCTGCGCCATCGCGCATTGAACAATGGCAAGCCACTGGTTATCGATGGCATCAGCCACCTCGAACTCCTGGGAGAAAAAATAGCATTCCATCGCGATTACTACGATGTCAGTAGCATGCTGCATGACAACCTGCCATTACTGGGACAGGTCAGCCGCTGGCTAAAAAGGAAACTGGTGCCATGAAGATTGCCATCATCGGCAGCGGCATTGCCGGCCTCACCTGTGCCTACCTGCTCAATCGCCGTAACGACATTACGGTATTTGAAGCCGATACGCGGATTGGCGGTCACACCGCGACGGTTGATGTCGTCATGCCTGACGGTGAAAAGCAGGCAATTGATACCGGTTTTATTGTCTATAACGAATGGACTTACCCGAATTTCATCAAACTGCTTGGCCAACTGGGCATCGACCAACAAAAAACCGAAATGTCTTTCAGCGTCAGGGCTGACCACAATCGTCTGGAGTACAGCGGCAGTGGACTGGATGGCCTGTTTTCACAACGCCTCAACCTGTTGCGTCCCTCATTCCTGCGCATGGTGCGCGACATACTGCGTTTCAATCGTGAAAGCGTTGCGGATATGGACAGCGGCAAATTGCCAGACGGCATATCGCTCGCCACCTACCTGCAACAGAACGGATACAGTGATGAATTTACCAGGCACTACCTGATACCGATGGGTGCTGCGATCTGGTCTGCCAGCACCAGAACCATGCTTGAATTTCCGTTGCAGTTTTTTGTACGGTTTTTTCGCAACCATGGATTGCTGAACATCCGGAACCGGCCGCAGTGGTACGTGATCCCCGGTGGATCACGCAGTTATTTGCAACCGCTTACCGAATCGTTTGCCCATCGCATCCGCACTGGCAGCGCCGTCACTCGCGTGACACGCCTCGCCAGTGGTGTGCGAGTGGATTCGGATGCCAGCAGTGAAGCGTTTGACCAGGTGGTATTCGCCTGTCATAGCGACCAGGCCCTGCACTTGCTGGCCGATGCATCGGGCAAGGAACAGGACATCCTGGGTGCTATTCCCTACCAGAATAATGATGTGGTGTTACACACAGACAGCAGCCTGCTGCCAAAAAGTCGCCGTGCATGGGCCAGCTGGAATTATCACCTCAGTGCCGATGAGCAGTCGCATGCTGTGCTCACCTACAACATGAATATCCTGCAGAACCTGCAATCCAGCCATACCTTTTGTGTGACGCTCAACCATACACAGGCCATTGATCCTGGAAAAATCATTCGCCAGTTCCAGTACAGTCATCCGGTTTTTACGCTGGCAGGCATGAAAGCGCAGGCACGCTGGGCCGAGATCAATGGCGTCAACCGCACCTGGTTTTGTGGTGCCTACTGGCGCAACGGCTTTCATGAAGATGGCGTCGTCAGTGCATTACGCGTGGCCGCTGCATTCGGTGAGCAATTATGAGTGACACGGCACGGCAGAGCGCTATCTACACCGGCAAAATCCGCCATCGGCGCTTTGTGTCCGGACAACATCGCTTCACTTATCCCATGGCGATGTTGTATCTCGATCTGGCTGAATTGCCGACGCTGTTCAACAAGATTCCCTTCTGGTCCTCAGGCCGATTCAATCTTGGCTGGTTTTGTGAAAGTGACTATCTCGCCGACGAACCGGGCCAGTCACTGATGGATCGCGTCAACCATACCTTGCTGCGCAACACGGGCAAGATTGCTGCTGGCCCGGTACGCCTGCTGACACATCCGCGTTACCTGGGTTTTGCGATCAATCCCATCAGTTGTTTTTATTGTTTTGCGAAAGACGGAAAAACCCTGCAATACCTGATTGCCGAGGTGACCAACACACCGTGGCGTGAACGTATCGCATATGTCTTGCCGGTTGATCCGGATAAAAACCGTCATGCAACACGCTTCGCGAAACAGATGCATGTCTCTCCATTCAATCCCATGGCAATGGATTACGTGGCACGTTTCAACACAGCAGGTAACAGGCTGTCTCTGCATCTCGAAAACCGTATTGCAAACGGCCACGATGAAACGGTAGTCAACGATGCCACGCTCACACTGCAGCGCAAACCGCTTACGCGGGCAAACCTGCTGCAATTGCTCTGGCAATTTCCACTGATGACCTTACAGGTTGCTATCGGCATTTACTGGCAAGCGCTGCAATTGTGGCTGCGTGGCGCGCGCTTTCATCCACATCCACCAACGTCACGACCCTCATCACTTGCACGATCACCCCTTGCAAAACCATCCCTTTCACGCCCGTCCCGGCCGGAACACATTGCCGCCACACAGGAGATGCATCCATGAATGCCATGTTGAATCTTGCCAGACACATCAATCGCGGCTTGTCGCTGCTGCATAAACCCTCATCCATTCCCGACAGTATCCAGGAAACACCGGACAACCTGTTTGCTACGGAATCCATGTATCGCAGTGCCGTGTTTGCGATGCTTAAAAAAATCCGTGGCGGTCGCCTTGCTGTTTTTGAAAACGGCAAGGTATACAGTTTCGGGGCTTTGCAGTCAGACAGCGATATCAATGCATCCATTCGCATCAACCACGCAGAAATGTGGCGTGATGTGGTAACACGCGGCTCTATCGGTGCAGGCGAAGCGTACATGGCGGGCTACTGGACATCGCCTGACCTGACACAAGTCATCCGCTTGCTGGTGCGCAACCGCGATATTTTGCTGGGGCTGGATGGCCAGCAAAGTTTTATGGCACGCATGGCACTGAAAGCGGCACAGGCGATGAATCGCAATACACCGGAAGGTTCACAACAGAATATCCGCGCCCATTACGATCTCAGCAATGCTTTTTTCGAGTTGTTTCTCGATCCGTCCATGATGTATTCGTCAGCTGTGTTTCGTCATCCTGTCGAGCCGCTGGCGGAAGCATCGCAATACAAATTGCAACTGGTTTGCCAGCAGTTACAGTTGACGCCTGACGATCATTTACTGGAAATCGGCACGGGCTGGGGTGGCATGGCGATATACGCCGCCAGACATTATGGATGCCGTGTTACCACCACCACGATCTCGCAGGAACAGTATGACTATGCCAGGGCACGTATTGAACAGGAAGGATTGAGCCACAGGATTACCTTGCTGCTAATGGATTATCGTGAACTGACAGGCCACTATGACAAGCTGGTATCCATCGAGATGATCGAGGCTGTGGGCGCGGAATTCCAGCAGGTATATTTTGAAATCTGTGACAACCTGCTGAAACCGGGCAGTCGTGCGCTGATCCAGGCTATCACTATCCGCGATGACCTGTACGAACGCTATTTACAGGAAACCGATTTTATCCGGCAGTACATTTTCCCTGGCGGTTGTTTGCCTACTGTCACGCGTATCAGGCAACTGACGCGTGAGCATACGGAACTTGAATTGCTGGCACTCTCGGATATCACTGCCGACTACGCCCTCACGCTGAACCACTGGCGGCAACGATTCCTGTTCAATAGCAAACAGGTGATGGCACTCGGATTTGACCTGTCTTTCATGCGCATGTGGGAGTTTTACCTGTGTTACTGCGAAGGCGGATTTCTTGAACACAGTATCGGTACACACCAGCTGCTTTTTACAAAACATCGCGCCTTGCACTGATGCTTGCCGGGCGAAAAGGAGAAAACGACAATGAACGATGCAATCAGCAAGATCCACAGTGATACCCGACTTGCAAATTTTATCGAGGCATCCCGTACACCGTTGCGGATTGCCTGCAACACCGACAGCCGTTTCCCGCTCATTGTGCCGTTGTGGTTTTTATTCGACGGGCAGGCATTCTGGTGTGTCACGCACAAGGACGCCAAACTCCTGACGCATTTGCGCAAGGATGCCCGCGTCGGTTTTGAAATTGCGAATAACGAACCGCCATATGCGGGAGCACGCGGCCATGGCGAAGTGGAAATTATTCCTGCCAAGGGTGCAGAGATACTGCCCAGATTGTTGTCACGATATTTTATCCGTGAGGAAAGCCGTTTGGCGCGCTGGTTGTTGTCGCGCTCGGAAGACGAAGTGGCGATTCGCCTGAACCCGGTCTATATCAATGGCTGGGATTACCAGCAACGCATGCAGGATGCCCGCGAGTTCTGAAATAACAGCAGGGGGAGAATGATGATAGGTCCCCCTGCTGTCTCCAGATTGCCAGGCGTTATTTTTTACGTGTCGCGGCTTTTTTAGCGGCAGCCTTCGGCTTCGCAGCCGCCTTTGGTTTAGCTGAAACTCTGGGTTTAGCTGAAACTTTTGGCTTGGCTGGTGCTTTTTTCCTGGCTGAAGCCTTTTTCGCTTTTGGCTTGGCTTTTGTCAGGCCTTTCAACTGCTTGCTTTCCGCTTTCATCAATTCTTTCAGCAATTTTTCTTCTTCCCTGGCTGCCTTGCTCAACAATGCCTCTTGCGCCTTGCTGATTTTTTTCATGGAACCCAGCGCACCTTTATAGGCCAGCTGCAGTTCCTTGTATTTCGCCTTGGCCACGTTAACCATGGCTTTGGCTTTCTTCTGCTGCTCCCTGGCTTTTTTCATCGCCGCCTTGGCCGTCGCAGTGCCCTTGGCCCTGGCCACCTTGCTTTTTTCCATCAACAGATTTTCGGCATCGCGCACGGAAGCCATCGCACTCTTGACCATCTGTTCTGCCTTGCCGAGTGCAGATTCATGATCATTCAGTGCCGCTTTCGTTGAAGCAATCATCTGGTCAATGGAAGGGAAATGATACGCCGTCACTGCGGCTAACACACCGGGAGCCGCCGCTGTGCTGGCACTCGCCTTGCGTTTGACAGTGGCCGATGCTTTTCTTGCGTATGCTTTCACGGGAGCGGCTTTCTTGGCAGCCGGCTTGCGTGTGGATTTACGTGCTGCTGGTTTCGCTGTTGCCATGGTCATTTCCCTTTATCAAATTGAAGGCAGTGCTAGTGTATGCGCAAATCCACCCTGTAAACAGACCGGCGATGATTTAACGTGAGGTGTCAGCAAAATCGTGCTGACTTGCATTTCGACCCATACCCTCGATAATCGCGTCAAAACCGCACGCGCTGATAACTGGAGTTATTCCCGATGACAATTGGACCGGATCTTTCCGTGTTGCTGGAACAGATGGTGAAGCGCAAGGCATCTGACCTGTTCCTGTCTGTCGGCGCCAGCCCGCTGGTAAAAGTTGAAGGCCAGTTTATTTCCCTGGATGACAGCACGCTGGATTCCAGACAGGTGCACGCACTTTGCTACTCGGTGCTGAATGAAGCACAACGCGTCACGTTTGAATCAACCCGTGAACTCAATATGTCGCTGGACATCAGCCACATCGGTCGCTTTCGTCTCAACCTGTTTCGCCAACGTGGCGAACCGGCGCTGGTGGCTCGACATATCAACAGCCAGATTCCCGATTTCACTTCGCTAAACCTGCCGCCGATACTCGGCGACCTGATTATGGAAGATCGTGGACTGGTGTTGCTGGTAGGGGGTACCGGCACCGGCAAATCCAGCACGCTGGCAGCCATGCTGGCGCATCGCAACAAGACCAAGGGTGGCCATATCCTCACGATAGAAGATCCGGTTGAATTCCTGCACTCACATCACGGCACTTCACTGATCAACCAGCGTGAAGTCGGGCTCGATACCGATTCCTACGCAGCGGCATTGCGCAATGCCATGCGTGAAGCACCCGATGTGATCATGATCGGTGAAATCCGCGACATGGAAACGATGAAGCATGCACTGGCTTATGCAGAAACCGGTCACTTGTGTGTCTCCACCCTGCATGCAAATAACGCCAACCAGGCAATTGAGCGCATCCTGCATTTTTTTCCTGACACAGCACACACACAAGTGCTGCAGGATTTGTCATTGAACTTGCGCGCGATTGTTTCACAGCGCCTGACAATCGGCCTGCAGAAGATGCGCGTGCCTGCCGTGGAAATCATGCTGAACACACCTTATATCAGCGAGTTGATCCATTTCGGTAAAGTTGAACAATTGAAAGATGCCATGACACAGGCGAAAGAACTCGGTTGCAAGACGTTGGATGACGCGCTGTACGATCTCGTAGCCGAGGAAAAAATCGCGCAGGATGAAGCCTTGCGGCATGCCGATTCCCGCACCAACCTGTCACTCCGCTTCAAACTGGAAGGCGCGCATCCACACCCTGTCATGGCTGACACCAAACGCGATATTTCCTTCGTGAAAAATGTCGACTTCCACAGTTACAAAAGCTATCGCGTCAAGTGTGCGCTGTTCAAGTCTTCACGCAGCGACCTGAAAGACCGGCTGGAATCTGCATTGCGCACAACGTTTGATCGGAAGGGTCTCGCTTACCAGTTCGGTCATCCCGACATCGAAGTGAAATTTGCCTATCAGGCACCGCAACCGGTGATGCTGGAAATGGCACCCACGCTGCCCAACGTCGATGACAATTTCCATGGCTCGATGGATACTGGCGGTGAAGTAGAAACCTTGAATGAAACATTGCTGGTCGACATTTATGACCTGCATCTCGACAAGCCGGTGTGGCGTATGCGCACGGTTATTTCACTGGCAGACAAGGAAATTACACAGGAACAACTCAATTCGCTGTTTACCAGCTTCTTTGAAAAATTTCCGCCCGTGTGATCCGGTCTCCGGCATGATCCACAACTGTCTCTGCCCCTGGTTTTGGGCTAGCATGCCGCCATCGTTTCGCTTCTGGCCCACACCATGCAGACACTGACCATTACCCGCCCCGACGACTGGCATATCCACTTGCGTGACGGTGCCTACCTGCCCCGCACCGTGGCGGATGCGGCGCGGCAGTTCCATCGCGCCATCGCCATGCCGAATCTGGTGCCGCCCGTAACCGACACACGGGAAGCAGCCGCTTATCGCGAGCGCATCCTTGCCGCACGCCCGGCAGGTTCTGATTTTGAACCCCTGCTGGTGCTGTACCTGACCGACAATACCGACCCGGCCGAGATGGCAACAGCAAAAGCCAGCGGTTTTGTGCACGCCTGCAAACTCTATCCGGCAGGTGCCACCACCAACTCGGCGTCCGGTGTGACTGACATCAGAAAGATATACCCGGTGCTGGCCGCCATGGAAACAGCAGGATTGCCGCTGTTATTGCACGGTGAAGTGACAGATAACCACATCGATATTTTTGATCGTGAAGCGATATTTATCGAACGCACCTTGCTGCCACTGACACGCGATTTCCCGGCGCTGAAAATTGTGCTGGAACATATCACGACCGATGAAGCCGCTGAATTCGTGGCCAATGCGCCAGCCAATATTGCCGCCACCATCACGGCACATCACCTGCTGTTTAACCGGAACGACATGCTGGCTGGCGGCATCCGCCCCCATTTTTATTGCTTGCCGATCCTGAAGCGCAACACACACCAGCAAGCGCTGTTGCACGCCGCCACCAGCGGCAGCCCGAAATTTTTCCTGGGCACGGATTCAGCACCGCATGCACAACACAAGAAAGAAATGGCTTGCGGCTGTGCCGGTTGCTACACGGCCTTGCACGCCATCGAGCTGTACGCGGAAGCGTTTGAACACACCGGCCATCTCGACAAACTCGAAGGATTCGCCAGTTTTTACGGTGCCGATTTTTACGGGTTACCACGCAATACCGACACCATCACCCTGAAAAAAATTCCACAGACGATGCCGACATCACTCGATTTTGGCGATGAAACATTGATACCACTGCTGGCAGGTGCAACCCTGCAATGGTCAGCGGCATAAGAAGGCAATATGGGCAACAACAAAAAAGAATTTTCTTCCTTCGCCGAGGCGTTTGCCGAAACGGAAATGCTGCCAACGATTGGCACCCGTTTTCGCGGCTTCCTGCCGGTGGTGATTGACCTGGAAACCAGCGGCTTCAATGCACATACGGACGCCATCCTGGAAATCGCCGCCGTGTTCCTGCGCTACGACGACAACGGCTGGCTACAACGCGACAAGACGCTTTTTTACAGTGTGCAGCCCTTCCCCGGCGCCAACATCGAACAGGCCGCACTGGATTTTACCGGCATAAACCCGGATGACCCGAACCGCAATGCCATTTCCGAACAGGAAGCGCTGGGTAATGTATTCGAGCAGGTAAGAAAAGCGGTCAAGGCGAATGAATGTACGCGAGCCATCATGGTGGCACACAACGCGCATTTTGATCTCGGTTTTTTGACGGCTGGCACCTTGCGCTGCGAACTGGTGAAAAAAAATCCGTTTCACCAGTTTTCCTGTTTTGACACAGTGACCATGGGCGGATTGGCCTACGGGCAAACCGTACTCGCCAAAACCTGTGTGGCTGCCGGCCTGGGTTTCGATAACAAGTCCGCCCACCATGCCGATTATGATGCCGAAAAAACTGCAGACCTGTTCTGCGAGATCGTCAACAAATGGCGCAAGCTGGCAGGCAATCCGTTGCCCTGATTTTGGTTAATCCTGGAAAATTATCCGTGAAAGAAGGTATTGTCCGGCAGTGCTGCGCGGGACGTCCGGCAAGTATTAACCGGTGCCGTTTCATCCGCATAACCAAATGAAATCCCGAACAGCAGCCTGAAGCTGTCATCCACGCCCAGTGTCTTGCGCACCAGATCGGCATGGAATCCCAGCGAGGTCTGCGGGCAGCTGCCAATGCCATGCGCCGTGAGCGACAGCATCAGCGATTGCGAATACATGCCGATATCCACCGCTTCGCGCAAACTGTATTCCTGCGGGATAAACAGGAAAGCCACGTGCGGCGCATCAAAAAAAACAAAATTGCGCATGAACGCCTCGTTGCGCTTTACCTTGTCTTCCCGCGCAATACCCATCGACCTGAACATCGCATCAGCAGCGCCACCCTGGCGCTCCTTGTACACGCCGTGGTATTTGCCCTCGTAAGGAAAATCCATCGTGAATACACCGTTCATCATCGCCTCGGGAATGGCTTTCCGCAGCGTTTCCAGCAGCTCGCCACTGGCCACATGCACCAGCCACGGCTGTGTGTTGCAATTGGACGGCGTGTGATTGGCCAATGTGAATACCTCATCCAGCACCGCTTGCGGGACGCGCTCCGGACGAAACGCCCGCACGGAATAACGGCTCTTGATAATCTCGGCAAAAGCCGGGGCGAGTTCTGCTCTAGACATGCACTTTCCTCAACACGGGTGTAAATCTGGCTAGCAGTATTTATCATCATTTGCCTGACCACAATGCGCAATTACATAAGAGTAACGAACAGGTATTTGCACGACACCTTCGCTTGCGCTACCTTGCGCCCCACTTTCCACCCGTGAGAAAACCCTATGGCACAGTACGTTTTCACCATGAACCGCCTCGGCAAGGTTGTGCCGCCGAAACGCGAAATCCTGAAAGACATTTCCCTCTCTTTCTTTCCCGGCGCAAAAATCGGTGTGCTGGGCCTGAACGGTTCGGGCAAGTCCACGCTGCTGAAAATCATGGCCGGCGTGGATACCGATTTCATCGGCGAAGCGCGGCCGATGCCGAACCTGAAAATCGGTTACCTGCCACAGGAGCCGCAACTGGATCCTACCAAGGATGTGCGCGGCAACGTCGAAGACGGTTTGCGTGAACCGCTGGACGCGCTGCGCGGGCTCGATGCCGTTTATGCGGCCTACGCCGAGGAAAATGCTGACTTCGATGCCCTGGCTAAAAAGCAGGCCGAGCTGGAAGACATTATCCAGGCCTGGGATGCGCACAGTATCGAACACAAGATGGAAGTAGCGGCCGATGCACTGCGTTTGCCGCCATGGGATGCGGATGTCACCAAACTGTCCGGTGGCGAACGTCGGCGTGTGGCGCTGTGCCGTTTGCTGATGTCACGCCCGGACATGCTGTTGCTCGACGAGCCGACCAACCACCTGGATGCCGAATCTGTCGCGTGGCTGGAACACTTCCTGGTCGAATTCCCCGGTACTGTCGTGGCCATCACGCATGATCGCTACTTTCTCGACAATGCCGCCGGCTGGATTCTCGAGCTTGATCGCGGCCACGGCATCCCGTACGAAGGTAATTACACCTCGTGGCTGGAACAGAAAGAAGCGCGACTGAAGCAGGAAGAACGCAGCGAAAGCGCGCGCCAAAAAACCATCGAGCGCGAACTGGAATGGGTGCGCCAGAACCCGAAAGGCCGTCATGCGAAGAACAAGGCGCGTCTGGCGCGCTTCGAGGAAATGAACACGCAGGAATACCAGACACGCAACGAAACCAATGAAATCTATATCCCACCCGGCCCACGTCTCGGTGACAAGGTGCTGGAACTGGAACACGTCAGTAAATCGTTTGGCGATCGCCTGCTGCTGGATGATTTGTCATTCTCGGTACCGAAAGGTGCGATTGTCGGCATCATCGGCCCGAACGGCGCGGGCAAATCCACTTTGTTCCGCATGATCACCGGACAGGACAAACCCGACAGCGGCAGCATCACACTCGGTGAAACCGTCAAGGTCGCTTTTGTTGAACAGTCGCGCGAAAAACTCGACAACAACAAGACCGTGTGGGAAGCCATTTCGGATGGCCTGGACATCATCAAGATCGGCAACTATGAAGTGCCATCGCGCTCTTATCTGGGTCGTTTCAATTTCAAGGGTTCTGATCAACAGAAACGCGTGGGTGAATTATCCGGTGGCGAGCGCGGCCGCCTGCAACTGGCGGCAACGCTGAAAGAAGGCGGCAATTTTTTGTTGCTCGACGAACCGTCCAATGACCTCGATGTAGAAACGCTGCGTGCACTGGAAGATGCCTTGCTGAATTTCCCGGGCTGCGCGATGGTGATCTCGCACGATCGCTGGTTTCTGGATCGCGTCTGTACACACATTCTGGCGTTTGAAGGTGACAGCAGTGCTGTTTTCTTTGAAGGCACTTACACGGAATATGAAGCGGATCACAAGGCGCGTATGGGTGACCAGCAACCGACCCGCATGAAATACAAACGACTGAAAGAATAAAAAAGTATTTATCCACTCATCCGGGATGACAAGGAAGTCATCACCGCGTTGGCCGCGGCGCTATCACCACCGTCGCGCGACTCTGTAACCTGCCACGAATGTATTGCACCTGGATTTTTTCACCCGGCGCTGCATGTGCAATACGTTTCATGCCTGCGCGTGTTGCCATCGCAGGCACATCGTCGAAATGTGTGATCACATCACCTGCCTGCAGTCCCGCCTCATCCGCCGGGCCGCCCGGATACACCGCGCGCACAACAATACCCTGCCCCTTTGACAAGCCTAATTCGTGTGCCGCGTATTCAGGCACAGCGAGCGATTCAATGCCGAGCCAGCCGCGAACCACATGGCCATGCTCGATAATATCATTCAATACTTTTTGCGCAGTATCTGCCGGAATTGCGTAACCGATGCCGACTGAACCCCCCGTTGGTGTCTCGATTGCCGTGTTGATTCCCAGCAGGTCGCCATGTGCATCAATCAGCGCACCGCCTGAATTACCCTGGTTGATGGCTGCATCCGTTTGCAGGTAATTCTCTTCAATACTCAATTCAAGGCCATAACGCGCCGCTGCTGAAATAATACCCTGCGTTACGGTCTGGCCAACCCCGAAAGGATTACCGATAGCGAGCGCCACATCACCGATACGCGCGTGCTGCGGATCGGCAAATGCAATGCTGTGCAAATCCGGCATGTCGATTTTCAGTACCGCCAGATCGGTTTCGCGATCGACACCGATAATCTTGGCAATCGCATCATGGCCATCGTACAACGTGACCTGGATTTCCTGTGCATCGGCGATCACATGAAAATTCGTCAATACGTACCCGCTCGATGTAACAATCACACCGGAACCCAGCGAACCCTCAACGCGATCGCGGTGTGGCAACGCCTGTTTCGAGAAATTTTTCTCGATCAGTTGTTGCAGGAAAGGATTACTGAACTTGATGGTCTCGCGCACGATTTTACGGGTCGAGATACTGACAACAGCAGGCAAGGCGCGCTCAACCGCTTCTGCGTAAGATGTGACAACAGTCTCCGTTGCCACCGCCGGTAAACTTTTCTCCGGCACTTCACGAGCGGCAAGTCGGGCTTCAAGATCGAGCAACTGCTGGTGTTGCAGGTAAAGCGACGCCAGCACCAACCCGAACAGGGCTGGCAGAACGAGATCCTTGCTGAATTGTCGAAAGTTCATGACCGGGCAAACAGGGTGGAAGTAGATGCCGTAATTGTAGCAGCACTTGTGGGTAATCCTGTTTCACATCGCTATAATGCCGGCCTTGTTTACCAGCCTTTCATTCATCAACCGGAGAGTTACCCATGATCAAGCCACATGGTGCCGAGGCTTTGCAGCCCCTCTACGTCAGCGACAATGCTGAACGTGCCGCACTGGAAGCGGAAGCTGCCAATCTGCCATCCCTGCTCATCAGCTCCGCCGCAGCGGGCAATGCTGTCATGCTGGCCGCGGGTTATTTCACCCCGCTCACCGGTTTCATGAATCTGGCAGACAGTTTGTCAGTGGCAGAAAAACTGCACACTACCGGCGGTTTGTTCTGGCCCGTACCCATCATCAATGTTGTCAAGGATGTTGCCGCCATCCAAGGTGCGAAACGCATTGCCCTGCGCGATCCGAACGTTGACGGCAACCCTGTCATCGCCGTGATGGATGTCAGCGCTATCGAAGAAGCGACCGATGAACAGATGCATTTCATGGCAGGAAAAATTTTTGGCACGCTGGATGAAAAACATCCGGGCGTCAGTGTTTTCCTCAGCGCAGGTCGCTTTCTCGTATCCGGCGCCATCAAGGTCCTGAACTACAGTTATTTCCCCGCGGAATTCCCTGATACGTTCAGGACTGCCACAGAAATCCGCAACGAAATTGCAGAGCGCGGATGGAAAAAAGTGGTGGCATTCCAGACACGCAACCCGATGCACCGTGCGCACGAAGAACTCTGCCGCATGGCAGCGGAACGCCTCGGTGCAGATGGCATCGTCATCCACATGCTGCTGGGCAAACTCAAGGAAGGCGATATTCCGGCAGACGTGCGCGACGCCTGCATCCGCAAGATGGTGGATGTTTACTTCCCGGCCAACAGCGTGATGATCACCGGTTACGGCTTCGACATGCTGTACGCTGGCCCTCGTGAAGCCGTGTTGCACGCCATTTTCCGCCAGAATATGGGCGCCAACTACCTGATCGTCGGTCGCGACCACGCCGGTGTGGGCGACTACTACGGCCCGTTTGATGCACAAACTATTTTTGATACCGATGTGCCGGCTGGCGCTTTGCAAATTGAAATTTTCCGTGCAGACAACACCGCGTATTCGAAAAAGCTGAACTGCGTTGTCATGATGCGTGAAGCACCGGATCACACACCGGATGATTTCATCACCTTGTCTGGTACCAAGGTTCGCCAGATGCTGGGTCAGGGCATGGCACCGCCACCGGAATTTTCACGACCGGAAGTTGCAAAAATCCTGATGGATTATTATCAGGCGATTGATGCGGCCAAATAAAAAACTGCCGGTGAAATAAAAAATCCCGCCGAGGCGGGATTTTTTATGAGTTGCGGTTACTGCTAACCAACGCCACAACCAGGACGAGCATGACACCAATAAACAGACAAGTGCCAACAATGACGGGATTGCTGATGAGAGCCATGGGATAACCTCAAAAACATGTCGGGATACTCTCCCTACGAACACTGCAAACTGCGTGCAGTCAAAAGCCAGTCCCTTGGATGGGTCGGCAATGTAGGTGATGTGTTTCACTGCGTAAATTGTGGCTACAACGTAGAACTCCGTATTTATCCCAACTTTGTGACGTAAGTCACTTTCTGCTGCTAGAATCCACCGCGACAAAAATCCAGACTACAGCGCCAGACAATCCCCTACCCCGATTACTCTACGGAGAGCCCGATATGCAGCTGTCATTCACACCGGAACAGGAAGCGCTGCGCCAGCAATTGCGCGCCTATTTCAAGAACCTGATGACCCCGGAACTGAAGGCCGAACTTGGTCACGATTTCAAACACGAAGGCGGTGGCCCTTTGTGGAAAGCCGCCATGCGCAAGCTGGGTGCTGATGGCTGGATCGGCCTGGGCTGGGAAAAAGCCTATGGTGGACAGGAGAAATCCGCGATCGAGCAGTACATCTTTTTCTCGGAAATCATGAAAGCGGGCTTCCCGTTCCCGTTCCTGACCTCTGAATCTGTCGGCCCCGCACTCGCACAATTTGGCAGCCCGGACCTGAAAGCACGCATCATCCCGCAAATCCTGGCCGGTGAGATCTGTATCTGTATCGGCTACTCCGAACCCGGCTCAGGCACCGACCTCGCGTCGATGAAAACCCGCGCGGTGAAAGACGGCGACGACCACTACATTATCAATGGCTCGAAAATGTGGACCTCACTCGCCGAGTTTTCTGATTACGTGTGGCTCGCCTGCCGCACCGGTGATGTCGAGACACAGGGCAAGCACGGTTCGATCTCGATGTTCCTGATCCCGATGAACCATCCCGGTGTATCGGTAACACAAGTAAAAACACTCGGCTCCGTGCGCACTAACGCCACCTATTACGAAAACGTCCGCGTGCCGAAAGAATGGATGATCGGCAAGGAAAACCGTGGCTGGGGCGTCATCATGAGCCAGCTCAACCGTGAACGACTGGCACTGGTCACACACGGCCCTATCGTCGGTATTTTCAAGAAAGTCTGTGAATTTGCAGAGAGTGTAAAACTCGCTAACGACCAACGCCTGATCGACCAGGATTGGGTAAAAATGAAACTTGCCAAAGTGCAGGCCAGTGCTGAGGCAATCAAACTGATCTGCTACAAGCAGGCCTGGGCCATTTCACAAGGCGGTCTCGATATGGCAGAAGCGTCAGCGGCCAAAGTGTACGGATCGGAATTCATGATCGAGGCTTGCCGCGACATGATGGAAATCCTTGGCCAGTCATCCACCCTGCATTCCCACTCTGAAGCGATTGTGCTCGAAGGTGAACTGGAGCGTCTGTACCGTACCCTGTCGATCCTGACATTCGGTGGTGGCACCAACGAAATCCAGCGCGACATCATTTCCATTTTCGGTCTCAACATGCCGCGCCCTTTGCGTGCCTGATTGCCTCAATCGAACAATTGCCTGACAGAATCGAGGAAACACATCATGAATTTTGGCCTGAGCGAAGAACAGAAAGATATACAGACACTGGCAAACCAGATCCTTGGCGATCAGGTAACACCGGAAGAACTGCACAAATACGACATGTGGGCACAGGAACGTTATTCCGGCGCATTGTGGTCACAACTGGCGGATGCCGGCTTGCTCGGCATTGCTATTCCTGCTGACAAAGGCGGTATGGGCTTCGGTTTTTCCGAACTCGCCCTGTTTATTGAAGAATGCGGCCGCGTACTGGCACCCGTGCCCGCCGTGCCATCTCTCATTTCTGCGTTGGCTGTACAGAAATTTGGCGATGCAACCCTGCAAGCAATGCTGGGCGGTGTTGCCACTGGTGAAGTGGTTTTGACAGCTGCCTTCCATGAAGAAAATACGTTTGATGCCTACGAAGCACAACTGCAAGCCAGTGGCGGCAAACTGACTGGCAAAAAACTGTGTGTGCCTTACGCCAATATTGCTACACGGATGCTGGTCGTTGCCCGGGAAGGTAATGATGTCGCGCTGTTTATTGTCGATCCGAAAGACGCCAGCGTAAAACTGACAGCATTGAAAGCCACAACGTATGAACCGCAATTTATTGTTGAATTCAGCAACACACCGGCGCAAAAACTGGGCGGTAAGGATGCAGTGAAATATCTGGTCGAGCGTTACACGGCTGCACTGTGCATGTACCAGGCTGGCGCCTCGGAAAAAATGGTACAGATGACTGCCAAGTACACATCCGAACGCGAGCAGTTCAATGTGAAAATTGCCAGCTTCCAGGCCGTCGGCCATCGCGTTGCCAACTGCTACATTGATGCCAAGTGCCTGAAACTGGTTGCACAACAGGCTGTCGAATTGCTGGCGCAGGAAGCCGATGCCACGCGTCAGGTACACGCTGCCAAAATGTGGCTGGGCGACGCCTCACACCGCATCAGCTACGCCACGCAACATTTGCACGGCGGCATGGGCGTGGATCGCGATTATCCGCTGTGGCGATTTGCACTGTGGGCCAAACAGAATGAACTGACGCTCGGCTCCAGCACGCAACACCAGATCGCACTGGGTGAGCTGATTGCTG
>DAOMGE010000008.1:0-7836 GCA_035430165.1 Pseudomonadales bacterium | reverse complement strand
AGGGCTTGAATTTTTTAACTAGAGGAAACTGCAATGGCAACAGAACTCGACATCAGCACCAAGAACTGCACGATTGAAAAAGATGGTCATGTCCTGATCGTCACACTCAATCGTCCGGAGGCCAAGAACGCCCTGTCCTCGCAGATGATTCTCGGCATGTACAACGCCTGGCGCCTGCTGGACAGCGACCCCGAATTGCGTGTGGGCGTATTGACCGGCAAGGGTGACACCTTCTGTTCAGGCATGGACCTGAAGTCCGGCCCGGATGGCGATGCTGATGCGGCGATGATGCAGGAGAAAATGAAGGAAATCCCTGACCTGCACTGGCAAGCACTGTTGCGTCATAACCAGCCACTGAAACCGATTGTGATGGCGGTTGAAGGCTATGCACTGGCTGGCGGCACGGAAATCCTGCAAGGCACCGATATCCGTGTTGCAGCCGAAGATGCCATCTTCGGCGTCACCGAATGCAAGCGCGGCCTGTTCCCGCTGGGTGGCTCCACGATCCGCCTGCGTCGCCAGATCCCGTATGCACTGGCTGCCGAGATCCTGTTGCTGGGTCGCCATATCACTGCACAGGAAGCCCTGAACTGGGGTCTGATCAACCGCATCGTGCCCAAAGGCAAGGCACTGGAAGAAGGCCTGAAAATCGCGCATGAGATTGCTGACGAAAATGGCCCGCTTTCCATCCAGGCCATCACCAAGTCACTGCGCCAGAACCAGCAGGACCTGAGCGAGAAAGAAGCGCTGGCAAACGAAGAACAACTCGGCTGGCCGGTGTTCATGTCTGCCGATGCCAAGGAAGGCATGAAAGCCTTCAAGGAAAAACGCAAACCAGTCTTCACTGGCAAGTAAGAACAAAAAGGGGTCAGAGTCACTTTTTAATTAGGACTCTGCCCCCTTCCCTCCTAGAATGATAAAAACTGACTCTGACCCCTTTTTTGTATGGACACATTAAAAAGCAAAACCATCGCTGTCACCGGGGCAACCGGTTTTATCGGTCGTTACCTTGTACGTGAGTTACTTGCTCAGGGTGCACAGGTAGTTGCTGTCGTTCGCAGTCCCGGCAAAGTCCCTGAACTGAAACGCGACGGCATTGAATTGCGCATCGCTGATCTCTCCGATCGCGCTGCGCTGGCACGTGCATTTATTGGCTGCGATGCCGTGATCGCCAATGCCGGACAAGTGTCACTCAATCCCGATTACGACGTGCTTATCAGCCAGAATCTGGAAGGGACACGCAATACGCTTTACGCGTGCGCTGATGCACAGGTAAAACGTGTTGTCGCCATTTCATCAGCCAGTGTTTATCGAAAAATTCGATCCGATGTTGCAATCGATGAATCCGCACCACTGCGCACTGCGCAAGACAGGCGCCATCATTTCAGTATCTACCCCATATCCAAAGCCATGGCAGAACAGGAAGGCTGGCGCATCGCGCAAGAAAAAAACCTGGCGATGACGACCATTCGCCCCTACGCCATTTTTGGTGCCTTCGACAACCATTCTTTTTCACACTGGTATGAGTGGCTGATGCACTGGCCGGGATTTGCACCGTACCCGGTGGGACTGAGCCTGCCTTTGGTCTACGCAGGTGATCTTGCAGCAGCAACCTGTGCCACACTGATTCACGATAACTGCATCGGCGAAGCTTTTAACGTCGGTGGCGAACAAACCGACTTCTGGCATTTTTATGACACATGGGTTGCCGCTGGCGGTTTTCATCCAGCCTTTCGCATTCCGCTACCTGTTCCCTTCAAACGCTTGTTTGACGACAACAAGATTCGCAAGATGACCGGCTGGCAGCCGAGACCCTTTATCGACACCTGCCGTGAAACACTTCAATCCATCCAAAACAAAGGCCATTTTTCATGAGTCATGACACCTCGGCACCTGTTCTTGTCGATATCCACCAACGTGTTGCCACCATCACATTCAATCGCCCGGAAAAGAAAAATGCATTCAACCGTAATGCATGGCTAGCGTTGCGGGATACCGTGGTAGCTGTACGTGAAAATGATGCTGTGTCTGTTGTTGTCATTACCGGTGCTGGCAAGGATTTTTCATCCGGTGTCGATTTGTCTGACCTCACCGGCGAACCGAATGAAAAACCGCCGTTTGAAGTGATGATGGATGAATTTCTCGCACTGGATAAACCGTTGCTGGCTGCGGCCAAGGGCGCGGCCATCGGGTTTGGTGCCACTGCCCTGTTTCACTGCGATGTGGTGTATGTCGGTGAATCCCTGAAAATGCGCCTGCCTTTTGTGAATCTTGGGCTGGTCCCTGAAGCGGCTTGCAGCTACACATTGCCACGCAATATCGGTTACCAGCAAGCGGCTGAATTGTTATTTACAGCAGAATGGATCAACGCTGACAAGGCCATCGAAACCGGGATCGCACGGTGCAAATTCACAGACGAAGACTTGCTAACCAAAACGCTGGAAAAAGCAGCTGAAATGGCGCAATGGCCACGCAATGCCTTACGTGAAACCAAGCGCGCTTTGATGGCAACCCATGCCGCAGCCATCGCGCAGGCGCGAGCACGCGAAATGGAAGGCATGATGAGACAAGTCGGTTCAGCTGAAAATATCGAAGCTGTAACAGCATTTTTTGAAAAACGCGCACCGCGTTTTGACTGAGCCAGATGCAACTTGCCGCCGACAAAGCCCTGACCTCGCGATGCTGGTACTGGCTGGCGGCACTGGCCATTCTTTTCTATAGCAATCAGGTTATCCAGTTAGCCGACAACACGCCGAAGTTTGACGACCTCAACGACGTCTTCGGATTTTTCAAGGCCCTGGCCACCGCAACAACCTGGCAAGAAAAACTGCTCGCCTTCACCTATCCCAACAATGAACATATCACTGTTGTCGATCACATTGTCTATTACCTGCAATACCAGCTGATCGGTGAAATCCGTTTTTATCCGCTAATCCTGCTCGGCCATCTGGTGATTATCCTGAGCGGCATCCTGCTCGGACTGGGTATCAACAGTTCGCGCAGGCCTTTCTATTTTTTCGTCATCACGCTCGCCTATATCAACCTGCAATGCTGGGACAGTTCTTTCAAGGCGATGACTGCGCTGTCGAACCAGCTGGTCATACTGTTCGCCATAGCGAGTGTGCAGGTACTTGCTGGTGGCATGCCATCAACCGGAAAACTGTTGGTCGGCATTGCACTGGCAATACTCGCTACCTTTTCACAAGGCAATGGCATGCTGGTCTGGCCGACGTGCCTGCTGTTATTGCTGACCGATAACCGTTGGCAAGCCAATCGTTCTCGCGATACGGCCATCTGGTTATTTTTTGCTTTTACAACGTCGGCCTGTTATTTCCTTGCACGACATTACTGGCAAGAACACCCATCCAGTGCCGCACTGCTGGCCCTGAAAGAACCGCTGCAAATAGCCAGCTTTGATGTGCTATGGCAAACACTCCTGCAACATCCGCTGTTGCCACTACAAACCACCGCCGCTTTTCTCGGCGCCACGCTGTTTTCCGAATCACAATCCACGGCAGCGATACTGGCGGGTTGCAGTGTCTGCCTGCTGTTTCTGCGGCAGTTGCGCATCGGCCAGCCTTCAACCTTGATTGCAATCCATTTTATTGCCCTGTTCCTTCTGCTATCCGCAATGACGGCCGGGTTCACACGTGGACTGGCATATGGCACGGCAGAATCCGTGGTCAATTCGCGTTACAAGATGTATTCGATGGCATTTGTCATGCTGGTGCTGGCCGGCCATGTCGAAACCTGTTACGGACAAACAAGTAACCGGCAATGGCTGCGTGTCGTAGTGGCAGCGATGCTGGCGTTCGCACTGACTGCCCAGATCACCGCTTACCCGCTGACAAAACCCATCCGTGAGCAAGCACAAAAATTCCAGCAGAGCTATGACAACTGGATTATCGATGGCGACTTCCGCAAACAACTGATTTATTTTCCACCGATGAGCGACCACCTGCTGTTTGTGGCCGACCACCTGCAGTTGCTGGATTTTACGCAACTGACACCTACCAGACCGTGGCTCACATTATCCCCAGCGCCGGATACAGTGTGTAAAAACACCCATAGCGCCAACGCTTGTAAAATCACTGCCACACATCGCGGCAATGCCATTGCTGTGCTACTGGAAACCACGCTTGATACAGGGCAACCACAGGCGGATGTGATTTTTTGCGCAACAGATTCACAGTCCAGCGCACCAGCTGTGCTGCAAACGGCATTGCCAACGACCAGCAGCGGCACACAGCAATGGTTGGTCACGCAGCAACAACTGCCTGCCGGTGCATATCGCGTCATCCTGCAAGCGGGCAATACCGCCGCTTGCGAAACATCACTCAGCAAGAAAACACGCCGGGTGGACCATGAAATGCAGCAACTATTTGGAAAAACATTACGAGCCAACTGAATGTACACGCCATCATCGTCGCAACCACACAACGGCAGCATACCCGCCAGTATGTTGGTCATTCTTGCGCTATTGATGACGGCGGCATTTTTTCCGGGATTTGGCACCAATGACATCTGGATCTGGCAGGGCTGGGGTGAAAATGCATTCAACAACGGATTGGTGGAAGGCTATCGCCTGAACCAGCACGAACATCCACCGGGCTTGACCGTATTGCTCTGGTCAGCATGCTATCTGGCAGATTTTTTACGGCTACCGGTCTTTTACGGCATCAAGATCAGTTTCCTGCCTTTCCTGTTTGCGAGTACGTTTATCATTTATGGCTGGAGCCAGCGCAATTTGCTGGCAACCTTGTTTTTCCATGGCATTTTCTCCTATACCTGTCTCGCGCTTTGCTATATCGATATCTATATCACCCCGTTTTTGCTTTTAGCTTTTTACAAATTCGAAAAACAGAAAACGGCACAAGGCATGCTTGCCTTCGCAATCGCCTGCCTCATCAAATACCCGGCACTGATTGTGTTGCCCTTTGTTTTATCTTTCATTCTTTTCCGCGCCACGGAATCAGAATCTGGCAAATCGCGCGTCATGGCATGTATTCAGGCGATTATGCCTGCCTGCATCATGGCCGGCCTTGTGTTGCTGATGTTTGGCCATGAACCCCTGTATGCACTGCAGCGCGCTTTTCAGCACAACATTCTGAGTGCGCAGGCCTTGAACCTGAACTGGATTATCGGGCGTTACCTGCTGTTATTCACGCATACGCCGCACATGGCCTCCTCGCTGGACCCCGCCACGTTCATGATTGCTGACAAGCAATTTCCTGCTGTGATAAAAACCGGCGCGCGAGGCCTGTTTCTGCTGTTTTATTTGCTGGCCCTGGTCTTTTTTTTCCGGCGCAGCAAATCAACAGAGAACCTGCTCGTGTTTGCCTTGCTCGGTCACTTTGCCTACTTCATGTTCAGCATCGGCGTGCATGAAAACCATCTCTACCTGTCTTGCCTGCTGGCGATGGCGCTGTTTTGTTGCAAGCCGGCCACCCTGCCCATTGCCATTGGCATTTGCCTGATAAGCAGCATCAATATGTTTTTCTTTTACGGCATGGATGGCCATATGCCGGAGATTTTTCCGGCACACAATCCTGCGCTTGATCATTATGACCTAGGCGCCGACACATGGAAAAATGCCGGCTACCCGTTTGATATCCGGCTGCTACTGGCGATATTCAACCTGCTGTATTTTTTTGCATTGTGGGCTGACGTGATAAAGAAAAAACCGGACGCCTCCTCATAAAGCACAGGCCAGTTCTGCAGCTTCACGCACCGCTTTCACGATCAGACCGTAACCGGAACAATCACCGATGGCCTGCACAGGAAATCCCGCACCCGTGAGCTGTTCAGCCAGTGACATATCTGCCGCTGCATCACCGGCAATGATCACGCTGTCGACATCCAGCACATGCCGTGTCGATGCCGCGCCGGGAGAATATTCCACGCGTTTGCCACTCATGCCATGAATGGTCAGATCGGTCAGGACGCGCACTTTCGCCTGGTCCAGTTTATCCATGTGCTCTGCACGGCGCTTGCGCCCGACTTCCGGCAGAAACGCCGTTTCCGTTGACAACAAGTACACATCACGCCGACGTTTCGCAAAAAATTCCGCCAGTTCAATCGCCGGCAAATCATTGCCGATCAACACCACGCGTTTGCCAAATGGCATCCAGACATGCGATGACCACTGCAGCGTTTGCGGCTTCAGGAAACGGTTCCAGAGATCGCCCGCTTTCAGCATCAATGGCGCCAGTGCAGAAGGCCAATGCCGCGCCCAGCGCTGCCAACGACCGGTGAGCAATTCACGCACATCGCGACCAAACCACACACCTTCACCCAATGCCAGTTTATGCGGCAGCACCACTTGCGAACCGGTGGCGACAATCACCACATCCGGATTCAATTCGCGCAGCAATGCCGGTGTGGCATCGGTGCCGGTGCGAATGGTGATGGGCAAATCGCGCACGGTTTTTTGCAGGTAATCGAGAAAGAAACGGTTGTCATCGTGTACCGTCGCCGCCAGCAACAACGCGCCACCGAGACGTTGTTCACGTTCCAGTAGCGTGACGCGATGGCCGCGCAAACTCGCTACACGCGCGGCTTCCAGTCCGGCTGGCCCGGCACCGACAATCACGACGTGACGCGATTTTTCTGCACGCGTCAGCAACAATTCCGTTTCACGACCGGTGAACGGATTGATGGCACACGCCAGCGTGCCGCGATTCATTGAGTCGATACAATTTTCACAGGAAATGCAACGGCGGATATTGTCTGCCGCACCGTTTTGCGCCTTCATGGCCCAGTCCGGATCCGCCAACATTTGCCTGCCCATCACCACCATATCGGCTTGCTGGTTTTTGATAATGTTTTCTGCTTGTTCCGGTGTCTGTATGCGCCCCACCACCATCACCGGCACTTTCACCACACGGCGCACCGATTCAGCGAGCGCGGTATTGAATCCATAACCGGCAGCAGACGAAGCCACAATCTGGCTCACCAGTTTGTCTGTGCCGCCGCCGCTGATATGAAACGCACTGGCACCTGCTTCCACCAGCATGGGCGCCAGGCGTTGCGTGTCATCCAGTTCACGTCCACCCGGCACACGTTCGTAACCAGCCAATCGCACGGTAATCGGAAAATCAGTGCCCACGATGTCGCGCATTGCGGCAACAACTTCCAACAGCAAACGTGAACGCGTAGCAAACTTGTGACCTGCGTAAGCATCCTTGCGCTTGTTGCGAAATGGCGACAAAAACGATCCGATCAGGTGATAGCTGTGTGCCGCGTGCAATTCAATGCCGTCATAACCGGCCGCTTGCGCACGGCGCGCCGCTTGTGCGTACTGCTCGATAATCGCCGGAATTTCTTCCAGTGCCAGTTCACGACACGCCGTGCCCCACACCGGCGATACAACTGGCGAAGGCCCGACTGCTTGTGTCGCAGAAAAAAATGAAATGATGGATTCAGGACCGGGATGCGTAATCTGTGGCTGGATTTTTGCACCGTGCGCATGCACGCGTTCGATGAGTGGTTTATGCGAATCGATAAAACTGTCATCGCCCAGCGTCAGCGAACGCTGCAAATAACGATGCGCCACATCCACCGTACACACTTCCATCGTGATCAGGCCAACACCGCCCTTTGCACGCGCTTCCAGATACGCCATCAACCGCTCGGACGGCGTCTGGTCATCATTCCCGTAATCGGTGGTCATCGGCGCCATGACAATGCGGTTTTTGACCTGCATAGTGCCGATCTGGATAGGCTCGAACAGTGCTGTAAAGTGAGGCATCATAAGATCCATTATAAAGAAAAAAGGGGTCAGAGACAGTTGAGAATCATTTCGCAGTTGCAACGGCTGGGTGACATCATGAATGC
>DAOMGE010000007.1:35660-79826 GCA_035430165.1 Pseudomonadales bacterium | reverse complement strand
AGATGACGGTGACCCTGATTGCCCCCATCGCGATGGAAGACGGCCTGCGTTTCGCCATCCGCGAAGGTGGCCGTACTGTCGGCGCCGGTGTTGTTGCGAAAATTCTTGAGTAATTTCGTTCTTTTTGACGATGCTGGCCGGTGTGCGCATGTGCCCCGGCCTGCTTGTTTTGGGGCGAATATGTGTTTGAAATGAAGGCCAGTAGTTCAATTGGTAGAGCACCGGTCTCCAAAACCGGGTGTTGGGGGTTCGAGTCCCTCCTGGCCTGCCAAAATTGGATCTCAGTAGCGAGTTCGCGATTGCAATAATGAATACCAAGGCTGAAATTCAGGGTAACAAAGATCAGACAGTCAATCTTGATATATTCAAGTGGGTAGCGGCGGCGGCGCTAATTGCTTGTGGATTGTTTGGCTACTATCACTATGGTCAGTATCCCGCTGCTTATCGTGCTATTGGACTGATTCCTGTTGTGGGTGCTGCAATTTTTGTGGCGGTGACGACGGCGCAAGGCTCTGCATTCTGGTCATTGCTTCGCGAGGCTCTGGTTGAAGTGCGTCGCGTGGTTTGGCCGACCCGTCAGGAAACTACGCAGACTACATTGGTTGTTGTTGCGGTTGTTTTTGTTATGGCCCTGGTTTTATGGGGTCTAGACGCCGCTTTTGGCAAACTCGTTTCACTGATTATTGGTTAAGGAGCTGACATGGCCAAGCGTTGGTATGTTGTGCATGCGTATTCAGGCTTCGAGAAGAAAGTTGCGGCTTCACTGAAAGATCGCATTGAGCGCGCCAATATGCAGGATCTCTTTGGTGATGTGTTGGTGCCTACGGAAGAGGTTGTGGAAATGCGTGCGGGGCAGAAGCGCAAGAGCGAGCGCAAGTTTTTTCCCGGTTACGTTCTGGTGCAGATGGATCTCAACGATGATTCTTGGCACTTGGTGAAAGAAACTCCTCGTGTCATGGGATTTATTGGAGGCAAGGCAGATAAGCCTGCGCCGATCACGGACAAGGAGGCCGAGGCAATTTTGCGTCGCGTGGAGGTTGGTAGTGAAAAACCTCGTCCGAAGACTATTTTTGAGCCAGGTGAAATGGTTCGGGTGGTAGATGGCCCGTTCAATGATTTCAATGGAGTCGTAGAAGAAGTGAACTACGACAAGAACCGCTTGCGTGTTGCTGTGCTGATCTTTGGCCGCTCGACGCCAGTGGAGCTGGATTTCAGTCAGGTCGAAAAAGCCTGATCGAAGTAGGCGCGCGGTTTCGTGCGTTTTGGTGCAAATCATAAGTTGTAATTGGTGATTTGCGGGGAGCCGAAGAAGGGGTGTTTGCTAATATGTGCAAAGCTCTGGAGGCGCTAATACCCAACGAGGGTTTTAATTATGGCTAAGAAGGTTCAGGCCTATATCAAGTTACAAGTTAAGGCGGGTCAGGCCAATCCAAGTCCGCCAGTTGGCCCGGCTTTGGGTCAGCACGGTGTTAATATCATGGAGTTCTGCAAAGCATTCAATGCTGCTACGCAGGGTATGGAGCTGGGTATGCCTACTCCTGTTGTTATAACGGTTTACTCTGATCGCAGCTTCACTTTTATTACCAAGACACCCCCGGCATCTATCCTGTTGATGAAAGCTGCGGGAATAAAGGGCGGAAGCGGTGTGCCGAACAAGAACAAGGTCGGCAAGGTTACGCGTGCGCAAGTTGAAGAAATTGCGAAACTTAAAATGCCGGATCTGACGGCTGCCAACATGGATGCTGCTGTGCGCACCATCGCAGGTAGTGCTCGTAGTGCTGGCATAGAAGTGGAGGGTTTGTAATGGCCAAGTTGAGTAAACGCGCTCAGTCAATTCGAGCCAAGATCCAACCAGGAAAACAATACGCTATAGCTGACGCTGTCGCATTGTTGAAAGAATTGTCCACTGTAAAATTTGGTGAAACCGTTGATATGGCGGTGAACCTTGGTATTGATGCGCGTAAATCAGACCAGTCTGTTCGCGGCGCGACTACTTTGCCGCACGGTTCAGGCAAAACTGTCCGTGTTGCTGTTTTCACACAAGGTGCTGCAGCTGAGGCCGCCAAATCTGCCGGTGCTGATTATGTTGGTATGGAAGATCTGGCTGAGCAGATCAAAGGCGGCATGATGGACTTCGATGTTGTCATCGCTTCTCCAGATGCCATGCGTGTCGTTGGTGCGCTTGGACAGGTTCTGGGTCCTCGCGGATTGATGCCAAATCCTAAAACGGGCACGGTTACGCCAGATGTAACTGGTGCGGTGAAAAATGCCAAGGCCGGTCAGGTGCGCTTTCGCGCAGACAAGAATGGCATTATCCATGGTGGCGTGGGCAAGATCTCGTTTGAAGTCAATGCAATCAAGGAAAACCTTGAGGCTGTGATCAATGACCTGAAAAAAGCGAAGCCAACGACGGCCAAGGGCGTATATCTGAAAAAGATAACTCTCTCTACTACGATGGGTCCTGGTCTGGTTATCGATCAGGCGTCACTGGATATTTAATTTATGTAAAGTATTTGGGGTTCAGGTGGCGTGGTTTTGCTGCCTGAATTATCAAAAACCGCAGGTGCCAGTTGTCGGTTCTCCGGACTGGCTTAAAAGCGCACAGAACGTCGGTTTCAAAGCCGGTTGTCGAGGTGCAAAACCTGCGTAGATGGTGAGCCCAATTCAGATTTTGTTTTTTTATCAAGCAAGCTGGATTTGAACACCGAAAGGTTCGTGCTTCAGAAAATAAAGTAGTCGAAGTACGGTAAAGCAACGATCAGTTTACTGATCAATCCAGGAGTATATGCCGTGGCATTAGCACTTGAAGACAAGAAGGCGATAGTCGCCGAAGTCCAGAATGCTGCTAAGGGTGCATTGTCTGCCGTGGTCGCTGATTCTCGCGGCGTCACAGTGGACAAGATGGATGCGCTGCGCAAGCAGGCCCGTGAAAGCGGGGTATGGCTTAGAGTGGTTCGTAACACACTCGCGCGCCGTGCAGTTCAAGGCACCGCTTACGAATGTCTGTCTGACAGCTTTGTCGGCCCGAGCATTATCGCTTTCTCAAACGAACACCCCGGTGCTGGTGCACGTATTTTGCGGGATTTCGCCAAGGAAAACGACAAGCTTGAGTTGAAGGCTGCATGCTTTGAAGGCGTGCTGGTTGATGTCGCCATGTTGGCAACATTGCCAACGTATGACGAAGCTATTGCCAGATTGATGAGCGTGTTGAAAGAAGCATCTGCAGGCAAATTGGTACGCACTATTGCGGCCATTCGCGATCAAAAAGAACAGCAAGCTGCCTGATTGCAGTTTGTTCGGGTTTTAACGAGCTTTCGCTCACAGTGAGGAATTGAAAATGGCACTTAGCAAAGAAGATATCATCAATGCAATTGCTGAAATGTCGGTTAAAGATGTTGTTGAACTGATTTCTGCGATGGAAGAAAAATTTGGCGTTAGCGCCGCTGCTGCTGTTGCAGTTGCTGCGGGTCCAGCCGCTGTTGTGGAAGAACAGACCGAGTTTTCTGTAATTCTCGCTTCAGCTGGTGAAAAGAAAGTTAACGTGATTAAGGTGGTACGTGAACTGACGGGTCTGGGTCTGAAAGAAGCCAAGGATCTGGTAGACGGTGCACCATCTACCGTTAAAGAAGGTGTATCCAAAGCCGACGCCGAAGACGCCAAGAAAAAACTGGAAGAAGCTGGTGCCAAGGTTGATCTCAAGTAATTGCACCCGATAGGAGTGTTTTTTACTTGAAAAAAGTAGCAGGCGACCGGACGCAAGCTGCTTATTCTGGAAACGGAGCAGGCAGCTTGTTGAAGAAGGGCTGATGGGTATTCCCGTCGGCCTTTTTGCGCTTTCTTCACGCATGCAGGAATTGCGTGAAATATGGGCGCAAGTTTAGGCGAATGCAGTAAATAGCAATATGCAGTAATCAGACGATCACATTGGGGAATACAGATGGCTTACTCATACACCGAGAAGAAGCGTATTCGGAAGGATTTCGGCAAGCTGCCGCAGGTAATGGACATTCCTTTCCTGCTGGCAATCCAGCTAGACTCCTATCAAAATTTCACGCAAGCGCACCTTGCGCCTGCTAACCGTCTTGACGTCGGTCTACAAGCCGCATTCAAGTCCGTGTTTCCTATTGTCAGTTATTCCGGCAATGCTGCACTCGATTATGTTGAGTACACGCTCGGCAAACCGATGTTTGATGTTAATGAGTCGAAGCTGCGTGGTGTGACCTACGCAGTGCCGTTGCGCGTAAAAGTACGCCTGGTTATCTATGATCGTGAGTCTAGTAATAAAGCGATCAAGGACATCAAGGAGCAGGAAGTTTACATGGGCGAAATTCCGCTCATGACAGAGCATGGCACTTTTATTATCAATGGAACCGAGCGTGTTGTTGTATCTCAGTTGCATCGCTCGCCTGGCGTATTTTTTGATCACGACAAGGGCAAAACGCATAGCTCCGGTAAGTTGTTGTACAACGCACGAATTATTCCTTACCGTGGTTCGTGGCTGGATTTTGAGTTTGACCCGAAAGATCTGGTCTATGTGCGTATCGACCGCCGTCGCAAATTGCCGGCAAGTATTTTGTTGCGCGCACTTTCCTATAACGCCGAAGAAATGTTGGCGATGTTTTTTGAAAATGACCACTTCTATGCTTTGGCGGAAGGCGGTTACCAGTTTGATCTTGTTCCCTCTCGTTTGCGTGGTGACGTCGCTGCGTTTGATATTGCAGACAGCAAAGGCAACATCCTGATTGAAGAAGGTCGACGCATCACAGCGCGTCATATCCGTTTGCTGGAAAAAGCAGGAATAGACAAGTTACAG
This sequence comes from Pseudomonadales bacterium, assembly GCA_035430165.1. Taxonomy (GTDB): domain Bacteria; phylum Pseudomonadota; class Gammaproteobacteria; order Pseudomonadales; family UBA7239; genus UBA7239. Next base: position 75,013 of record DAOMGE010000007.1, on the reverse strand, counting down.
GTTCCGGCTACCTATCTGCATGGCCGTTCATTGGCAAAAGACATTGTCAATCCTAAAACCGGTGAGATTCTGTTTGAGTGTAATACTGTGCTCGCTGCGGATGTCCTGAAAAAACTCTCGGAAGCAGGCGTTACTGATTTCGAGACGATTTACACGAACGATCTTGATTGCGGTCCGTTTATTTCTGAAACCTTGCGCAGTGACCCGAGTCGCACCCAGCTTGACGCACTTGTGGAAATTTATCGCATGATGCGTCCTGGTGAGCCGCCAACCAAGGATGCCGCAGAAAATCTGTTCCAGAATCTTTTCTTCTCGCAAGAGCGTTATGACCTTTCTACTGTTGGCCGAATGAAGTTCAATCGCCGACTTGGCCGCGAAGAAATCAAGGGTGAAGGCATCCTGTCGCGTGAAGATATTGTCGATGTGTTGAAGTGTCTGATTGATATACGAAACGGTCGCGGCGTGGTTGATGATATTGACCACTTGGGCAATCGTCGTGTGCGATCTGTCGGTGAGATGGCAGAGAACCAATTCCGTGTCGGTCTTGTGCGTGTAGAGCGCGCGGTGAAAGAGCGTCTTTCTGTTGCAGAAAGTGAAGGATTGATGCCGCAGGATTTGATCAATGCCAAGCCGGTTGCGGCTGCCATCAAGGAGTTTTTTGGCTCCTCGCAGTTGTCGCAGTTTATGGATCAGAACAATCCCCTTTCGGAAGTCACTCACAAGCGCCGCGTTTCCGCGCTCGGCCCTGGCGGCTTGACGCGTGAGCGGGCAGGTTTTGAAGTTCGTGACGTGCATCCGACGCACTACGGCCGCGTATGCCCGATCGAAACGCCAGAAGGTCCGAATATCGGTCTGATCAATTCATTGGCAACGTATGCCCGCACTAATGACTATGGCTTTATCGAAACGCCATATCGCAAAGTAATTAATGGCAAAGTGACCGATGACATCGAGTACTTGTCTGCCATCAATGAAGCGGAGCATGTAATTGCCCAGTCGTCTGCCAGGATGGATGCAAAAGGCAACCTGCTGGAAGACATGGTTGCTGTGCGCCACATGAATGAATTTACAGTCAAACCACCGCAAGACGTCCAGTATATGGATGTGTCTCCTCGCCAGGTGGTGTCTGTAGCTGCATCGTTGATTCCTTTTCTGGAGCACGATGATGCGAACCGTGCGTTGATGGGTTCGAACATGCAGCGGCAGGCTGTACCTACTTTACGCGCCCAAAAACCGTTGGTAGGTACCGGTATGGAGCGTGTTGTCGCAACTGATTCGGGTGTTTGCGAGATTGCGCGCCGAGGTGGAGTTGTTGATAGCGTTGATGCGAGCCGTATTGTTATCCGCGTCAATGAAGATGAAGTTGCAAAAGGTGATGCAGGTGTTGATATCTATAACCTGATCAAGTACACCCGCTCTAACCAGAACACTTGTATCAACCAGCGTCCTATCGTGCGTCCCGGTGATGTCGTTGCGCGCGGTGATGTGTTGGCGGATGGTGCGTCTGTCGATCTTGGTGATTTGGCACTGGGGCAGAACATGCGCATTGCGTTTATGCCCTGGAATGGCTACAACTTTGAGGACTCGATCCTTATTTCCGAACGTGTGGTTAAAGAAGATCGCTTCACTTCTATCCACATTCAGGAACTTACTTGTATTGCCCGTGATACGAAACTGGGCGCAGAGGAAATCACTGCAGATATTCCGAATGTCGGCGAAGGTGCACTCGGCAAGTTGGATGAGTCCGGTATCGTGTACGTTGGTGCGGAAGTGCGTGCTGGAGACATTCTGGTTGGCAAAGTTACGCCTAAAGGCGAGACCCAGCTGACACCTGAAGAAAAATTGTTACGCGCCATCTTTGGTGAAAAAGCGTCAGATGTGAAAGATACTTCCCTGCGTGTGCCTTCAAGTACGAAGGGCACAGTTATCGATGTGCAGGTTTTCACTCGTGATGGTTTGAAGAAAGACCAGCGTGCACTGGAAATTGAAAAGAGCCAACTCGACCAGTATCGCAAGGATCTGAACGAAGAATATCGCATCATGGAAGGAGCGACACTGGAGCGTTTGCAAGCGGCATTGTTGAACCAGAAAGTGAATGGTGGTGCAGGCTTGAAAAAAGGCACTGTGCTCACCCAGGATATGCTGAGTGGCCTGTCGCGTGAAGATTGGTTCAAGCTGCGCATGGAAGATAGCGCACTGAATGACCAGATCGAAAAAGCCGAGCAAGGTCTGGCTGAGCGCAAGAAACTGCAAGAAGAAATGTTTGAAGACAAGCGCAAGAAAATCCAGGGTGGCGATGACCTTGCGCCTGGTGTTCTGAAAATTGTGAAAGTCTATCTTGCTGTGAAACGTCGTGTGCAGCCCGGTGACAAAATGGCAGGTCGTCACGGTAACAAAGGTGTGGTTTCAGTCATCATGCCGGTTGAGGACATGCCACATGACAAGCACGGCGAGCCGGTTGATATCGTCTTGAATCCGCTTGGCGTTCCATCGCGTATGAACGTTGGTCAGATTCTTGAAACCCATCTGGGGCTTGCGGCCAAAGGTCTCGGTGAAAAGATCGATGTCATGCTGAAAGAACAGCGCAAAGTGGCAGAGTTGCGTAAGTTTCTGGAGGCGATTTATGCCTCTGGTGAGGGCCGTGTGGAAAATATTCCATCGTTGACCGACGCGGAAGTGTTTGCTCTGGCAGAAAACTTGCGTTCTGGTGTGCCGATGGCGACACCGGTTTTCAACGGCGCGCGCGAAACAGAAATCAAGGGGTTGCTGAAACTGGCAGATATGCCTGAATCCGGCCAGATGACATTGTTTGACGGCCGTACCGGTGATGAATTCGAGCGCCCTGTTACTGTTGGCTACATGTACATGCTGAAGTTGAACCATTTGGTCGATGACAAGATGCATGCACGTTCGACCGGTTCTTATTCACTTGTTACGCAACAGCCGCTGGGTGGTAAAGCGCAGTTCGGTGGTCAGCGTTTTGGTGAAATGGAAGTATGGGCACTTGAAGCATATGGTGCGGCTTACACATTGCAGGAAATGTTGACGGTCAAATCGGATGATGTAGGTGGTCGTACGAAAATGTACAAAAACATCGTCGATGGCGATCACCGTATGGAGCCGGGCATGCCTGAGTCCTTCAACGTACTGGTTAAAGAAATTCGCTCGCTCGGTATTGATATCGAGCTTGAGATCGACAACTGATTGCTGAGGATTAGATCATGAAAGATTTGATGAGCTTACTGAAGTCCTCACAGGGGCATACGGATGAATTTGACAGCATCCGTATTGGTCTTGCATCGCCAGAAATGATTCGCTCCTGGTCATTCGGCGAAGTAAAAAAACCGGAAACCATTAACTATCGTACGTTCAAGCCAGAGCGTGACGGACTGTTCTGCGCCAAGATTTTTGGACCAGTAAAAGACTACGAATGTCTTTGTGGAAAATACAAGCGCCTGAAGCATCGCGGTGTTATTTGTGAAAAATGCGGCGTGGAAGTGGCGTTGGCTAAAGTGCGTCGCGAGCGTATGGGTCACATTGAGCTTGCATCACCGGTTGCCCATATCTGGTTCCTGAAATCGTTGCCTAGCCGTATCGGTATGTTGCTGGATATGACACTGCGCGATATTGAGCGCGTATTATATTTTGAGTCATTTGTTGTAACGGATCCTGGTCTGACGTCGCTCGAAAAAGGCAAGATGCTGAACGACGAAGAGTATTACCAGTCGATGGAAGAATTCGGCGACGATTTTGAAGCGAAAATGGGCGCTGAAGCAATTCAGGCTTTGTTGCGTGATATCGATATCGATGGCGAAGTGACGCGTTTACGTGAAGAAATTCCGCAAACTACATCTGAGACCAAACTGAAAAAACTGTCCAAGCGCCTCAAGCTGCTTGAAGGTTTCCAGAGTTCAGGCAACAAGCCGGAATGGATGGTGTTGGAAGCTTTGCCGGTATTGCCGCCGGATTTGCGCCCACTGGTACCGCTGGATGGTGGTCGGTTTGCGACATCTGATCTAAATGATTTGTATCGTCGCGTGATCAACCGTAACAATCGCCTGAAGCGCCTGCTCGATTTGAACGCGCCAGACATCATCGTTCGTAATGAAAAGCGCATGTTGCAGGAGTCTGTGGACGCTTTGCTCGACAACGGTCGTCGTGGCCGTGCCATCACCGGCAGTAACAAACGCCCACTGAAATCACTGGCCGACATGATCAAGGGCAAGCAAGGTCGATTCCGCCAGAACTTGCTTGGTAAGCGTGTCGACTACTCCGGTCGTTCGGTTATTGTGGTTGGCCCTACCCTGAAATTGCATCAGTGTGGTTTGCCGAAAAAAATGGCGCTCGAATTGTTCAAGCCATTCATCTTTGGCAAGCTGGAAATGCGTGGTCTGGCCACAACGATCAAAGCTGCCAAGAAAATGGTTGAGCGTGAAACGGCGGAAGTGTGGGATATCCTCGCTGACGTAATCCGGGAACATCCGGTATTGCTGAACCGCGCACCAACGCTTCACCGCCTTGGCATACAGGCATTTGAGCCGGTATTGATTGAAGGTAAGGCGATCCAGCTGCATCCGCTCGTCTGTTCGGCTTACAACGCCGACTTTGACGGTGACCAGATGGCTGTACACGTTCCGCTGACGATTGAAGCGCAGCTGGAAGCGCGTGCTTTAATGATGTCGACTAATAACATCCTGTCGCCTGCCAACGGCGAGCCGATTATCGTGCCATCGCAAGACGTGGTCTTGGGCCTGTACTGGATGACGCGTGACCGCGTCAATGCCAAAGGTGAAGGCATGGCTTTTTCTGATATCAAGGAAGTCAGCCGCGCCTATTACGGCAAACAGGTTGGCCTGCAAGCCAAAATCCGTGTGCGTATCCGTGAAGTGTTGTTTGATGAAGAAACCGGTGAGCGTACTGAAACCGTGAAACTTTATGACACCACTACGGGCCGTGCCTTGTTGTGGGATATCGTGCCAGAAGGTTTGCCATTTGAGGTGGTAAACCAACCGATGGTTAAAAAGGCAATCTCTCGTGTGATTAACCAGTGTTATCGCCGTGTCGGTTTGAAAGCTACCGTTATTTTTGCGGACAAGCTGATGTATACCGGCTATGACTTCTCTACCAAGTCGGGCGTTTCCATCGGTGTTAATGACTTTGTTATCCCGAAAGAGAAAACAGAAATCATTGATAAGGCAGATGCCGAGGTTCTCGAAATCGAGCAACAATTCGCTTCTGGCCTCGTAACCCACGGTGAGAAATACAACAAGGTTATCGATATCTGGTCGCGTGCTAATGATCAGGTTGCCAAGTGCATGATGGAAAACCTGTCGAAAGAAGCGGTGATCAATCGCAAGGGTGAGGAAGTCAAGCAGGATTCCTTTAACTCCGTTTATGTGATGGCCGATTCCGGCGCACGGGGTTCTGCAGCGCAGATTCGTCAGCTGGCTGGTATGCGTGGCCTGATGGCGCGTCCTGATGGTTCGATTATCGAAACGCCAATTACAGCTAACTTCCGTGAAGGTCTGAATGTACTCCAGTACTTCATTTCCACACACGGTGCGCGTAAAGGCCTGGCAGATACCGCATTGAAAACTGCCAACTCCGGTTACCTGACGCGTCGCCTTGTCGACGTTGCGCAGGATCTGGTTGTGACGGAAGTGGATTGTGGCACGGATGAAGGGTTGACGCTCACACCGGTAATCGAGGGTGGCGATATTATCGAGTCACTCGGTGATCGTATCCTCGGACGCGTTGTGGCAATCGATGTGCTGAAACCGGGTACCAATGAAACTGCAATTTCTGCAGGCACGATGATCGATGAAAAACTTGTTATCGAAATCGAACGTATGGGTATTGACGAAGTGTTGGTGCGTTCGCCGATTACCTGTAAAACCCGTTTTGGTATTTGTGCGACCTGTTACGGTCGTGATCTGGCGCGTGGCCATCTGGTTAACGTCGGTGAAGCTGCTGGTGTTATGGCGGCCCAGTCTATCGGTGAACCAGGCACCCAGTTGACGATGCGTACGTTCCACATTGGTGGTGCGGCATCAAGGGCGTCTGCGGCTGACAGCGTGCAAGTGAAAAAAGGCGGTGTTGTTCGTCTGCATAACATTAAAGTGGTTGAGCGCAGCACGGGTGAGCTGGTTGCTGTATCCCGCTCAGGCCAGTTGGCCGTTGCCGACGAAAATGGTCGTGAGCGTGAGCGTTACAAGTTGCCATACGGCGCTGTTATTTCCGTCAAGGACGGTGCAACCGTTGAAGCGGGAGCAGTTGTGGCCAAATGGGATCCGCACACTCACCCGATCATTACAGAAGTAGCCGGTAAAGTGCGTTTCTCCGGTATGGAAGACAACCTCAGTATCCGCCGTCAGACGGATGAGCTGACAGGTTTGTCCAACATTCAGGTTATTGATCCAAATGAACGCCCTGCTGCAGGTAAGGACTTGAAACCATCGGTATCGCTGTTGGATGCCAGTGGCAAGGAAGTGTGCCTGGCCAACTCGACGGTACCGGCACATTACATGCTGCCGCCAAATGCCCTTGTGGCATTGACGGACGGTGGCATGGCTGGTGTGGGTGACGTGGTTGCACGTATTCCGCAGGAAGGCTCAAAAACCCGTGATATCACAGGTGGTCTGCCTCGCGTTGCAGATTTGTTCGAAGCGCGCAAACCCAAGGAACCAGCTATTCTGGCCGAAGTATCGGGCACTGTCAGTTTCGGCAAGGAAACCAAAGGCAAGCGCCGTTTGATCATCACCCCGGCGGATGGCAAGCCGTTGGCTGATGGCAGTGCCAATTGGGAATTGTTGATACCGAAATATCGCCAGCTGTCCGTATTCGAGGGTGAGAGCGTAGAGCGCGGAGAGATTATTTCTGAGGGCCCGCCAAACTCGCACGACATCCTGCGTCTGAAAGGTATCGAAGAGCTGGCGCGATATATCGTTAACGAAATCCAGGAAGTTTATCGACTCCAGGGCGTGAAAATTAACGACAAGCACATTGAAGTTATCGTGCGCCAGATGTTACGCAAGGTTGAGATCCAGGAAATGGGTGACTCATCTTACGTGAAAGGTGAGCAGGCAGAGTTCAGCAATATCCAGGAAATCAACGAACAACTGGAAGCAGCTAACAAGACGCCTGCGCAGTTCGAGCGGATGTTGCTGGGTATTACCAAGGCATCGCTGGCAACGGAAAGCTTTATCTCGGCGGCGTCGTTCCAGGAAACCACGCGTGTACTTACCGAAGCGGCGGTTACAGGCAAACGCGATTCATTGCGTGGTCTGAAAGAAAACGTTGTGGTGGGTCGTCTGATTCCTGCCGGTACTGGTCTTGCCTATCACAGTGAGCGTCGTCGCAAACGTTTGCAGGAAGCGCAACGTGCCGAGTTCGGTGGTGTGTCTGCACAGGATGTCGAAGCAGCATTGACGGAAGCGTTGAAAACCAGCGCCACCTGATCTGTGTGTTTTACCGCACAAAAAAGCCCGGCATTGCCGGGCTTTTTTGTTTGTGTGTTTGAAGCGGAAACAAAATATTCGTGTAGGTGAGTCACGAAGTCACAGAGAAAAATCCTGCCCGAGATACACTTTGCGGACTTTTGGATGATGCACAATTTCTTCAGCAGTGCCTTCGGCAATGATATGACCTTCGCCGACTATATAGGCACGCTCGCAAATTGACAGCGTTTCCCTCACGTTGTGGTCTGTGATCAGGATGCCAATGTTCTTGGATTGCAAGTGATAAATAATCTGCTTGATGTCAGCAACCGAAATCGGGTCAACGCCGGCAAACGGCTCATCCAGTAGAATAAATCCGGGATCGCTGGCGAGTGCACGTGCAATTTCAACACGCCTGCGTTCACCTCCCGATAAACTCATGCCGAGTGAATCGGCTATGTGTGTGATATGGAATTCCTGCATCAGTTCTGTGGCGCGTTCTTCTCGTTGCGCAGCATTCATATCCTTGCGCGTTTCCAGAATCGCCAGGATATTATTCCGAACGCTCAGTTTGCGAAATACTGAGGCTTCCTGCGGCAGGTAGCCTAATCCGCGTTGCGCACGACTGTGCATGGGCAAATGTGTGATTTCTTCTCCGTTAAGAAAAATGGCACCTTTGTCTGCAGGCACCAGCCCGACCATCATGTAGAAACATGTGGTCTTCCCTGCGCCATTGGGTCCGAGCAAGCCGACAATTTCGCCGCTGGATACATCCAGTGAAACGTCATCAATAACCTGGCGTTTTTTGTAAGCTTTTGCGAGATGCCGTGAGCTGAGTGTGGTGGTCACGGATTGGGTGTCTCTGGTGTTGGGGCAGGTCTTTTGCTGGGCGGGATAACGACAGTGATGCGCTTGTTGTTATCCGCACTTCCATTTTCAGCAGCCAGCGCCTTTACGTGTTCTGATTTTATGTCGTACTCGATATGTTCGCCGCTGATACTGCCGCCTTTCTGCTTCAGCGTGCCGTTACCATTGAGAACAACGGTATCGGTATGCACATCAAAAGTAATCTGGTTGGCCTTTGCATCTACGGTATCCGCACTGCCGGTAAGCTGTTGTGTATAGGTGGCCGGGTTGCCAGTGGCAGTCAAGTGAGTGAGTTCATCCTGTTCACTGTTCAGTACGACTGAGTTGGCCGTGATACGGATACTGCCTTGCTTGATTTCTACGTGGCCGGAGTAAGTCGTTACGCCGGTTTTTGAACTGCGATCTGCGCTATTGGCCTGAATTTCAATGGGCTGGTTACGGTCTTCGGGCAAGGCCTGTACTGGTGTTGCACAACTGCCCCAGACGGTTGTCACAGCGATCACTACCAACAAGTTATGGGTGCTTGGAGACTTCATGGATTTCCTTGACGCGCGATGTGAGCAGTAAGTGTTCGCTAGTCAGATCTGCCTGTAAACCCGTCGACCTGACCTCACTCCGACGGCCACGTATGGTAACAGTTTTGTCTGTTTCGGCGAATTGGCGCAGTGTATCCACACGGAGGGTTTCGCTACGGATTTCTGTGCGGCCATTCCTGGTATTGTCATTCCAGAGAATGACGCTGCCCTGGAGGTAAACACTGTCTTTTTTGGGTGTCAGTAGCGCGGTATCGGCCTTTAACTGCCAGGGCTTGCTTCTGGAATTGCTCCCGACTGGCTGAAACTCCATGGAGGGTAGTGCAATCAGGGCCTGGTCGGATTTGCTGAAGAACATCAGGTCTTGTCCACTGACCTGACGGGAGCGCTTGCCTGTGTCGTCAAAGGTTTCGAGCAAGGGTTGCTGCATCACCATATCGGGACTGGCAGTGGGCTCTGCCGACACTGATGTGTTGGCTTCAGCAGCGGGTGGTTGCCAACGATAAGTGAGGCCGGCCACGGCCACCACCAGAATCGCCAATATACCCAACAGCTGACGCCAGTTATTTAGCATGCCTGTCTGCTCATGCCTGGCCGAGGTAGTCGTGTTGCGCGGCGATCAGTTTGCCCTGGGCTGCCAGGATAAATTCACAAGCTTCCCGCACGGCACCTGCACCGCCTGCGGCGCGGGTAACCAGCTTGGCGTGCGATCTGACCAGCGCAACGGCGTTGGCTGGCGCCACCCCTAGCCCGACATGGCGAATGGCAGACAAATCTGGCAGGTCATCGCCCATGTAGGCGATTTCGCTGGATAGCAGGCCCAGCTGCTGCTGGATGGATTGTACGGCTACCCATTTGTCCTCACGGCCTTGCAGCAGGATGTCTATTCCCAGCTCGCTGGCCCTGCGCGCTACCATGGCGCTGGAACGGCCGGTTACGATGCCGACTTGTACGCCACTGCGCTGGAGCAGCTTGATGCCCAGCCCGTCATGGATATCAAAGCTTTTCAGTTCTTGGCCTGCGTCGTTATAGGTAATGCGGCCATCGGTCATGACGCCGTCAACATCAAGCAGCAACAGCTTGATCGGCTGGGCAAGTGTTTCTGCAACATCGGGCACAAGTCTGGATTCATTGTTATTCAAGCCACACCTGCCCGTAGAATGTCGTGAAGATGGACAATGCCTTCTACCTGTTGTTCAGCGTTGGTAACAACCAGCGCCATGATATGGGTGTGCTCGATGATGGACAGGGCTTCTGCTGCGAGCATATTGGCGCCAACGGTTTTGCATTTGCGCGTCATGATGTTGTCGATGGCTGTATGTCGCAGGTCGACAACATCGCTATGCAAGGCACGTCGCAAGTCGCCGTCAGTAAAAATACCCAGCAGGCGATGCTGTTCGTCTGTAATGGTGGTGAGACCGAGGCCTTTCTGGTTCATCACCAGCAGTGCATCCACTAGCGATGTGCCTGGCTTTACCTCCGGTATACGGTCGCCGGTTTGCATAATGTCCTCGACTTTCAGCAGCAACTTGCGCCCCAGTGCGCCGCCGGGGTGTGAGAATGCAAAGTCTTCAGCAGTGAAACCGCGTGCTTCAAGCAGGGCGATTGCCAGTGCATCGCCCAGCACCAGGGCAACCGTTGTGCTGGTGGTTGGCGCAAGGTCCAGGGGACAGGCCTCGCTTTCCACACTGGCGTCGAGATGGACATCGGCTGTTGTTGCCAGGGTAGAAGACGGATTGCCTGTCATGCTGATCAGGGGGACGCCCATGCGTTTGATCAGCGGTAGCAGGGTGACCACCTCGGCAGTTGTGCCTGAATTGGACAGAGCAACGACCACATCTTTCGCGGTGATCATGCCGAGGTCGCCGTGGCTGGCTTCACCTGGATGGACAAAGAAGGCAGGGCTGCCAGTACTGGCAAGGGTCGCAGCTATCTTGCGGCCAATATGGCCCGATTTCCCCATGCCGGTAACCACAATGCGGCCCTCGCAAGCCAGCAGAATGCGGCAGGCCCGGGCAAAGTCATCATTGACTGCGTCTTGCAGTCGGGCAACTGCAGCGCTTTCGAGTTGCACGGTACGTTTGCCAGAGGCAATAAAATCATGCGCTATGTGGTGAGAGGTCATTGTGCAGGGTGAGCTCGGGTCAGGGCGGTGAAATGGTATAGCGCGGATGTGTAAAAGTCATGGTTTGCGGGCCAGATAGTGCCGGAACAGAGAATTATCGTCACCCAGGTTCGGATTGGCTCCGGAGATAGAGAGTATGTCTATTCCTGTTTCCATGTGCCCGTAGTCTTCTATGGCGGTGTCCATTTGTAAAATGGCTGACAGGAATCCCGGAGCCATGATGAAAACAATAAAAACAACTTGGGTCATAGCCTTCTGTGCAACGAGTCTTCCGATGATACGTAGCAGTATGGTCAGCGTTATGAACATAAGCGGTGCAGAAGCGCGACAGAGCAGGTCATTGTAAGGGCCATAGGTTTTTAGCATTGCCATGAATACGGCAATGGCCAGCAAAACAGCCCATGATTTTTCTGTGGGTTTCATTAATGGAATATGTTTCAGGATGATCATGCCAAATATTCCCCACGAGAGAACGAACATAAGAAGTACTTCATTGTGATTTTTTGACGAAAAAAGCCACAGTGAATCGTGTTTCTGCATGCTGCCGCTGGCATAAAACACGAACAGTAATGCAACTGTCATGATTGCGCCCAAGGTATTGGCCGGAGTAAAAACGTCGGCTGCATGTTTTTTGCCGTGCAGTAATAGTGAGCCAGCTATCATTGGAAATAGCCCTATCATCACAAATGGTGCCCACAATGACAGCAATGAAAAAATAAATGCGGCTTGTCTGGTGCGGCCATTTTCAATGCTGTACATCAGTGTGCCAGCGCCAATCCAGCCTGCAATGATCTGGGGTGGAGACCAATACAGCTGGAATGTATTGGAAAGAAAATTTCCGATAAAAAAACTGGAATGAAAGTTAGTCCAGAAGTCCAGAGTGTCGGTGTTGTCTCGCAGCACTTTCCATGCGAAAGCCGGTGTTATGCCGTCGGTGGTGAAGTAGAGGTAGATAAGTCCGATGATGTCGATGGGGCCAAACAGGATAAATGCCGCGGCAACCAGTGCAGTGGGTTGCCACTGGCTGTTGACACAGAGCCAGCGGAAGGCGATGCCAACACCCATCAATGTCCAGGGGAACATGCTGGCCACGCCGACGTTTGCGCCGAAAACCTTACCGATTGCTGCAGCAGGCAAGAAATAACCGATGTAGTAAACAAAGTTTTTGTCTGGGCCGTAATGCACAGGCCATGCGTGGTTGATCAAATCCAGTAGTCGGCTATTGTGAACGGAGTAATCAGACGTCTGGTAACCATGACCGCCGGCGCCTGACAGGCTGACCCAGGCCATTATCAGTATAAAAGCCAAAAGTTCGGCAACTGAAATTTTTACTTTATTATCAAACGGATTTTCTTTAAATGTTTGGTAAAAGAAGTATAAAAAATTTGCGGACATGATCAGTGCCGCAGGGATATTGAGCCAGCCCGGCAAAAAAAACAGATAGGGTAATGCGAGATAGCTGATAGATAGTCGTATAAGGTCAAGCCGGAATATTGCCAGGCAGATAGCTGTATAGATTATTGCGTCAAGTGGTGCTATCCATAAGCAATCTGGCAGACTTTTGTTGCGCAGGATTACTTCGTATACGACTTCCAGAGACAGTAGCGAAAAGAAAATGCCAGTTATCGAAAGCTCTCTGGTTTCCGTTCTGTTTCCTGATAGAAAGAGAGATGATATGCGACGCATTGCGCGACCTCGATTGCTATCCATGGTGGCAATGCGCCATATCATGTTTTCCGCGTTTACTTGTCAGCCTGTTCTTTCTGCTTTTTCTTCCAGCTGTGAATGGCCTTGCCTGCCGCACCGCGCATGCCGGTGGTGCGGGGATAGCCGACATACTGCACCATGTGCAGAATCAGTTCGTTGACTTGCTCTTCGGTTAGATGGCCCGACGCGAGACCGGTTTCCACCTGGATGCCGAATACATCAGCTTCGCCGAGTGCTGCAATAATGCCCATGGTGAACAGGCGGCGGTCGCGTAATGACAGTGCTTCACGCGACCAGATATTGCCGAACAGGTCTTCGAGCATGATCTCGAAAAATTCATCGCCAGTGCGCTCGTCGGGTGCGGTCATCATGCCGCCATATACGCCATTGAATGCTTTTACGCCCTTGGCGCGTCGTTCGTCTTGTGTGCTCATGGTTGTCTCCAGCCAGTTGTGTGAGTTGAAATCAAACTTATATCGCCAATCCATTGTCAGCAAATACGTCGACCATCGGACGTTTGAAGCCAATAATGCAACGGCGTAGCCGATTGCGGTACAGCTTCGACACGCGATTATCACCACCTGTTTCCGCAACAAGTTCCAGCAGGTCGATGAAGCCGGCATCGTGCATGGTGTCGATCAGTGCGCGATAAGTCGGGTGCAGCTCAACGGTGTGGCTGCCTTCGCCATTGAGCGAGGTGTCCTTGTTGAAGCAGGCAATGAACGCCGACGTCGGCTCCGGGTGGCAGATTGTGTCGATCACTGCGAAATCTGTGCAGGCATCGTAGGTGCGGCGCACCAGCGTGACCGGGTCAATCACGTGATAGAGCAAGCCGAGATTGAGCACCACGGTAAACGGTTGCGTGGGCTTCCAGGCGTAGATATCACCTTGCTCGAACGTGATGTTGTCGATGCCGTAGTGTTGCTGCAGGAATGTAGCCTGCCGGACACTGATGTCGCGCAGCTCTACGCCGGTGACATGTTTCACACCGCGGCTTGCCATGTCCATGGAAAAGAAGCCGCTGTGACAGGCCATGTCGAGAATGGTGGACTCGGCCAGCCGCTTGCCCAACAGTTTCTCGACAGTAGCGCTGATCAGGTGTGAGCGGCAGATAATCCGGTTCCGGCCCAGGATGTCGAGCTTTTTGGTATTCATCCCCTGTGCGAGCTTGAACCAGAATCCCCACGGTGCCAGGGCATCCCGCTGTTGGCGCAAGCGGTCGGTGGCAGTAATGGTATCGGCCTTGTCCATGAACGTTGGCGGTGTGCCGGGACAGGGACAGTAAATGCGCGGCAACAAGTGTTCTACCGGGAGGAAACCATGGGCTTTTGCCTGTTTTTGCCAGAGGGCATAGCGCGTGCTGGATTGCTCCAGGGCATACGGTGTGTGCTGGTGCCACCCCTCGATCGAGGTCTCAATCCGGAAAGGTCTCTGCGTTTGTCCGGTGTCCATGGTGGAGTCCGCTGTCATTGTGGGCTGGATTATAGCCTCCAAATAAAGTAAAGCATACTTGACTATTTTGACCGTTGGTGGCTAATATCCTGATCGACAATGTGAGGACACGCCATGACAAATCCGGACTTCCCCGCGATCAACCCTGAAACACGTTTGTACATCGACGGCGAGCTGGTGCCTGCTGCGTCGGGCAAGACCTATAACAACATCAACCCGGCCGATAACAGCGTGGCAGGTGTCTGCGCTGATGCGGGGCCGGAGGATATGGAGCGCGCTATCGCCGCTGCCCGCCGTGCTTTCGACGAAACTGACTGGTCTACCAATCACGCATTCCGTATCAAATGCCTGAAGCAATTCCGCGATGCCATGAAAGCGCATGCCGACGAGCTGCGCTACCAGATGGTGGCTGAAATCGGTGCGCCGCTGGGCCTGACGTATGGGCCGCAGTGCGATATCCCGATCAGTTTTATTGACTGGAACATCGAACATCTCGAGCAATTCCAGTGGGAGCGTGAGCTGCCGACCGTGAACGTGGTTGGCATACCCAGCAAACGGATGGTGTGGAAAGAGGCGGCGGGTGTGGTAGCTGCTATCACACCGTGGAATTTTCCGTTGCAAATCAATCTGGCCAAGATCGTGCCCGCACTGGCCGCTGGCTGCACAGTGATCCTGAAGCCGGCGCCGGACACCCCGTGGACTGCCACATTTATTGGCAAGATGATCGCAGAACACACCGATATTCCTCCGGGCGTATTCAACGTCATCACGTCTGAAAATCCGGCGGAACTGGGCGATATGCTCACCGGTGATCCGCGTGTGGATGTTGTGTCGTTCACGGGTTCGACCGGTATCGGCAAACACATCATGAAGCGCGGTGCAGACACTGTGAAAAAAGTGTTTCTCGAACTCGGCGGCAAATCAGCACACATTATTCTGGACGATGCAGATATCGGTTTTGCAGCATTCATGTGTATCAGTGTCTGTTTCAATGCTGGTCAGGGTTGCGCACTGACAACGCGTATGTTGGCGCCGCGGTCACAGTATGAAAAGGTAGTGGAAACCGCCAAGGCTGTGTTTGAAAGTGTGAAGCTGGGCGATCCGATGTCGCGGGACCAATTCATGGGGCCGCTGGTTAACAAGCGACAACAAGTACGCGTGCTGGACTACATCGAGAAAGGCAAGGCCGAAGGTGCGCGACTGGTGTGTGGCGGTGGCATTCCAGCCGGTTTGGAAAAAGGCTGTTATGTGCAGCCAACCATTTTTGCGGATGTCAGCAACGACATGACGATTGCGCAAGAAGAAATTTTCGGTCCGGTGTTGTGCATCATTCCCTACGACACAGAAGAAGACGCCATTCGCATCGCCAATGATTCGATTTATGGTTTGTCAGGCGCCATTTTTTCGAAAGACCAGGATCGTGCATTGCGTGTGGCGCGCCGGATTCGCACAGGCACGATGAACATTAACGGCGCAGCTTTCTTTTCGGCAGACGCTCCTTTTGGCGGATACAAGCAAAGTGGTGTCGGCCGCGAGATGGGGCCAGAAGGCTTCGAAGAGTATTTGCAAACCAAAACAGTGGCGATACCAGGATGAATCCGGAACTGATCAAAGACAAAGTTATTGCTATCACAGGTGGTGGTGCTGGTCTCGGCTTTGCCACCGCACAGGCGCTGGTCAAGCTGGGCGCAAAAGTGGCGTTGCTGGGCCGTCGCCAGGATGTACTCGACAAGGCTGTGGCGGAACTGGGCGAAGCCAACGCTGCGGGCTTTGTCTGTGATGTGACAAAAAAATCCGATGTGACGAACGCCTTTTCAGCGCTGCATGCGCATTTTGGCAAACTTGATGGCCTGGTTAATAACGCAGGCATCGCGCGTCCCGATCCTGTCGAGAAGATGACAGAAGACGATATCGTTGCGCAGTTGAATACCAATCTGCTGGGAACAATTTTTTGCTGCCAGGTAGCAATTCCACTGCTGCGCGCAAATGGCCATGGACTGATCCTGAATTTGTCGTCGGCCACCGTGCGGCACGACAATGAAATTTCCCACCTGGCGGTTTATGCAGCGACCAAGGCGGCGGTTGATCGCTTTTCAAAAGAGTTGCGCGAGGAAGTGAAAGCAGACCGCATTTGCGTGACAGTTTTTAGCCCTGGCGCTGTGTTTACGGAATTTGGTCTCGGTTGGGATCCTGCCAAGATGTCGGCAGCCTTGCATGACTGGCAGAAAAAAGGCAAAACATTTGACGGCTATATGAAGCCTGATGTGATTGGAAGTTCGATTGCGATGTGCTTCGGATATCCCAAGGGGGTGTCGGTGGATTTTATGGAAGTGAAGCCATCGAAAGTGACAGAAAAGCCGCTGTTCTGAGTGCCGTATATATTTTTGCTGAACAGTTTTTGAAAATTTTTATCTTGAGATGTAGGGGTCGTTATGCCGAATATTACGTATGTAGAAAGCAATGGTACAGAACACACAGTGGATGTTGATGAACACATGAATCTGATGGAAGGTTCCACCATCAATCTGCTACCGGGTATTGAAGGTATGTGTGGCGGTATTTGTTCTTGCTGTACTTGCCATGTGTATATTGATGAAAACTGGGCCGCGAAATGCAATCCGATGACAGAGGGTGAGAAAAAATTGCTGGATGCTTCAAAACATCGCCAGCCTTCCAGTCGTCTTGGCTGTCAGGTAATTGTCACTCACGAAATGGACGGCATGCGCGTGCATCTGCCGCCGGACCAGACCTGATTTGCAGAATTTCCTCAGTTTCCAGGAATATAAAAACCGCCATCAACGGCGGTTTTTAATTTCAGGTTGGGCTGTTTCACGTATAGCCGCGTTTCCGTATTTTCCAGCTTGCCGGTTTCCTGCCAGTGCCAGACATCATCTATCAGCGAGCGTTGGAATGCCTGCATCGGCGTCAGGAACAGCAGCCATCCGCACAGATACAGTGCCAATGGCAGCGCTATCGCCGCCATGCGGGCGGCAGTAATTCCCCCCGGGTATTTTCTGGCGATAAATTCCAGCGTTGCAACGATGACGAACCACAGCATGATGCTGTTCAGTAATTTGTAATGACCCTGCATGGCCTGGTCAATGCCGGCGTAAGCAACACGGCCGCTGGCAATGCTTGCTGCGGTTAACAGCAGGAAAGCCAGCCACATCAGCAGTGCAGGATATTTGTTTAATGCGCCTTGCATCACCAGCCGGGCAAGCCAGAAAAATTCAATGACGCCCAGTGCAATGGCCAGCTGGTGTTTCCAGGGCTGTGAGGCATCGTTGTAAAGCATATGGCTGCCTAGCAATGCAAAAAAACCGCTCGCTACATCACCGGCTTTCAGGAAAAAATTTTCCAGCAATTCACGGCTGCTGTGGCTGCTGTAACCAGCATCGCTATGCAGCGGGAATATGACGAAGTACAGCATGAGTGTGGCGAGACTGAAAATTATCCAGCCCCAAAAAACCGGTTTGGCGTAACGTTCGTTCTGGCGTTGTGTCCAGAGATAGCCGGCGATAACCGGCAGCAGGATCGGGCCGCTGCCATGTGCCAGCGCGAGGAATGCAGTCATCACTGCAGCAAGAAACACGCCGCGTGTGCCGATCACAGCGAGCCGACAGGTGAGTAGTGCAATGCAGGGATACAGCAGGTTGGAGGTGCCGAGTGGTCCCCAGAACATGGCGCGCCAGCTTTGCAAATTGAAAACCAGCAGCGGTGTGATAATCCAGAGGATTGTTTTTTGGGGATGGTTTTTTGTGACGGTCAGTAACATGCCGCACAACATCACTAATGGCAGGTTGCCAATGATTGTGGCGTTGCGGAAGTTGATGTGGTCGAAAATAACCAGCAATGCGTGATAGAACACGTAGCGATGGTTCTGGTAGTCGCGAAACAAGACAGAACATTTTTCTTGTGCGCCGGATGCCGCATGCCAGTCAGGCAGGAATGTCAGGATCTCGGAAAAATCATCCAGTCGCGGTGCGTTGACGGCGTAGAGAAACAGCAGGCAAAAATGCAGTAAAACTGGCAATGCCAGGCAGGGCCAAAGCCACAGGCCTGGTGAAATGATGCGCTGGCGATTACGGGCCTGCATGCCGTCGTTTCAGGAACCGGTGGAATCGTTATCAGAGGGTTTGCGATTTTTGCTGCGATCCATGTCGCCGGCGAGCATGTGCAATCCCCACAGGATGATGATGACCGGCCACCAGGTTTTCAGCAGCAGCCATATCTCGTGGATAGAAAGAATATTGAGATTGCCAAGCAGTAAAAGTGCGCCGAGGGCAATGATCGATAGGGGAAGCAAATAATTCATGGTGCGGATTCCACGCCGAGGGCAGTCGACAGTATGACGGCTCGCGACGTGGATTGGCAGGGCGTTATTTTGATTGCCGCTTACATGTACATAAACATCAATTCGTAAATGACAGCAGGACGATCCTGGCCGACGACGTGGATATGGTTCTCCATGGTCACACAGGTCTGGCCTTTCGGGGTTTTCTCAACCGAGGCCACGCGTGAACGCGAATGCACCTTGCTGCCGACGGGTACGGCACCCGTGAAGCGCAACTTGTTGGAGCCATAGTTCATCATGTGGTTGAAGCCGGTCACTTCCCAGGTCATCGGGGTCTGCATTTTTGGCAGCAATACCAGCGTCAGGAAGCCATGGACGATGGTGGTACCGAAAGGGCTTTCCTTCTTGCAGCGTTCAGGGTCAGTGTGCAGCCAGTAATCGTCGCCGGTCAGCTCGGCGAACTGGTTGACCATGGCCTGGGTCACTTCCACTTCGTTGGACCAGGGGCCAAAGTCGGTGCTGACGAGGCTTTGCAGGGCATCGATGTCGTCGTACTTGAACTGCTTTTTGTCTGACATGGCTAGGTATTCTCCTTAGGTCGATAGGCCTGAGCTGGAAGGGAAGGGTTGCAGCACCTACAATAGGCGCCCGTTAAAGGACGGCTATGTTAGCCACCCGTTTCTGCCTTGTATAGACAGATCCAGACGCCAGTAATTTTGGCGTTTTTTGCCATTGTTTATGGTGGTTTAGCTCGTAAGCTCTAGCGCCAGTTTTGCCGGTTTTCCTTTCACCTACCTTGAGGAGTTGTTCCATGACCATGAGAGAAGCAGTCATTGTTGAAGCGGTGCGTACGCCGATTGCGCGTGGTCGCGCTATCGTTGGCGACCTGCACGGTTTCCATGCTACTGAAATGTTGGCACTGTCCATCAAGGGCGTGCTGGACAAGGCGGGTGTGGCTCCGGCAGATGTCGAACAACTGTACGGCGGCTGCGTGACCCAGGCGGGTGAACAGGCCGGTAACGTGACCCGCAACGCCTGGCTGCAAATGGGCAATGACTGGACTGCCGGTGCCTGTTCCGTGGATACCCAGTGCGGTTCTGCACAGGCATCCAACCACCTCGTGTCTGCCCTTATCCAGGCAGGACAGATCAACATCGGCATCGCGTGCGGTATTGAAGCCATGAGCCGTGTGCCTATGGGTGCCAACGTCTACAACGGCCCCGGTTTCTTCCAGAGCCCGAACTGGCCCTGGGATTCAACGCCTGACCAGTTCGCTTCGGCCGAGCGTATCGCCAAGCTGCGCGGCATTACCCGTCAGGACGCCGACGAGCTCGGCTTCATCTCGCAGAAAAAAGCACAGCAAGCCTGGGCTGAAGGTCGTTTCGACCGCGAAGTGCTGAAAGTGGAAGCGCCGGCCTTTGGTGAAGACGGCAAACCGAATGGCCAGACCAAACTCGTTACCCGCGATCAGGGTCTGCGCGAAACGACGATGGAAGGCCTCGCCAACCTGAAAACCGTTGCAGAAGGTGGCATCCACACTGCGGGCAACTCGTCACAGATCTCTGACGGCTCTGCCGCTGTGTTGTGGATGAGCAAGGAAGAAGCCTTGCGTCGCGGTCTGAAGCCACGCGCCCGCATCATCACGGGCGTCGTTGCCGGTACCGATCCTTACTACTTGCTGGACGGCCCGGTCAACGCCACCGAATTGCTGTTCAAGAAATCCGGCATGAACATGAATGACATTGACCTCGTGGAAATCAACGAAGCATTCGCTGCTGTTGTGTTGAGCTGGCAGCGCGTGTTCAACGCCGACATGAGCAAGGTTAACGTGAACGGTGGTGCAATTGCCCTGGGTCATCCCGTCGGTTCTACCGGTGCGCGCCTGATCTGCACTGCGTTGCATGAACTGGAGCGTTCAGACAAAACGACTGCGCTGATCACCATGTGCTGCGGTGCATCGATCGGTACCGGCACTATCATCGAACGTATTTGATAAAACGAATCCGGAGGAGAAAATCATGTCAGTGTTAGACGGTAAGGTAGCAATTGTCACCGGCGCAGGCCGTGGCCTGGGTCGTGAAGAAGCCATCGAATTGGCGCGCAACGGTGCGCGTGTTGTTATCAACGATATCGGCATTCCTGCGGCGCAGGAAGCTGCGATGGAAGCGGTCGAGATCATCAAGGGTTTTGGCGGTGAAGCGATTGCCGTGTTTGGCGATTGTGCAGACAGTAACGATGCAGCCAACCTGCTGAAAACCACGCTGGAAACATTTGGCGACCTGAACATCATGGTCAACAACGCAGGTTTCTGCCGTGACAAAACTATTTTTGGGATGACCGATGACGAATTTGATTCTGTGGTGCGTGTGCATTTGCGCGGTCACTTCGTCAACATGCGCAACGCGACGGCCTATTGGCGTGAAAAAGCAAAAGCGACGGGATCACATTATGGCCGTCTGATCAGCACCTCTTCTGAAGCGATGCTGTTCGGTTCAGCAGGCCAGCCAAACTACGCGGCTGCCAAAGCGGGCATCACGGCGATGACGATGGGCGCTGCGCAATTGATGATCAAATACGGCATCACCTGCAACGTCATCATGCCGCGTGCGCGCACAGCGATGACGGATCAGGGCCAGACGGCGGCCATGTTTGCCAAACCGCAAGAAGGCTTCGATGTATTTGATCCAGCCAACGTTGCGCCGCTGGTTTCGTATCTCGCTTCACCGAATGCAGGCCATATTTCTGGCGAAGTGTTCATCGTCTGGGGTCCGCGTGTCACGATCGTGCAACGTCCGACTATCGATACCCACTACGACAATCCAGCCGGCGGCAAGTGGACGCAGGAAGGTTTGCACAGTTCGCTGTCTGCTTACTTTGACGCGAACCATGTTCCGGTATGGGGTGGCTTTTCCGTTCCGCCGCAGTGAGTTTTGTTTCATCCGGCACAACGAAAAAACCCGCAGCGATGCGGGTTTTTTATGGATACTATTTACTACTCAGAACAACGTGTAAATAAACGGCGCTACAGCGGAACCCTGCGCAAAAACAATCAGCACACCCAGTAATACCAGGACAATAACAATCGGTGCGAGCCAGTATTTCTTGCGCTTGCCCATGAAGCCGGCAAAATCTTTCAGTAAATCAAACATCAGTACGGATGCTCCATGTGGTCTTTGGTGGGATTGTCGCGTGTTGTGCGGTAGCTGCTCAGCGCGGCGTCAAAACGGCGATGCATGGGATCGTTGCCGACCAGTCGCATGATAAGGCCGATCGGGAAAAACATGGCATAGAACACTACGAACAGAATGATCCGCGTGTTGATCCAGCCAAGTTTTTCAGCAAGTGCCATCCACGGTTTGTGAAAATAAACGAGAGTGGCCGGATGCGCGAGTGCCCACACAATCAACACGCCGCCAATCGGGCCGGCAAACTGTAACCAGTGCAACGCTTTCTCCAGGCCGCCTTTCATCCACGGCAATAGAAAACCGATGAAGCCGATGATAATGGCGCCAGTGACCAGCCCGAACTTGCGCAGTTCGGCGGTTGTCATGTCGGGTTGTGCGTGTTTTGATGAAGCGGTAGACATCAGTCGAGCTCGAATTCGTTTTGCCAGTTGTCGTTGCGCTCCCATACCGGTTGGTCCGGCTTGGCGAGCAGGTAATTTTCGAGTACCAGATAATCCATCTCGCAACGCATGAAACAGCGGTAGGCATCTTCCGGTGTGTTGACAATGGGTTCGCCGCGCACGTTGAACGACGTGTTGATGGAAACCGGGCAGCCGGTCAGTTTTTCAAATTCATCAAGAAGATTGTAGAAACGTGGATTGGTTTCCGGATGCACGGTCTGGATGCGCGCGGAATAATCGACATGGGTGACAGCAGGAATTTGCGAACGCGGCACATTGAGTTTTTCGATGCCGAACAGGCGTTCCTGATCCTGTGTCATCGGAATGCGCTTGTCTTCAGCAACCGGGGCCACCATCAACATGTACGGGCTTGTGGCTTTGTGCTGGAACCATTCGCCGACTTTTTCTGCCTTGACCGCCGGTGCAAAAGGGCGAAATGATTCGCGATACTTGATTTTCAGGTTCATGACCGATTGCATATTGCTGCTGCGCGGATCGCCGATAATCGAACGGCCACCGAGTGCGCGCGGGCCGAATTCCATGCGTCCGCCGAACCAGCCGACCACATTTTCATTCGCCATGATTTGCGCAAGTTCTGGTAACAGCTGTGCATCATCCATGCGCTGGTATTTTGCGCCGATGCTGTCGAGATAGGTTTTTATTTCTTCGTCGGAATAACGCGGGCCGAGATAACTGCCTTGCATGGAATCGCCAGGCAAAACCTCGCGTGGATTGCCGAGATACTGGTACCAGATGGCGAGTGCTGCGCCGAGTGCGCCGCCGGCATCGCCTGCTGCAGGTTGCACCCAGATTTCCGAAAACGGGCCTTCGCGCAACAATCGACCATTTGACACACAGTTCAGGGCAACACCGCCGGCCAGACAGAGTTTGTCCACACCCAGTTCCTTTTGCACGCTGCGCGCCAGTTTCAACACGATTTCTTCGGTGACAACCTGAATCGAGCGTGCAATATCCATTTCCTTTTGCGTGACTTCCGATTCGCGTGCACGCGGCGGGCCATTGAAAAGACGATGGAATTTTTCATTCGTCATCGTCAGGCCGGTTGCGTAATTGAAATAACTCATGTCGAGACGGAAGCTGCCGTCTTCTTTCACGTCGACCAGGTTATCCATAATCAGGTCGACGTATTTCGGCGCACCGTAAGGCGCGAGCCCCATCAGTTTGTATTCGCCGGAGTTGACCTTGAAGCCGGTGTAATAGGTAAACGCGGAATACAGCAGGCCGAGTGAGTGCGGAAAGTTGATATCCCATTGTGGTGTGAGTGCGTTGCCATCGCCGAGCCACACGGAACTGGTAGCCCATTCGCCGACGCCATCAAGGCACATCACGGCGGCTTTTTCAAACGGGCTGGGAAAAAATGCCGACGCGGCGTGTGACTGGTGGTGCTCGGTGAACATCAGGTTTGGCAACTCGCTTTCTTTCATGCCGCCGAGTTTCGACAATTCACGTTTCAGGGTTTTCTTCAGGTACAGTTTTTCTTTCAACCACACCGGTACGGCTTTGACGAAAGACTGGAAACCGGCCGGTGCGTAGGCAAGATAGGTTTCCATCAGGCGTTCGAACTTGATCAGTGGCTTGTCATAAAAAACGATATGCGTCACATCACCGAGTTTCAGGTTCGCTTCCTGCAGGCAATAGCGAATGGCTTCAGCCGGAAAACCTTCGTCGTGTTTCTTGCGTGTGAAACGTTCTTCCTGGGCAGCGGCGATGATCTTGCCGTCCACCACCAGTGCGGCTGCACTGTCGTGATAAAAAGCGGAAATGCCGAGAATGGCGATGCGGGACGGCTTGGAAACGGGCACAACAGATACCGGATTATTGTAAAGCTGCGATTCTAGCCGAAGTCAGGGTCGGGCAATACGCCCGGTCGAGTGGCTCAGTCATCATCCAGCAGGTTGCTGGGCAGCGGACGATTGCGTACACCGCCGTCATAACCCCGGTAGCGACTGGTATGGCTGGTGACCGGCATGACTGGATTGCCGGATGTCAGCGACTTGCCCGCGACTGGTGGCGTATTGGCGGCCAGCAGGTCTTCGCTAGCCAGCAGCTTCCGTGCTTCTTCAAGAAACTCGTCATCAAAGGCGTCGGCACGGATGGATTTTGGTGTGGGTGCGGCACTGGCAGGTGTGATGGCTGAGGTTTTTTCGGTCGGGACAGCCGGGCTGCCGCGCATTGCAGTTTGCACCGGAGGGGTAATACGGGCGACAGGATGGGTGCCGGTGATCGGGGCAATGCTATCCAGTGCTACCAGCAATGCCTCGGCAGAAGCAAACCGGCTGTCGACTTGCTTGGCCAGCATCTTGTCGAGCAGTGGCTGGAAGCGAGCCTGCGTAACCGGCAGGCGTGGAATATCCAGCTGGATATGGTTCATGGCAGTGTTAACAAAAGAGGCGGCATGAAACGGATTGTTGCCGGTCAGCATTTCCAGAAACATGACGCCCAGACTGTAGATGTCGGTGCGGATATCGAGCTCCAGGCCTTGCATCTGTTCTGGGCTGCCATAGGCGGCACTGCCGACAATCACGCCGGCCTGCGTCACGCTGGCGTCATTGTTGATAGTCTTGGCGATGCCGAAATCCGTCAATACCAGGGTTTCATCCTGTCGGAACAGAATATTGGCCGGTTTGATATCGCGATGGATGATGCCCTGGCTGTGGACAAATCCCAGCACATTGGCGAGGGAGCGCAGTACACGAATGGCGGTCTTTTCATCGATGCCGCGCGCCAGGCGCTCTTCCAGGTCGCCGCCCTGCAGGTACTCCATGCTCAGGAACAGTTTGCCGCTATCCAGCTGGCCGAAATCGTAGATGGTGATGAGGTGGGTGTGGTTGAGCGCCGCGACCAGACGTGCCTCGTGCAGGAATCTCTCGGGGAATTCAGGCTCGCTGGTGCTGGCGTCGACCACCTTGATTGCCACCTTGCGACCCAGGGACAACTGTTCGGCCAGGAACACCTCGGCCATACCGCCCTTGGCCAGCATGCGCTCGATCCTGTAGCCGGGAATGTGCAGAGCTGTTGTTGTCATAGGGTCGTTGTTGTCATAGCGCTGTTTTACGAACCTGCCGTGCCATTTGCCAGTGCGCTTGCCATTTTTGCTGCTATCGCTGCGGCTTTCAGCTTCATGGCTTCCGCTGTCGGGCCAGTATACAGACTGTCTATCGTCCGGTGCAGGAGGAACACCCAGCGGTGGAAATGGTCGGCAGTCAGTGCTGCCTTGAGATGCAACTGGTGATGCACGGCAAACACATTGCCGCGATAGGTTTTGTCGCCCAGCAACTGGAAGGCCCAGAAATCGGTAATTTTCGGGATATGTTGTGCCAGATCCAGTTGCACGATGTCAGTGAAAAAGAAACCGACAATGGGGTCCGTCAACAGTGTCTGGTAAAACACAGTGACGATGCGCGCGAGATCATCGCGAGTCTGGATGTCTTGCTTCATCGGCACATTCGCTCATTCAATCTTTCGGTTCAATCCTGCGCCAGATTGCCGCCAGTAAACTGCCGATCATGCAGTGGGTGAGTGCGGATATTGCACTCGGAATATCAACGCCTGAACCTGCCGGAAAATGTTTTCTCGCCAGATGCGCACCGAGGCCGGAATTCTGCATGCCGGTTTCAATGGAAATCGTGCGCGCAACCGATTCGCGACGATGCCATATGCGTGACAATAAATAGCCGAACACAAAACCGGAAATGTGCAGTAAAAAAACAGCGGCGAGCAAGCGCGGCCCAACGGTTAACACCTGGTCGCGCCCTGCGCCCAGCACGGAAGATACAATCAGGGCGATGACAATCACGGCAATGGAAGGGCTGATGCGTATGAACTGTGCCGTCACCCTGGGTACAAAGCGGTTCAACAGCACACCGACAATGACCGGCAGTAACACCACCTGCAATGTTGAAACAAACAAACCGCCAGCATCGACATGCATGCGAGACCCCACCAGTTCTGCAGTGAGCCAGGGTGTCATCACGACAGCAATGATCGTCGAAAGGGTCGTCAGGGTGACAGACAGTGCAACATTGGCCCGCGCCAGATAACTCACGACATTGGATGCTGTGCCGCAAGGGCAGCACGCCACCAGAATGAGACCCGTGGCGTAGTTGTCGGGCAATGCAAGCAGCTTCGCCAGTGCCCATCCCGACAATGGCATCACCGTGTAATGCAGCAGGATACCTGCAAAAACCCACGACGGAAATTTCAGCACGCGCGTGAAATCTTCCATCGTGAGCGTGATGCCCATGCCGAGCATGATCACGCCGAGACCGTAGGTAATCCAATCCCCCGTGAACCACGTAAAGAGCACGGGATTCCAGAGTGACAGTGCGCTGCAACTGAACACAATCAATGGAAAGGCATTGGCGAAGCGGGTAAGTACGTTATCCATGCTGATGTTTTCCGGTATCAATGGCGTAGTGCAGTGTGTCTATGATTTGCCCCGCTGCACCAAATTGCCGTTCTATAAAACGGATTTCGCTGGCGTTGGATTGGGAGAGAAGGGTGGAACTGCGGGTGCCATATTCTTCCGACAGGATAAAACGTGCAGACAACATGCGTTCAAGGGTCAGGCCGATGCCGGTGTCGGGCAGTTCATGGTCAGCGGCGATTTTTTTGTCGGCCAATAACGCAAAAATTTTTTCCTGGTTTTGCTGGAAGTCCAGCGGGCGGGTGAGTGCATCCGCCAGTGCCTGTTTGCCCTGTATGGCTTTTGGCCACGGTGTGTCGATGCCTGCATTCGACAAGGCATAGATACCCGGTGACATTTTTTGCAGGTCGCCCCGATGATTGGTGTAGAAGAAATGTTTGCTGTCGCTCATCAACAAGTTGAATGGGCTGTATGCGTGCGGTTGAAGTTGTAATTGCTGTTGCAATTGCCGGTGAAACGCTTCAGGCGACTGCGTGCTGTCAAGAAAATCGCGCACCAGGCATCCGCGTGACAATGCGCCTTTTATCGCGTGCGGATCGCGTACATTGGTGAGTGCGGCAAAGCGACCGGTAGTGCTGATGCCGAGCCAGCTGCCGCCTTCCTGCAGATCGCGTCCGGCGAGGATATGCGGATAGTCACGCCAGAAATGAACCGGGGCAGTGGGACGTGCATGAAACTCGTCGCGGTTGGCGGCCACCAGCAACGGGTATTGCGGGTGGCAGTGCCAGGCGAACAGTATCAGGCACATAAAAAAGGAATCAGGCACATGTCACGGTGTTTGCTTGTGCGGCAATACAGAGAGGAAGGCCATGAACACGGCAGCGAGATAAGCGAGTGATTGCATCAACAGCATGAAAAACCATGCCCAGGAATCACCGGTGCTCATGTCGTGCCACCAGAGCATGGAACCGGCAGCGCCCCACAACAGCAAGAGAAAAAACAGTTCCTCACGGCATTCAGCCAGCGCCAGCATGATGCCGCCCTGTTCACGCATTTTCGGTGTGCGGAAAAACGGGATCGTCTTGGTGAACAAACCGTAAATAATCGATTTCGCAATCGTGTGCGATAACGCGAGGCCGGCAATGGCAGCGCCGATAGATGTGCTCATCGGCACTTTCATATGGCTTTTGTAGATGTACAGGATCTTGCCGAGTTTGAAGAAAAACAGCAGCAATGGCGGTAGCGCAAATACCAGCGCCGGCGGCAATACCTTGGTGGGCGCGAGCAACATCGCGGCTGTCCACAGCAGTGCACCACCGGTGAAAAACAGGTTCATGCCATCGGCGACCCACGGCATCCAGCCGGCGATGAAGTGGTAGCGCTGGCCGCGTGTCAATTTTGTATCCTGTCCCTTGAACAGGCTGTTGAAATGGCCTTTCATGATTTGCATCGCGCCGTAAGCCCAGCGGAAGCGTTGTTTCTTGTAATCGATAAAGCGATCCGGCATGACACCCTTGCCGTAAGACTCACTCACATATGCGGCAGACAATCCTTCTTCAAATGCACGCAAACCCAGTTCGGCATCTTCCGTAATGGTCCACTCGGCCCATTTCAGGCGATCCATGACATCGCGGCGAATCATGGTCATGGTGCCGTGCTGGATAATCGCGTCGCGATCATTGCGCGTTACCATGCCGATATGGAAAAAGCCCTTGTACTCTGCATAGCACAGTTTCTTGAACAGGGACTGGTCGCCGTCCCGATAATCTTGCGGCCCTTGCACAATCGCCATTTTCGGATCGGCAAAATGTGGCACCAGATGTTTGAGCCAGTTTTTGTTGACGCAGTAATCGCTGTCGATAACCGCGACGATTTCTGCATCCGCTGATGTGCGTTCCAGTGCCCAGTTCAGTGCGCCACCCTTGAAGCCTTCCAGTGGTGCGACATGGAAAAAGCGGAAGCGCGGGCCGAGCTGCTTGCAGTATTCCTCAACCGGGCGCCATACATTTTCGTCCTTGGTGTTGTTGTCGATGATCATGACTTCAAAGTCGGGATAATCAAGCGCTGCGAGTGCATCGAGCGTTTCTTTCACCATGTCAGGCGGTTCGTTGTAGCACGGCACCTGTATGCAGACTTTCGGGCGATAGCCCTCTTCCGTAGCAACACCGGCAAACGGGCGACGGCGCTGTGACCAGACGGTTTCCGCGAGTTCATGCGCTTCCGCAAACATGACGATGAAAACACCGATAGCGGCAATGACGAGCAGGATGCCAAGTGCAATATTCAGTGCCGTCATGTATTGCTGCGAATAATCGTAAGTGACGAACACCAGGAACGACGCGAACATAAAGGCGACAAAGGCGAGGAAGGTACGGCCTTTCTGTTGCAGGCCGGAACTGTCGATCAGCAGCAGTGCGAGCGCCAGTACCGCAAGAATAATCGAGACAATGGCGAGCAAACGCCATTGTGGAATCCGTACTACGCTACCGGTGAACGGAAATTTCGGCTGGCGATCCACGTTATAGACGCCCCAGTATTTGCCTACATCACCTTCACCACCGGATTTCCAGAGCTGGTCAAACGCCTCGATGACAAAATAATCGTAACCGGCGGCGTTCAGTTTGTTGACGAGTGTGCGCAAATAGATCGCCTGGTTGGCCTGGCTGGCCTTGGCTTCGCCGCGATCACGGCCGAAAGAGGGCCAGCCGATCTCGCCGAGTAACAGGGGTTTTCCCGGGAACAGTTTTTTCAGGTCTGCGGCGCGATTCATCGTGAACGAATCCATGGATTCTTCCATCGATTTGCTTTCCCAGAACGGCAGGATGTGCGCAGCGACAATGTCCACATGCTGCGCCAGTTGCGGTTGCTTGAACCAGATATCCCAGGTTTCTGCGGTGGTGACAGGCACTTTTACCTGGCGACGCACTTGTTCGATGTATTCGATCAGGCGTGGCAAATCCATTTCATGGCGGTACAGGGTTTCGTTGCCAACCACGACCAGGGTGATATTGGGATTGTTGTTGATGACGTTGATTGCGCGCGCAATCTCGGCTTCGTTGTCTGCTTCGATATTGCTGATCCAGATGCCCTGGGTCACGGTCATGTTGAATTCACGGGCAAGGCGCGGAATGTCGGCCTGGGTGCCTTTCACCGAGTAGGTGCGGATATGTCTTGTCTGTTGCGAAAGCTGTGCGAGATCGGCGCGAATTTCATCTTCGGACGGATAGATATCTTTCGCAGGATCCTGTCCGCTGCGGAACGGTGAGTAGGCAAAACCGGAGATGGTGGCCGGCCAGTCCGGGGCGGACATCGGGCGGTTGAAGAAAGACCAGGCGCCGGCGGAAATGGCGGCGATACTGACAATAATAGCGAGGCTGACTATCGCTTTGTGGTTGGTCATTGCGTGTCCGGTTGATGCGGTAAAGGGCGGGGAATTTTGTTATGGCCCCGGCAAAATCTGCTGACCTTGCTGGGGCGCGAAGCATAGCAGTTTGCCGATAAAAAGAGCAGACGGCAGGCTGCGGGCACTGGTGTCCACTTGCTGCAGATCACCATTCCGGTGCGTGCAATGCACACTTGTGGGACGCGATGCAGGTTGTGTCCGGCAGGCTGCGTGAGCATCTGCCCCTGCAGGCATGGCCTACGGCAGGTGGCGCGTTAATTGCTTGCCCTGTCTGACTGACAACCAGACATGGGCCAGGCCGTATTCATGTTGACAACGCTGGGTAACAAACCGCAACAACCTTCACTGCATCTGGATTTTATCGAAAGCTTCCTGTCGTCGAACGGCAGGAGTGGCCTGCAGCAGGTTGATGATGTGGCGAAGATCAGTGTCGGGCAGCTCCGTGATGTGCAGCTGCGCAGCCATTACCAGCCGGTCTACAGTTTTGCTCACCAGCGCATCGTCGGGTTCGAGGCGCTGGTTCGTCCAGGCCGCGCCGGTGGCGACGCATTCTCGCCCGAGGTGTTGTTCGGCAGTGCCAGCACGCTGGAAGACACCGTGTTTCTTGATCGTGTGTGCCGCACGCTGCATGTCAGGAATTTTGTGAGGCAAGCGCATGACAGTGGCTGGCTGTTTCTCAATATCAATCCGATGGTCACGATGCATGGTCGTGAGTTCGGTGCCTTTTTCGGACAATTACTGGCGCGCTACGGCATTCCGCCACATCGCATCGTCATCGAGATCCTCGAGGGGCAAATTACCGATGAAGTCCGCCTGGCGGAATCTGTGCGCTACTACCGCGATATGGGATGCCTGGTTGCGATCGATGATTTTGGCATTGGCCATTCCAATTTCGATCGCATCCTGCGCATTGCACCGCATATCGTCAAACTGGATCGCAGCATCATCGAGCAGGCTGCCGACAATAAAACGGTGCAGCGTGTATTGCCGAGCCTGGTCAGTCTGATCCATGAAGCTGGCAGTCTGGCGCTGGTCGAAGGCGTGGAAACAGAAGAGCAGGCGTTGATCGCCATGCAATCGGAAGTGGATTTCGTGCAGGGATATTATTTTGCCAGGCCGCACGCCATGTTGCCGGACCTGCGTTTCCATCCGGCAATCGGCAAACTGTTTAACCGTTTCCTGCAAGACAGCCAGCTCGAAGCCGTATCAACCCGGCGTCGTCTGGCGGTGTATACACAGGCGTTTTTTGATGCGGTGATGAAAATGCGTGAGGGTGTGGTGGTCGACGCTGCATTGGCACCGTTTCTCGGGCTGGAGCAGGTGAAGCGCTGTTATTTCCTGGATGATGGCGGTGTGCAGATCGGCTCGAATTTTGCGGCCAGCCACGCCACGGGTGATGTGGATGCACGTTTCGAACCGCTCAATGATGCGCGCAATGCAATCTGGGCGCGTCGGCAGTATTTCCAGAAAGCGATTGCCGAACCGGGTCGTGTGCACATCAGCAAACCCTACCTGTCGATTACCGGGGGTTCGCTGTGTGTGACCCTGTCGATTGCTACCCACCAGAAGGACGGGTTGCAGGTGTTTTGCGGTGATATTGACTGGGTGGACAGTTAACGCCCCTGCGTCGCGGCGAGATCAAACCGCTGTTGCAATTGTGATTGCACGGCGGGTGCAGCCGGGCTGGCGCAATACCAGGCAATCTGCAGTCGTTCCAGTTGCTCATGGCGATTACTGTTACCGGATTGTCCCAGGCCTTGTTGCAGTTTCCGCATCTGGTAATCGCGACGGCGCTGGCGATCTTCTGCCGGTGTTTCCAGATCCATCAGGATTTCCAGTTCCACACACAGCTCGCGCAACAATTGTTCGTTGGCGTCGAAATCGGGTGACTGGCCATTCTGTGCTGCCGCCAGTGATTGCTGGCGGCGTCGCTCGATGGCCTGTTCCCATTCGGCAGGCAATGCGAGTTGTTGCCAAGCGTTCTCCACGGCATGGATATTTTCTGCGGACGCGTGTTGCTCAAGCTGTGCGCACAGTGCCGAGCGGCGTGCGAGTTCCTGCAGCTGCTGCTGGCGCTGGCGCTTGCTGATGCCGGCCAGCTGGTTGCGGTAGGCATCACAGGCCGCATAAAACTGTTTCTTGATGGATTGCTGGTTTTTTTCCGGGATGCCGGTAATGGCCTTGTATTCTGCCTGCAGCCGATCAAAGTCGCTGCTGCTTTGTGCGAGCGCGGCATCGTTGAGTCTTGCGAGTGCAGCGATCTGTTCACAAATATGCCGGGCCTGTTCGATCGTGTCGTGCAACGCCTGCTGCTGTTGCTGTTGGCTGGCGCGACGTTTTTCAAAGACGAGGCCAGTCTGTTCCTGCAGCGCTTGCCACAGTTTCTGGTCTTCATGCCGGCGGGTGAGGCCAATCTGTTTCCATTGCTCCTGCAACTGGCGCACGCGTTCGGCGGCTTTATCCAGATCGGTCATGGTGGCGATACTTTTCGCCGCTTCCACCAGCTGACGTTTCTTCTCTTCATTATTTTTCTGCTCATCCAGCAACTTGTTGTTGATGGCTTTCAGTGCGGCATCGAAACGTGCACGGATGGTTTTTTCTTCCGTGCGTTCGACCGGATGGAAATCATGAAACTCCTGTTTCGATTTTTCGAGTATGCGTGATACCGCTTTCCAGTCAGCCTTCTCCCAGTCCTGGCCAGTAAAAAACTGCTCCAGTGCATCGCAGATCGCCTGCCGTTGTTGCAGGTTGAAGGCACGCAGTTTTTTCTCTTTCGCAAAATATTCCGCGCAGGGTTCCCATGCGGTATCACTCGCTTTCTTGAAGCGATCCCACAGGGCCTGTGACTGTTTGCTGGTGGGAACCTTCAAGGCGCGCCACTGGTTTTGCAGGTCATGCACCGCATCGGCCTTTTGCAAGACCGGCAGTGACGTGTCGACCAGTTTTTCCATCTCGGCACACAGCGCCTCGAGTTTGGGCAAGCCGGCATAATTCTGCCAGTCCTGGAGGTCGCGGAGCTGGCCGGTCAACAGGTGCAGTTTGCCCTCGAAACTGTGCGCACGTCTGGGTTCGATTTTTTTCAGGTTGTCGCGGATACGGTCCAGTGTTTCGCGCGCTTTCTTGCTGTCGCCTTTCGCGATAGCTTCTTCCGTTTGTGTCAATTGTTGCTGCAACGTCTGGATGACCTGTTCGGTTTTTTTCTGTTGTTCAGCGGCAGATTTCTGTTTGTCCTCGGCAGCAGCAACAGAGGCCTGTATTTTTTCGGCGTACTGCTGTGCTTTCTCCGCTTGTTCGGCAGCGCGTTGTTCGGCAAGAAGCCGTTCCTGTTCGGCACGTGTAGCGGCTTCGCGTGCGGCCTGTTCCTGCTGTTGCTTTTCTGCCAGTGCATCTGCCTGGATTTGCCGGCATTGTGCAATGGCAGCGCTGACGCGCGTGACCAGCGCGGTGTCCTTGTCCGGCAAGGCATCCCATTGTTGTTGCAGGTGCGTGAATTCGCTGTCGAACAACGGGTGGTGTTGCAGGCGCGACAGGGTTTCCAGCCGCACACAGATTTTTTCCTGTTTCTCATGCTGCTGCTGGCGGTTTTTTTCCTGCTCGCGCAAGGCATGCAGCCGATCACGTACTTGCTGGTTGGTTTTCTTGCCCAGCTTGTCGCTGTGTTTGACGAGTTGCTGCAGTGTGTCGATGTCATGGATGCTGTCGATGGGCTGGCCCTGTGTGAGCTGTTGCAATATCGACGGTGTTTCCGGCTTCGCTTGCACCGTTTCCGCCACGACAACGGTTGCCGAAGCGGGGGCCGGTTTTTTTACAGTGCCGGACTTGAACAGTTTGCCAAACATGACATCTTCCTGGGTTGGATGGGGCTTCTTGGTTTCGTCCCCATTGTAACGGGCATTGGGTGACTGACAACGTAAGCTTCTGACTTCGCGGTGCGCTGAAAGTTTCTGCGGTGAACGGAGGATTGCTGCATCAGTTGCAGGGTGATTTGGTACCATGACACCTCTTACAGGATACGCTTGCCCGCAGGATTGCCGTGCTTACCGATACCCAGAAACAGACCATCCAGACCGCTTATTCGCGCTTTCTTGAACAGCGGGGCCTCACCGCGCGGCAAGGCCAGAAGCTGATGATCGGCGCCATCGCCCGCACGGTGGGCAGCGTGCAGGTTGATGCCGAAGGCTTGCGTGTCGCGGCTGCGGGAGCGGATGGCGACCTGGCAGGCAGTCATATCTGTGCTGTAGAAGCGGGTACGGGCACCGGCAAGACGGTGGCGTATGCGTTGGCGGCCATCCCGCTGGCACAGGCGCTGGAAAAGACGCTGGTCATTGCCACCGCCACGGTCGCCCTGCAGGAACAGATCGTGCTGAAGGATTTGCCCGACCTGCGCCGTCACAGCGGGCTTCAGTTCAGTTACGCCCTTGCCAAGGGGCGCGGTCGTTATGCCTGTGTCTACAAGCTGGATTTCCAGCTGGCACATGGCAGCGGCGATACGCTCGGTACGCAGGCGCTTTATCCCGACGAGCAGGATGCCTTGTTGCCTGAGCAATCCCTGGCGTTGTACCAGCAGTTTATCGAGGCGCTGGGTGCGGGCAGCTGGGATGGTGACCGCGACAGTTGGCCGCGATCCATTGATGACGAAGACTGGCAGCGACTGGTGACCGACCACAGCCAGTGCACCGGCCGTCGCTGCGCCTATGTCACGCAATGCCCGTTTTTTCGCGCACGTGAAACCTTGCAGGGCGCGGACGTGATCGTCGCCAACCACGATCTGGTGCTCGCGGATCTGGCGCTGGGTGGCGGAGCGATCTTGTCATCACCTGAGCAGACCATTTATGTGTTTGACGAAGGCCATCATTTGCCAGACAAGGCGCTGCAGCATTTTGCGGCGCATTCGCGCATCCAGGGCAGTGTGCGCTGGATACAGAATGCGACGAAGCAGATTGCTGCAGTCGCGCAAATGTTGTCGAGTGCAGCCGGTGTACAGGCAGTGATTGCACAGTGGCCGGATGCGGAAAAAAACCTGCTGGACACACTGCAAGCCGTGCAGCCTTTGCTGGAACAGGTTTTTTCCGGACGCAGTGAGGAGCGCGAAAAGCAGTATCGTTTTCCCGGTGGCCTGGTGCCGGAAGACTTGCGCGAGATGGCGCAACAACTTGTGCATGGCTGGAGTGATGCAGGGGCGGTATTGCGCGACTTGTCCGGTTCTATCGAGGAAATGCTCGACGGGCGTTCAGGCGATATTGTTCGCGAAGTGGTCGAGCAGGCGTTCACCGCCGTCGGTGGTTTATGGCAGCGCTGCAGCCACGGCGAAAATTTGTGGCGTTGGTATGCACGTGAAGACGAAGCCGGCAAAGCGCCGACGGCGCGCTGGCTGACCCTGCATGAAACCGGCAGTGGATTTGATCTTGAAGTGTGTGCGAGTCCGGTGTTGCCGGTGTCGATGTTGCAGGATCATTTGTGGGAACGCTGTTTTGCAGCGGTGATCACCTCGGCAACGCTGACCGCGCTCGGCAAGTTTGATCGCCTGCGTTCACGGGCGGGCTTGCCGGCCGACACGGCATGTGTGGTGGTGCCGAGTCCGTTTCATTATGCAGAATCCGCACAGTTGATTGTGCCGCAACAGGCGGTGGAAGGTGGACTTGTCGAATTGCATACACAATCGTTGATCACCTTCATGCACGATTCCGTGGATTTGCGGGAAGCGACACTGGTATTGTTTTCCTCGCGTCGACAAATGCTGGAGGTGTACCAGGACGTGTCGCGCGAATTCCGCCAGGCCATCCTGTTGCAGGACGATTACAGCAAACAGCAGCTACTGCAATTGCATCGCGAGCGTGTCGACAAACAACAACCGAGCGTGATTTTCGGACTCGCCAGTTTTGCCGAAGGTGTGGATCTGCCCGGCGATTATTTGCGCCATGTGGTGATCGCCAAGATTCCGTTTGCGCCACCGGATGATCCGGTGGAACAGACATTGTCTGAATGGATTGAAGCCAACGGCGGCAATGCGTTCATGCAGATTTCGGTCGCCGACGCCAGCCTGCGGCTGGTGCAGGCCGCCGGGCGTTTGTTGCGTACCGAAACGGACACAGGCCGTATCACGATTCTCGACAAGCGCCTGATAACAAAACGGTACGGACGCGCCTTGCTGGATGGCATGCCGCCATTCACGCGGTTGCTGGGTTAACAGGCTTTCAGGAGCGATAAAACATGTACACCCTGATTTTTCTGCTCGTCATTCTCGCTGCCACCGCATGGGGTTATGTGCGCGGTTTTTTCCGCGTCTTCCTGCGTTTGCTGGTGGTGCTGGCCTGCTATGCCTTTGCCTGGCAAGAGACGCCGGCCCTGGCCAATTTTCTCGCCAGCAAGGCATGGGTGAATGGGCTGGTTGTGTGGCCGGTTGCGAGTTTCTTGCTGTTTTTTATAGGCAGTCTGGTATTCGGGTCACTGGCAAGCCTGTTTGCAAAACTGGCACCGGAAGAATGGCAGGATGAGCGCAGTATTGGCGGTGCGGCACTGGGACTGGTACTGGGTGGCGTGCTGGCTGTGATCACTGTCTGGGCTGTGGGCATCATGACAGATGCACAGCAGCTTCGGACCATGGCTGCGCACGCAGCCAGTGGAAAATCTCCCGGTATGGATGTGGGGGATGTGCTGGCAAAAATCGGCGTGCCCGCGCATGAAAATCCTGCGGGAACACTATCGACACCGGAAAATAATGATGTGTTCGGCCAACTCGATGCCAGCGTCAGGAAGTATTCGTCAGTGGCTGTTTCGGAAACGGGCCAGCATGTACTCAGTGGCAACCGGATTGCACCGGTGGTCGGCAAATTGCTGCAGGAACCGGTGGTTGTCGGTGAAGAACTGAAATACCTCATCCAGCAAACGCAGCTCACACAACTGTTCCAGAATCCCGATAATTTTTCCGTGCTGGACAAAGGCACAGTTGACGACATCATGAAGCTGAAAAGTTTTCGTGAATTGCAATCGGATTTGCGCGCGATGGAATTTATGGAGACGGCCGGTTTGCAGGGCGCGGATCTGCAGCAGCAAGCGAGAGAGCTGGCGATGCAGTTGCAGAATATTGCGCACAATATCGATCGCGTGCGTAACACGGAAGATTACAAGGCAGTGGTGGCAGACAGCGGCATTGTGCAGCAGTGGCAGCAAGGCAATTACCTGGTGTTGCTGGCCAATGAAAAAATCAGGCGACTTGTACAGCAGCTGCTCTATTCGCCCGCTTCCGGTACGGCCACCTCCCTGGCGGGTACTGCCTCGAAGCTTGCCGGCAAAGCCGGCAACATCCTGCCGGATACCAGCGGCAAGACCACGGCGCAGCCTGTAGAAAAATCTGCAATGGAGGCGGCAAAAGCCTATCGTTGGCAGGATGCAGACGGTGGCTGGCATTACACGGAAGAAAAACCGCCGGAAGGCGTGAAGTACAAGGAAGTGTTACATGGCCATTGATGCGGGTTTGCGAAACAGTCATTGAGATGTTGTATGGAAAACGAAACGTTCCCGCGCCAGCGCGGTCCCTGGCAGCAACTGGATGAAAAAGTCGTCTACGAGAATCCGTGGATTCGCCTGACGCACGAAAACGTGGTGACGCCCGGTGGCACGGACGGGATTTACGGTGTCGTGCATTTCAAGAGTCGTGCGGTGGGCGTGGTGCCGGTCGATGACGAGGGGTATGTCTGGCTGGTGAAACAGTACCGCTACACCCTGAACGCCTACAGCATCGAGATCCCGGAAGGCGGCTCGCCCTTTCACGAAGACATGCTGGAGACGGCCAAACGCGAATTGCGCGAAGAAACCGGCTTGAGCGCGGCGCGGTGGTCGCATTTGCTTGACCTGCATACTTCCAACTCGGTAACAGACGAAGGGGGCGCACTCTATCTGGCGCAGGGGCTGACGGAAGGGGAGACCGCATTCGAGGCCACAGAAGACATCGAGGTGCTGCGGGTACCGCTCAGCGAGGCTATTGACTGGATTTTTGCCGGCAAGATCACGGATTCCCTCTCGGTGATGGGCTTGTTGGCAGCAGAGCGTTGCATCAAGCCAGACATCTTGTAAAAAATTTACATATACTGTCTGCACCGTTACAAGGCACAGAACTGAGGAGTCAGGATGGTCGACGATATCGATCCCCAGGAAACCCGTGAATGGCTGGAGGCCATGGACGCGTTGATCCAGTACGGTGGCCGTGAGCGCGCCGCCTTTATCCTGCTGACATTGGCAGCCAAGGCCTATGAAAAAGGCCTGAAGTTGCCAACCGCCATCACTACCCCCTATCGCAACACCATCCATTTCACCGAAGAAAAACGCATGCCGGGCGATGTCTATATCGAGCGCCGCATCCGTTCGCTGGTGCGCTGGAATGCACTGGCGATGGTGATGCGCGCCAACAAGCGTGAAGATGGCATGGGCGGCCACATCGCTACCTTTTCTTCGGCGGCGATGCTGTACGACATCGGCTTCAATTACTTTTTCCGTGGCGGTGACGGCAAGCAGCAGGCCGACCTGATTTATTACCAGGGCCACAGCGCGCCCGGTATTTACGCGCGTTCATTCCTGGAGCGCAGGCTGGACGAAGAACAGCTCGACAACTTCCGTCGCGAAGTAGGTGGCAACGGTTTGTCCTCCTATCCGCACCCCTGGCTGATGCCGGATTACTGGCAATTCCCGACGGTATCGATGGGGCTCGGCCCGATCCAGGCGATATACCAGGCGCATGTGATGAAGTACCAGCAAAAGCGCGGCCTGGTGGATCATGGTGATCGCAAGATCTGGGCTTTCCTCGGTGATGGTGAGACGGACGAACCGGAATCACTGGGTTCGATTGCACTAGCCGGCCGTGAAAAACTCGACAACCTGATTTTCGTGGTCAACTGCAATTTGCAACGGCTCGACGGCCCGGTGCGTGGCAACGGCAAGATTGTGCAGGAGCTCGAAGGCGTTTTCCGTGGCGCCGGCTGGAATGTCATCAAGGTGTTGTGGGGCCGACACTGGGATGCCTTGTTTGAAAAAGACAAATCGGGCTTGCTGCAAAAATTGATGGATGAAGTGGTCGACGGCGAATTGCAGAACTGCAAGAACATGGGCGGCAAGTACACGCGCGACCATTTCTTCGGCAAATATCCCGAGTTGTTGAAACTGGTCGAGGATATGTCTGATGACGATATCGGCGAACTCAATCGTGGCGGTCACGATCCGTACAAGGTCTACGCCGCGTACTGGGAAGCGGTGAACAACAACGGCGGCAAACCGACCGTGATTCTCGCGCAAACCGTAAAAGGTTATGGCATGGGTGCGTCCGGTGAAGCCACCAATGACACGCACTCCGTCAAGAAACTCGATGAAGAAAGCCTGCATCATTTCCGCGACAAGTTTGATATTCCACTCACGGATGAAGAACTGGAATCCATTCCGTTTTATCGCCCGGCAGAAGACAGCCAGGAAATGCAGTACATGCGTGAACGCCGTGCGGCACTGGGCGGTGCGTTGCCGGCGCGCCGTCGCAAATC
>DAOMGE010000007.1:34249-35560 GCA_035430165.1 Pseudomonadales bacterium | reverse complement strand
GAATCCGAGCAGGGACAAATTCTTGAAGAAGGCATCAATGAAGCGGGCGCGATGTCGGCGTGGATTGCCTGTGCCACGTCGTACAGCACACACAACTGTCCACTGGTGCCATTCTATATTTTTTATTCAATGTTCGGTTTCCAGCGCATTGGCGATCTGGCGTGGGCAGCCGGTGACTCCGGTGCGCGCGGCTTCCTGATCGGCGCCACGGCGGGCCGCACCACGCTGAATGGCGAAGGCTTGCAACACCAGGATGGCCACAGCCATATCCTGGCAGCGAATATTCCGAACTGTGTTACCTACGATCCCTGTTACGGTTACGAACTCGCGGTGATCATCCAGCAAGGCCTGAAAGAAATGCTGGAGGAGCAGCGCAACCGTTTTTATTACATCACCGCGATGAATGAAAATTATGTGCAGTCGGCCATGCCTGCCGGTGTGGAAGCTGGCATTGTGCGCGGTATGTACTGTTTGCAGCGTGAGGAAAACGCGCAAGTGCAATTGCTGGGTTCCGGCACGATCTTGCGTGAAGTGGAAGCAGCAGCAGTGTTGCTGCGCGAAAAATTCCAGCTGAAAGTGAATGTGTGGAGTGTTACCAGCTTCAATGAGTTGCGTCGCGATGGCCTTGATGTGGATCGCTGGAATCGCCTGCATCCGACAGAAACG
The DNA here is from genome assembly GCA_035430165.1 of Pseudomonadales bacterium. Lineage (GTDB taxonomy): Bacteria > Pseudomonadota > Gammaproteobacteria > Pseudomonadales > UBA7239 > UBA7239. The sequence continues at coordinate 34,894 of DAOMGE010000007.1, read as the reverse complement.
CCGCAAGTGGCCTATGTACAGTCGCTGCTGGAGGATACGCAGGGGCCGATAGTTGCCGCCACCGATTATGTGAAGTTGTATGCCGACCAGATTCGCCAGTGGGTACCACGCCGTTATGAAGTGCTGGGCACGGACGGATTTGGTCGCAGTGACACCCGTGCGCAATTGCGTTTCCATTTTGAAGTCGATCGCTTTTTTGTGGCGCAGGCCGCGCTCTATGCCTTGCAACAGGAAGGCACTATTGCGGCGGAAATCGTGGAAAATGCGCGCGCGGCTTTCGGTATTCCTGCGGATAAAAATCATCCGCTGTACAGTTGAGAGGTTGATGTGGCAAAGGCATCGGTAATTATTCCTGATCTGGGCAGTGCAGATGCTGTCGACGTGATCGAATTGTGTGTCAAACCCGGTGATACGGTGCAGGTCGACCAGTCGCTGGTGGTGCTGGAAAGCGCCAAGGCGTCGATGGAAGTGCCGAGCACCTGCGCAGGCAAGGTGCTCGAACTCACCGTGAAAATTGGTGACAAGGTCAATAGCGGTGCTGTGGTGGCGGTGATCGAAACGGCTGCTGCCGAATCTGCTACGCCACCAACGACGGAAGCCATCAAGACCGAAACTATCAAGACCGAAACTATCAAGACCGAAACC
>DAOMGE010000007.1:0-34149 GCA_035430165.1 Pseudomonadales bacterium | reverse complement strand
TCAACCTTGCAGCAAGCAAACCCGAAACAATAAAAACGGCAGCACCCAAAACGGAAGCGCCTGCCCCAATCACCGCATTGCATGCAAACGGTAATCCGGCAGCGAAATCCGATGCGGAAATTTATGCAGGCCCCGCCGTGCGCAAACTGGTGCGCGAACTCGGTGTGGAATTGCGTGAAGTTGCCGCAAGTGGCCCGCGTGGTCGTGTGACAAAAGAAGATGTACGCCGTTACGTCAAATTACTGGTCAATAAAGTTGCGACAGCTGCCACGTCAGTTTCCGGCAGTGCTATTCCTGCGGTACCTGCGGTGGATTTCGCAAAATTCGGCGAGGTGCAGGTGTTGCCGTTAACGCGTATCGACAAGATCACGCGCGACAACATGCATCGTTCTTGGCTCAACGTGCCGCATGTGACGCAATGGGATGAAGCGGATGTCACTGATCTGGAAGATTTTCGTGCCGACATGAAAGCCGACATGGAAAAGCGCAAGATCAGGATCACACCGCTGGCGTTTCTCCTGAAAGCGTCTGCCAATGCCTTGCGTGAACATCCGAAATTTAATCGCTCGTTGTTAAGTGACGGTGAAAATTATGCGCAGAAAAATTATGTGCATATCGGTGTGGCCGTTGATACGCCGATGGGTTTGATGGTGCCCGTGATTCGCGATGTGGATAAAAAAGGGTTGTGGGATATCGGTGCGGAAATTGCCTTGCTTTCGGAAAAAGCCCGCAACGGTAAATTGATGCCGGGCGATATGCAGGGCGGTTGCTTCACCATTTCCAGTCTGGGCGCGATGGGCGGACAAGGCTTTACACCCATCGTGAATACACCGGAAGTGGCGATACTTGGCGTATCGAAAACGCAAGTCAAGCCGCAGTGGAACGGCAAGGAATTTTTGCCACGCAAGATGTTGCCGCTGACATTGTCTTACGACCATCGTGTGATCAATGGCGCAGATGCAGGTCGCTTTTTTACCTTTCTCGTTGAGGAAGTGTCGGATATCCGGCGTCTGATTCTCTGATATGCGCGTTCTCGGTATTGAAACCTCGTGTGATGAAACCGGTGTAGCTATTTACGATAGCGAAGACGGCCTGCTCGCTGAAGCCCTGCACAGCCAGGTTGCCCTGCACAGCGAATACGGCGGCGTGGTGCCGGAGTTGGCGTCGCGCGACCATGTGCGCCGTCTGGTGCCATTGATTGATGAGGTATTGGCACAGGCCAGTTGCGAGAAAACGGCGATCGACGGTATTGCCTATACGGCCGGCCCCGGTTTGTTGGGCGCCTTGCTGGTCGGCGCTACGTTTGGCCGCACGCTGGCGTGGTCGCTGGGAATACCGGCCATTGGCGTGCATCACATGGAAGGGCATTTGCTGGCACCGATGCTGGAAAATCCGGCGCCGGTGTTTCCGTTTGTCGCATTACTGGTGTCCGGCGGCCACACGCAACTGGTGGAAGTGTCCGGTGTCGGCGCGTACAAATTACTGGGCGAATCGCTCGATGATGCTGCCGGTGAAGCGTTTGATAAAACAGCAAAGCTGCTCGATCTCGATTATCCCGGTGGCCCGCAAATCAGCAAACTGGCGGAGCGTGGCAATCCGTCGCGTTTTGTATTTCCGCGACCCATGACCGACAGGCCGGGCCTCGATTTCAGTTTCAGCGGATTGAAAACATTTGCGCTCACGACGGTGAACCAGCATACAGGCGACAGCGGTTTGCCGGATGAACAGACCTGCGCGGATATTGCGTGGGCATTCCAGGAAGCGGTAGTGGATACACTGGTGATCAAGTGCAAACGCGCGATTGAACAGACGGGATTGAAACAACTGGTGATGGCCGGTGGCGTCAGCGCGAATCGTCGCCTGCGTGAAAAATTGCATGCCGCGCTGGCAGGCAAGGCAGACGTGTTTTATCCGCGCCCGCAGTTTTGTACCGATAACGGCGCAATGATTGCCTATGCCGGTTGCCAGCGTTTGCTGGCAGGCCAGCACGAGCCATTGGCCATCCATTGTTTCCCGCGCTGGTCACTGGAAAGTTTGCCGACTATCAGCCACAACGTTGCAGGACAATCGGGATCATGAGCCAGAAGCAGAACGATATCGTCTATATCCGTGATTTGCGTATCGAAACCATTATCGGGATTTTCCAGTGGGAACGCGAAGTCAAACAGATCGTCAGCCTGGATCTGGACATGGCGGCGGATATCCGCGCGGCTGCAGCCAGTGATGACATCGTGGATGCACTGGATTACAAGGCTATTTCCAAGCGACTGATCCAGTTTATCGAACAGAGCCAGTTCCAGTTGATTGAAGCGCTCGCCGAAGCTGTGGCAGATATTGTGCGAAACGAATTTCGTGTCACCTGGTTGCGTTTGCGTATCAGCAAGCCCGGTGCCTTGCGCGGTGCGCAAGATGTTGGTTTGCTGATCGAGCGCGGCGACAGGCAGTAGGGTTTCCTGAAATGGCAAAAGTGTATGTCAGTATTGGCAGCAACATCGAGCGCGAGAAACATATTGTCGCAGGGCTGGATGCATTGGCTGACCGGTTTGGGGAGCTGCTGGTTTCATCTGTGTATGAAAGCGAGGCCGTCGGCTTTGTCGGCGACCATTTCCTCAATCTTGTGGCGGGATTTGATACAACGCTGCCCGTCGGGGCATTGTCTGTGTTGTTGCGTGATATTGAACACCGCAGCGGTCGCACGCGCAGCGAAACGCGTTTTTCCGGCAGGACACTCGATATCGATATCCTGACCTATGATGACTGTTGTGGTGTGGTAGATGGTATCGCCCTGCCGCGTGCAGAAATCCTCGACAATGCTTTTGTGTTGTTGCCGCTGGCAGAGATTGCACCGGCAGTCTTGCATCCTGCTGAAAAAAAATCCTATGCAGTGCTGTGGAAGGCTTACCGCCATCCGCAAAAATTATGGCCTGTCGATTTTATCTGGCGCAACCGGGTGATCAGCAGGGCAGCGCATACATGATGGCCTGGCAGTGATGAGCGACATTGTCTCCCTGGATAAATTCCGCAAGGAACAGCGCAAGAAAAAGGGCAAGCAGTCGACCTTGTGCGGCAATAATTTCCATAGCTGGGAAGTGGTAACCGAAAACCGCTTTGATGTGAAGCAGGGCAAGCTGGTCACTGTGTATCGTTGCAAGCGTTGTGGCACGACCAGGGCCGAACTGAAGTAGATTCAGGCTTTTTCAGACTCGCTTTCTTCGCGTTCAATACGATCCGCCATTTGTACCAGTTGGACTTTCAGGGCGGGATCGAGTGATTTCCAGTGCACATCCATCAGCGCCCCTTCCATGGCGTACAGCATGGCGCGTGATACATGGATGCCGCGTTGCCGGATACGGCGATAGGCTTGCACAGAACCGATGGCAGCGAGGTCTGCACTCGTGCGCACGCCGATAGCATTCAGTATGTTCACTGAAGCTGCCCCCATGTTTTTCAGCTCGATCAGCTTTTTCTCTACTGCATTCACTTGCTGCATCCTGGACGGATTGTGTTTGCCTCGCCTTACACGCACGCGCAGCCTCATGATACGTCGCGTACAATAATACGCAACCGCAACCAGTCCCCGAAGATCTCGCAGATGGATGAACACTGGCAGGCACTGACAGGCCAACACAATCCGGCACTGGTGGCGACAGATCCAGCCGGCCGGTTTCTGGTACACCGCGATATGCTGCCGGCCTGGCAGTCGCTGGTTGACGCGGCGGCAGCGGCAGGATTCGGTTTGTCGATTGCCAGTGCCTACCGCAGTTTTGAACGCCAGAACCTTATCTGGCAAGGCAAGGCCACGGGCAAGCGCGCCGTGCTCGACAGCGATGGTGGCGTGCTCGACACCCGTCAGCTCACCGAGGACGAATTGCTGTTTGCCATGTTGCGCTGGTCGGCGATCCCGGGTTGTTCGCGCCATCACTGGGGCAGCGATGTCGATGTGTATGACAGTCGCGCTGTACCTGCTGACTATGCGGTGCAGCTGACCGCTGCGGAGAGCAGTGGCGCGGGCCCTTTCGCTGCATTGCATGACTGGCTCGACCGGCAGCTGGCACAGCCGGGTGCCTTTTTTTTCCGACCCTATGCGAGGGATCGCGGTGGCATTGCACCGGAGCGCTGGCATTTGTCCTTCGCACCGGTGGCCTCGCAATATGATGCCCTGCTTGACGAATCCCGCCTCGCTGACTGGATTGCCACACAGGATATTGCGCTGAAAGCTGCTATCCGCAGGCACTGGCCTGACATATTCCATCGTTACATCCGGGTGTCATCACCGGCATGACAGGCAAGAGAAATCCCCTGGTTATTTTTGATTGCGACGGTGTGCTGATGGACAGCGAAGCTATCGCGAGCGCTGTGTTTGCCGAGCATCTGGCCAATGTCGGGCTGGATTACAGTGCGGCGGATTGTCGCCAGCATTTCACCGGGCTGTCGCTGTCGAGTTGTGAAAGGCATATTGCCGACGCGCACGGCATCGTTCTGCCGGAAGATTTTTTTTCACGGTTGCAGGCGGAGACTTATGCGCGTTTCTCGCAATCACTGGCACCGGTGCCGGGTGCACGCGAAGTGCTGGATTTCCTGGATGACGCGGGTTGGCGATATTGCGTGGCGTCCAGTGGCAGCCATGAAAAAATGCAGGTGACCTTGTCGCACACCGGTTTGTTGCCGAGACTGGTAAACCGTTTATACAGCGCCAGCGAGGTTGCAAGGGGCAAGCCGGCACCGGATCTGTTCCTGCACGCTGCGCAGGCTGAACGTTACGCGCCGGTGGACTGCATTGTGATCGAGGATTCCGCGCCCGGCATGCAGGCGGCACTGGCAGCCGGGATGCGTGTCTGCGCGTTTGTGCCGCGTGAGTTGGCTGGGCAAATGAAGGATACGGTTGCCTTCACGGATATGTCAGAATTGCCGGCAATCCTGGTAGCCATGCAGGCAAACTGATGCATCAGTCACCATCCACTCCGGAGCAACTCTGGCAGGTTTTGCGCACGGAAGCCCGCGCAGTGGCAGCTGCCGAACCGGTGCTGGCGAGTTACCTGCACAATGTGATCCTGCACCAGTCTTCGCTGGCGGAGGCGGTGAGTTTTCATCTTGCCAACCTGCTGGACAGCAATACGGTGCCGGCGTTGCTGTTGCGCGATGTCTGCCTGGAGGCGATGCGCAGCGACCCGGGCATCATGACCAGTCTGTGCCGTGACATTAACGCCTCTTTCGAGCGTGACGCCGCCTGCGACCATTACCTGATGCCGTTGCTCTATTTCAAGGGTTTCCATGCGCTGCAGGCATATCGTGTCGCGCACTGGTTGTGGTTGCAGGATCGCAAGATGCTTGCCCTGCAAATCCAGAATCGCATGAGTGAAGTGTTTGCTGTCGATATCCATCCCGGCGCCTGTATTGGCGGCGGTATCATGATCGACCATGCTACTGGCGTGGTGATCGGTGAAACGGTAGTGATCGAGGATGATGTGTCGATGCTGCATGCGGTCACCCTTGGCGGCAGTGGCAAACAACGCGGGTGCGATCGCCACCCGAAGATACGCCGTGGTGTATTGTTATCGGCAGGTGCTAAAGTTCTCGGCGCTGTGCAAATCGGTGAAGGCGCCAAGATCGGCGCAGGCAGTGTGGTGATGCAGGATGTGCCGCCACACAGCACGGCAGCAGGTGTGCCGGCGCGTCTGGTTGGTCGCCCGGCAGAAGACCAGCCGGCGCTGGATATGGATCATGAGTTGGGTGATGCTTTCACCTCCTGACCGGATCATGACAGGATTCCGGTAATATTTTTATTGAACGGGGAAATAGTGATGACAATGCCTTTGGTGATGACGCTCGCAGACTGGTGCATCCTGGTAGCCGGACTGGGTGTGCCCTTTGTGTTTACCATTTACGCGAAGGCCAGCAAGGATTTTGATAACAGCAAACCGCGCGATTACATGGAAAGGATCGAAGGCGCACGCAAGCGTGCCTACTGGGCGGTGCAGAATGGACAGGAAACATTCCCGCTGTTTGCTGTGGCAGTGTTGCTGGCGGAACGCGCTGCAGTGGCACAGGCCAATGTGAACATGATCGCTGCCGGTTTTGTCGCATGCCGGCTCGTGTATGGTTTGATGTATGTGCTGGACAAAGCCACTTTGCGCAGCGTGGTCTGGATGGCGTCGATAGCCTGTATCGTGACCCTGTTTGTGATGGCGGCGTGATAAATGGATAGTAACCAGACTGCAAGGCATCTCGCAGAGCTGCAGAATCTTGCCGTAAGTTTTGCTGATAAATTGCAGGAGCAATACCTGCCTGCCGTGGAATCGCGGCTCATGGAAATGGCCGATATGGCCAAAAACAATGAGCAGCAGTGGCGTTTGCTGCAGCTGGTCCGGGAAACCAAGCGCCAGAAAGCGATGCTTGGCAATGCCTTCAAGAAACATCTCGCCGATGGCTTCCAGCAATTCCAGCGCAATGAACTCGGTGGCAAGGATACGCGCAAGGAAGACATGTCTGCCGACCTGTCGCTTGTGGCCAATGATGAGCTGGAAGAAAACCTCGCGTCGTCGTCATTGTCACGTCGCGCTGAAACCCGCTTTGCCGAATCCTTGTATGCATTAAACCAGCGTATGGCCGTACTCAAGGGCGGTCGCAAGTTGTCGGAAGATGGCAACCCGCTCGGCCCTTACCAGTTTGCCGATGCCTTGCAGGCGGAAGTACACCTGCTCAAGCTCGATTCGCGCCTGACCGTACTGTTCTTCCGCATTTTTGAAAAAGTCTTGCTGGAAAAACTGGGCGACTTGTACAAATCTGCCAATGATTACCTCATCAGCCAGGGGGTATTACCGAACCTGCGTTATGGGGTGGGCAGCAGCGGGGCCCGTCCCAGACCGGCAACGCCGGCTGCGCAACAAGCTGCCGCGCCCAGCCCCCCGGCGCCGGCCAAACCGGCACCGGCTATGCCTGCGGGTATCCCCGAACGATTCGAGGGCAGCAGCGAAAACATACAACAGCAGCTGTACAGTGCTATCCGGGCCCTGCAGCAGCTAGGCGCGGCATCGCTCCCGACGCATGGCAGCAGCGCAACGGTCTCCCATGGCGAAGTGGTGACGGCACTGTCAGCCGTTGCGTTGGCCAGCCACGCCGAGACAATCGAACAGGCAGCTGTACCGCCGGCAATGACGCTTGCGCAGTTCCAGGCGGTGACACACCAGTTGCGGGAACAGATTGGCGATGACAAACACCTCGGTGACGAAAACAGTCGCCTGATCGATCTGGTGGGCATGATCTTCGAGTACATGCTCGGTGATCGCCAGTTGCCAGACGCCGTGAAGGCTGTACTGAGTTACCTGCATACGCCTTACCTGAAGGCGGCGTTCATTGATCGCGCCCTGTTTGAAAGTCCTGAACACCCGTCGCGGCTTTTGCTGAACAGTCTCGCGGAAGCAGGCACGCGCTGGGTCAACAGCGACGGTGACAGCCAGTTCAAGGTATTTCCCAAAATCAAATCGGTGGTGCGCCGCATACTGACCGAGTTCCGCCATGACATGGGTTTGTTTGTCGAGTTGCTGCAGGAAATGCAGGAGTTCAACCAGAAGGTTGAGCACAACATTGGCCTGATGGAAAGACGCGCCCGTGAAAAAGCCGAGGGCGAGGATCGCCTGCGTGAAGTGAAGCGACGTGTGTTGTACGAAGTGCGCAAGCGTATGGATAGTTTTGATTTGCCTTCGCACATGATCGTACTGTTGCTGCACCCGTGGTCGGATTACCTGACGTTTACCTTGCTGCGTCACGGTGAAGAATCATCGCAATGGCAGGAGGGACTGGATACGGTCGAAGACCTGATCTGGAGTATCCAGCCCAAGATGGATACCAATGAACGCAACCGCTTGATGCTGATCCAGGAATCACTGCAAGGGAAAGTGCAGACTGCACTTGAAACGATTGCCTACGACCAGGCCAAGGGCAATCGCTTACAAGAAGCGCTGACACAATCGCAGATGCTCGCATTGCAAAATCTGGCTGCCGAGCCGCTGGGGCCTGTGAAACGCGCAGAAATTGAGGCAGAGGCTGCGGAGGATATCGGCGAGGATGCGCCGGATGTCAACGTGATGACGGCGGATGAACGCGATCTGGTGCAAAAACTGTCAATGATAGAGTTCGGCACCTGGATGGAGTTTGACGAGCTGGACCAGTACCGCAACCTGCGGGCCAAGGTGGCATGGTTCAATGCGCGAACATCGCGCTACATGCTGGTCGATCGCAGCGGCAAACAGATTTCAACAAAGTCTGGACTTGATATCGCCCGCCTGATTCTCGCGGGGCAGGCGCGCATCATTTCCGGATCGGCCAAGCCATTTTTTGAGCGCGCACTGGAGAATATTTTTATGCGTTTGAAGACGGCCGTCACAGAGTAATTTGCCTTGAATGTATTTAATAGAAACCGTATCACGATATGAGTAGAGACATGGAAACGCCGAATTTTCAGAGCCGTCGCAAACATCCCCGCCATACCTTGCGGGATGCCGTCACGGTGGTAGAGCAGGACAGTGGTGAATCGCTGGGTGTTGTGGTGAACCTTTCGCAGGAAGGCATCATGCTGGTTAACAGCAAGCCCTTGCAGCCGGATTGTCTTTACCAGATTCGATTGAATATCGGTGACGGCGTAATTACTGGCGTTAGCAATTGCTCGATTAACCTTGGCATCGATTGCTTGTGGACCAATCCTGCCGAAGGCAAGGCTGCTATGTACTGGGCGGGTTGCCAGATTATCGATGTGTCAGATGAAGCTGCCGAGTTGGTACAAAAACTGATCTACGCTGTGTCGCACTGAGTGTCATCAGCGCGGGGTGGGTGGCAGTTGCCAGTCGATCGGATCCTGTCCCTGTTTCTGTAAATAGGCATTGGCGCTGGAAAAATGGCCGTTACCAATAAAGCCGCGATACGCAGATAGCGGTGACGGGTGTGGTGAAGCCAGTACCAGATGTTTCTTGCGATCGATCAGCGCACCTTTTTTCTGTGCGTAACTTCCCCACAACAAAAACACCAGATGTTCACGTTGTGCATTCAGCAATTCAACAATCCTGTCGGTAAAGCGTTCCCAGCCCTTGCCCTGGTGTGAGCCCGCTTTTGCCTGCTCGACAGTCAGCACGGCATTCAGCAATAGCACGCCCTGGTCTGCCCAGGCAGTGAGATTGCCATGGGCTGGTGGTGCAATCCCGAGATCGCGTTTGATTTCCGCAAAGATATTGACCAGAGAGGGTGGGGGCGCAACACCTTCCAGCACCGAGAAACACAGGCCATGTGCCTGGTGTGGGCCGTGGTAGGGATCTTGCCCGAGTATCACAACTTTTACTTTTGAAAACGGTGTGTGGTTCAGTGCGTTAAACCAGAGTGCGCCGGGCGGATAGATAATTTTGCCGCGCTGCTTTTCTGCAGCGAGAAATGCACGCAAATCCTGCATGTAGGGCGCATCGAATTCATCGCGCAACAGATCCAGCCATTCAGGATCAAGTTTGATATTGCGTGTGTGGTTCACTGCATTCATGGCGATGATTGCTTCGTGCTGTTGCTGCTGTTTGTGTTTTGCATGGTGCGGATAAAACTCATGAAACGATCAGGAAAAACAGAAACCGTTGCAGCCACCACGCCATATTTCACGAATTTACCAAAAAACAGGGCGAGAAATACGCCCCACAGCGGTTGCTGCGAAATGCTGCAAAAAATCAGTGCCGGTGTTTGCGGCAATGGCAAGGCAGCGATGACGGCCAATGCGCGCAGGCCGTACTCGGCAGTCCATATCAGTACGCTGTGCCAGGCGGGCGAAGAGGCGAGTTCGGGAAATTTCTGGTAAACCTGTATCCAGCCCAGTTGGTGAAATGCCAGCGTGATAATGCTGCCGCCCAGTGCGCTGCCGGCGCTGCCCCAGCAAAATGCGCTGCGCCAGCGTGTCGGTTGGGCAAGCACGGCAATCACCAGAATCGATGTAAACGGCACCAGCATCGACAGTGTGCTGGCGATAGCGAGCAGGAACAGCACGGGCAGGAACCAGCGGCTGTCCCGCACGGCTTGCAGTAACCTGTTGGCTTTTGCTTCGATAAAATGGTGAATCATCGTGATATCACCGGGTCAGTATCGAAACGCGCAATCAGGCTTGCGGACGCATGTGCGGGAACAGCACTACATCGCGAATCGAGGGTGAATCGGTCAGCAACATGACAAGTCGATCAATGCCAATGCCTTCACCGGCTGTTGGTGGCAAACCGTATTCCAGGGCAGTGATGTAATCGGCATCGTAATGCATGGCTTCTTCATCACCGGCGTCCTTGTCTTCTACCTGTTTGCGGAAACGTTCGGCCTGGTCTTCGGCATCATTCAACTCGGAAAAACCATTCGCTATTTCGCGGCCGCCGACAAAAAATTCAAACCGGTCCGTTACAAACGGATTGCTGTCACTGCGACGTGCCAGTGGCGATACTTCGGTTGGGTATTCCGTGATGAAGGTAGGCTGCATCAGGCGGTGCTCTACGGTTTTTTCAAATATCTCGATCTGTACCTTGCCGAGACCATACGAATCCTTTAGCGGTATGCCGAGTTTTTTTGCGATAGCGCGTGCGCCGTCCAGTGTCTGCAGTTCCGCTGCCGTGATGTCGCCATTGAAGTGCAGAATGGAGTCAAACACGCTGATGCGGGTGAAGGGTTTGTCAAAATCGAATTCGCGGGTTTCCGTGATTTCTCCCGCCTCATTGCGGACGGTGTTGATGAATTGCGCGCTGCCGAGTGCGCGATGTGCGACATAGCGCAACATGTTTTCCGTCAGATCCATCAGGTCGCGATAATCGGCATACGCCTGGTAAAACTCCAGCATGGTGAATTCGGGATTGTGGCGCGTCGACAAGCCTTCGTTGCGGAAATTGCGGTTGATTTCGAATACACGATCAAAGCCACCGACTACCAGTCGTTTCAGATAAAGTTCCGGTGCAATGCGCAGGTACATTTGCTGGTCGAGTGCATTGTGATAAGTGACAAACGGTTTGGCGGTGGCGCCGCCGGGAATCACTTGCATCATTGGCGTTTCCACTTCGAGGAAATCGCGGTCGGTCAGGTAGTCGCGGATGGCGTCGATGACAACAGAGCGTGTGCGGAACACGCGTTTCACGTCATCATTCACAATCAGGTCGACATAGCGTTGGCGATAACGGGTTTCCGTGTCAGAAAGGCCGTGCCATTTGTCCGGCAATGGACGCAAGGATTTGGTAAGAAGTTGCGCGGTTTCAATCAATACATACAGATCGCCCTTGCCGGATTTGTGCACCGGGCCGGTACAGCCGACGATGTCGCCAATATCCCAGCTCTTGATTTCGTCGGCTTGTGCGTGCGTCTTGTCGATGTAGAGCTGGATGCGATCGCTCACATCCTGCAAAACCAGGAACGGGCCGCGCTTGGCCATGATGCGGCCAGCGACAGCAGCTTTGCGATCCAGTTGTTCCAGTTCTTCCTTCGATTTTTCACCGAGTTCTTTTTGCAGGTTGGCGGCGAGACTGTCACGACGGAATGCATTCGGGAAGGCAGGGCCTCTCGCACGAATCGCGTCCAGTTTGGCGCGGCGCTCTGCAATCAGTCTGTTTTCTTCCGATGGTGCGTTTTTTGCTTCGTTCACAGTCTGCTTTTCATTCATGATCTAGAGTCCGCTTTTCAAACTGGCAACAATAAACTGGTCGATATCGCCGTCGAGCACCGGCTGCGTGTTGCGTGTTTCCACGCCGGTGCGCAAATCCTTGATGCGTGAATCGTCGAGTACGTAGGAGCGGATCTGGCTGCCCCAACCAATATCGGATTTGCTATCTTCTACCGCCTGCGCTTTTTCGCGGCGTTTCTGCATTTCCATTTCGTAAAGTTTGGATGCCAGTTGTTTCATCGCAAAGTCGCGGTTGGCATGCTGCGAACGCTGTGACTGGCACTGCACGATAATGCCGCTGGGAACGTGGGTGATCCGCACAGCGGATTCGGTTTTGTTGACGTGCTGGCCGCCGGCACCGGAAGCGCGGTAGACGTCGGTTTTCAGATCGGCAGGATTGATTTCGATATTGATCTTGTCATCAATTTCCGGCGATACAAACACGGAAGAAAATGAAGTGTGACGACGATTGCCGGAATCAAACGGTGATTTGCGCACCAGGCGATGCACGCCGGTTTCTGTGCGCAACCAGCCGTAGGCATATTCACCTTCAAAACGGATAGTGGCAGATTTGATACCGGCCACATCACCGGCAGACGCTTCCATCAATTCTGTTTTGAAGCCTTTGGCGTCGCCCCAGCGCAAATACATGCGCAGCAACATTTCTGCCCAGTCCTGCGCTTCGGTGCCACCGGAGCCGGCCTGTATATCGAGGTAACAATTGTTCGGATCCATTTCGCCGGAAAACATGCGGCGGAATTCGAGCAGTTCAAGTTTTTTGCGCAGTGCATCGAGATCGGCTTCTACTGCAGCGACTGTGTCTTCGTCGTCTTCCGCCGCAGCCATGTCCAGCAGGTCAGCATTGTCATTCAGTCCGCTTTCCATTTCTTCCAGTGTGCGCACCACTGCTTCCAGCGCAGCACGTTCGCGGCCAAGTTCCTGTGCGCGTTCCGGTTTGTCCCAGACACTGGATTCGCCGAGTTCCAGCTCGACTTCGGTCAGTCGTTCTTTCTTGTTGGCGTAGTCAAAGATACCCCCTGAGTGCATTGGAGCGCTCGCGAAGATCCTTGATCAGGTTGAGTAGTGGATTGATTTCCAGCATGACGGCAAATAAACCAGCGCGAAGATAAAATGAAGGCGCGCATTGTAGCGCAAACGAAAGGTGGTTAACTAACAGCGAAGATGACCTGGCTGAAACACAAAAGCCGACCCCGGGCCGGCTTTTGTCAGGTGTACTGTGTGCAGTTGAGTAAAATCAGGCTGCCTGTACAGGGATGGTATTGGTGGTGCGCACAACCTGGTTATCCTTGTCGAGATACACCAGTTTCGGATTGTGATTCATCAGTTCCTGTTCACTGTAGTTGCCATAGGCGCAGATGATCACGCGATCACCGGGCTTGGCCTTGTGGGCAGCGGCGCCGTTTACAGAAATCACGCCGGAACCGGCTTCAGCAAGGATCACATACGTTGTGAACCGTTCGCCGTTGCTCATGTTGTAGATCTGGATCTGTTCAAATTCGCGCAGGCCGGCCAGCTTCACGAGATTATTGTCGATAGCGCAGGAGCCGTCATATTCGAGCTCTGCGTGTGTCACGCGCGCCTGGTGCAGTTTGCCTTTCAACATAATAGTTTGCATCGCTTTACCTCCGCGTTTGCATGCCCAGTGGACATTGTCGCTTTATATCCTAACTCAAATTTGCACGCTGAGATTATCAATCAGGCGTGTTTTACCGAGATAAACCGCTGCAAGCAGTACCAGATCCTTGTCGTCCGCCGTGGCGGGCTCCAAGGTCCTGGCGTGCCGGACAGTGAAATAATCGGGGCGCATACCACTTTCCTCAAGACGGGCAGTCGCTTCCTTCTCGAGGCGGGCATAGTCGCGGCTGCCAGCGCTGATCTGGTCACGCACGTGGCACAGTTGTTGGTAGACGGCTACGGCCACAGGGCGTTCTGCTGGGGTCAGGTAGCCGTTGCGGGAGCTGAGGGCCAGGCCATCATCGGCGCGGGCGATAGGCGCAGCGACAATCTCTACCGGTATGCAGAGGTCCTCGACCATCCGGCGGATCACAGCGAGCTGCTGGTAGTCCTTGATGCCGAAAATGGCGACATCAGGCTGCACCATGTTGAACAATTTGGCGACAACGGTGGTGACACCGAGAAAATGGCCGGGACGTGAGGCACCGCACAGGATATTGGTCATGGTCGGCACTTCGACCTTGGTCTGTGTTTCCATCCCGTTCGGGTACATTTCGCGTTCGGTGGGGCAGAACAGCAAGTCACAGCCCTCGGTGGTCAGCATTTCACTGTCGCGCTCCAGGGTGCGCGGGTATTGCTCCCAGTCTTCATTAAGGCCGAACTGCAGCGGATTGACGAAGATGCTGGCAACCACGATGTCGGCATGCTGGCGTGCCAGGCGGATCAATTGCAGGTGACCTTCGTGCAGGTTGCCCATGGTGGGAACAAAGGCGATGCGCTTGCCGGCCGCGCGCCCGGTGCGGAGGCGCTGACGCAAATCGACTACTCGCTGGCAAACCTGCATAGATGCTCCAGATAACCGGGCCCGGGACGGGGTGTGACCCCTTGAAAGCGCGCGGATATTACACGGCGGACAAGGGACTGTATACGTTGCGACTAGTGGCTTTCCGAAGCGTTACAGGTCTGGTCTAGTCGAGCAGATGGCCAAGTTTGCCGGCCTTGGTGGCCAGATACTGGCTGTTGTGGGGATTTTTACCCGATTGCAGCGGGATGCGTTCGATCACGGCAAAACCCTGTTCCTCCAGCGCATGTACCTTGCGGGGGTTGTTGGTCAGCAGGCGCAGCTGCTTGATACGCAGATGGCCAAGCATCGGCTTGATCATGCTGTAGTCGCGCATATCGGCGCCGAAGCCCAGCTGTTCATTGGCTTCGACAGTATCGGCCCCCTGATCCTGCAAATGGTAGGCCTTGATCTTGTTGATCAGGCCGATACCACGGCCTTCCTGGCGAAGGTACAGCAACACGCCACGGCCTTCCTGCGCAATCGCTTCCATCGCAGCTGCCAGCTGTGCGCCGCAATCACAGCGCAGGCTGTGCAGCACATCGCCAGTGAGGCATTCGGAGTGGATACGACCCAATACCGGCTGGCCATCGGTGACATCGCCCATGGTCAGCGCCACGTGTTCCTTGCGGTCGGCAAGGCTTCCGGAATCGATGCCTTCAAACCCATGGATGGTGAATTCACCCCAGGCAGTTGGCAGGCGGGAGGATTCTACAAAACGGAATGACACAGGAAACCCCTCGGTACTAGTACTTCTTGGTCAGGACGAGTGCGTTATTGTCTTCGCGCATTTCTGTCTGTTGCAGGAAGGTCATGCCGAGCAGGATTTCGGATCCCATATTGGCGACGATCACGGAGCCTTCCACGTTATTGATGGTGATGTCGCCAACCGTGACCGATTTAAGGACTACAGAATAGCTGGGTGTTGCACCGCCGGCGGTTGAAGCCAGGAAGCGCTTGCCGTTGCGCCAGTCAATGCCGAGCCTGTCCGCCTCATGCATATCCATGGCGACTGATGTGGCGCCGGTATCGATCATGAAATGCACTTGCCGGCCGTTGATCATGCCGGGCGTAAAAAAGTGATTTTGCTCGCCGCGCTCGATACGCACTTCGCTTCTGGCTGCTTTCGGGGTGAAATTGCTGGTGATGTCCTTGTTCAGCGTGCGATTGAATTCCTGGCCCTGCCAGGAAAACGTGGCCTGTTTGCTGTCGGATGCCATCAGCGTCACACCTTCCGGACTGGTCTTGCCGGATTTCAGGATGTGCTGCTGGCCATTGATGGTCACAACGGCCTGGTTCGGCAGCAGGCCGTTGACCTGCACATCAGGCATCGCTGCTGTGCCGGCACTGTAAACAGCAAGGAAAATGCTGGCCAGCGCGCTACTGGCAGTCGAGATCGCGTTATTTATTTTTGCCATTGCTGTTTTTCAGGTAGTGGAAAAATTCACTGCCGGGATCGAGTACCAGCAGGTCGCCCTTGCCAGACAGGCTGGTCTTGTAGGCCTGCAGGCTGCGAGTGAATGCATAGAACTCGGGATCCTTGCTCAGTGCTGCAGTATAAATGGCAGAGGCTTCGGCATCGCCCATGCCGCGCAATTTTTCTGCATCGCGATAGGCTTCCGCCTCAATGATGATGCGTTGGCGATCGGCATCTGCGCGGATGCCTTCAGCAATCTCGACACCTTCGGAGCGGTGTTTACGCGCTTCCTGTGCCCGCTCGGAATTCATGCGCTCGTAGACGGTGCTGCTGACTTCGTCGGGCAGGTCGATGCGCTTGACGCGGACATCGATCATTTCAATGCCGAGTTCCTCGCGCGTGCTGGCGGAAAGTTTATCGCGCATGTCCACCATTAGCTTGTCGCGCTCGCCGGATACCACTTCCTGCAGGGTGCGCACACCGAACTGGTCGCGCAAGCCGGAATTGATACGCTGTGAAATCAGCATTTCTGCGCGAGTTTCATCGCCGCCGGTGGCAGTGTAGTAACGTGCGACATCGGTGATGCGCCAGTGGGCGTACAGATCGACAATGACGGATTTTTTTTCAACGGTCGGATAGCGTTCCGGACGTGTTTCCAGCGTGAGGATACGGCTGTCAAAACGTCGTGCCTGATCGATAAAGGGCCACTTGAAATGGATGCCGGGTGCGATATTGCTCTGCACCATTTTTCCGAATTCGAGCAACACCACTTTTTCAAATTCATTCACAACAAAAACAAACTGTCCCACTGACCACAAGGAGACAATAACAACGAGGAAGAGATTACCCAGGCGGTTCATTGGCGATTCTCCCGGCGACGTCCGGATTCGGAACGGGTTTTGCTTTGCAGGTCTTCACGCACCTTGCTTTCAATTTTGGCGCTCAGGTTTTCCATGTCGGCCTGGCTGAGTGTGGCGTTGCCGTTTGCACTCAATGAGGCGCCTGAAGTGCTGGTCGGGGCAGCGGTGTTGCTGTTGTCTGCGGATTTGCCGGTAAGTTTGTCCAGCGGCAGGTAAATCATGTTGCTGCCGTGATCGACATCCACCAGTACCTTGTTGTTATTGGCCATCACCTGTTCAATCGTTTCGAGATACAGGCGCTGCCGTGTGACTTCCGGCGCCTTGTGGTATTCCGGCAGCAGGGCTTCAAAGCGTGTGGTTTCACCTTGCGCGCGCGCGACCACCCGATCGCGATAGGCGAGTGCTTCCTGATTCACGCGTTTGGCCAGTCCGCGCGCTTCGGGAATGATTCCGTTCGCGTAGGTGTGTGCTTCATTCTGCACGCGCTGTTCGTCTTCGCGCGCCTTGATCACGTCATCAAACGCGGCTTGCACGGCGGAGGGAGGTTGCGGCTTTTCCAGGTTGATGGCAGTGACGACAATGCCGCTCTGGTAGGTGTCGAGGTATTGTTGCAAACGGGTGCGGACATCGACAGCAATTTTGTCCAGGCCAGTGGTCAGCACGTCGTCCATTTTCGAGCTGCCGACGGCATGGCGCAAGGCGCTGTCAGTAGCTTCATTCAGCGCTTTTTCCGGATCACGCATGCCCAGCGCGAATTTTTTCAGGTCGCCGATATTGTATTGCACAGACAATTTCACATCGACGATGTTGATGTCTTCCGTCAGCATCACGCCTTGTGCGGTGTAAGAGCGCTGTTGCGTCACGTTTTCTTTGATAACTGTGTCGATAAAAGGCGGGTTCCAGTGTACGCCCGGCCCGACGATTTCCTTGAACGCACCCAGTCGCAATACCACGGCACGTTTCTGTTCATCGAGCTGGTAAATGCCCAGCGTAGCCCACAGTGTAAGCAGGCCGCCAATCACCAGTGCAGCGAGTTTGGCGGTCGGCACTTCATCGTTGCTGCCGCTGCCGAACATACCGGTGAGCTTGTCGAGCACATCCTGCATGTCGTTCTTGTTGCCGCGCGGGGGGCCGCCCCAGGGGTTGCCGCCCTTGTTGCCATTGTTGCCGGGCTCATTCCAGGCCATCAGATTCTCCAGTAACGGATCTTGCGTACGGTTGGGTCAGTCAATGCAGGTCAGTTGGTGCGGGTCAATCAATCGGGAGCGGATTCTAGCAGGTCTTCTGCCAGCATCTGCTCACTGGCCAGCAGGCGGTGCCAGTCTTTTTGTGCCATCCGCACACGGATATGCTGGTTGCCGTCATTGTCAAAGTGTTCGCCGGTAATCGCATGCAGGGCAAATAACCTGGCGCGCAGGCGGGCTTGCGAAGGTTTCAGCAGTAGCTGGCCGCAAAATTGTTCCGTGGCCAGATGTTCATCGAGCGCCTGCCGCAACAGGTCCAGGCCCGCGCCGGTTTGCGCCGACATCCAGACGCGGATGGCGCGACCTTGCTCGTCGCGTTCGATACGCGGTGGCATGTCCAGCAAGTCGATCTTGTTGAACACTTCCAGTCTAGGTACTTCGGCGGCACCGATTTCAGTCAGGACTTCCTCCACCTGGAAAATCTGGTCGCTACGCTCGTCGCTGGCGGCATCGACCACGTGCAACAGGAAATCGGCATTGGCGGCTTCCTCCAGTGTGCTGCGGAAAGCCTCGACCAGCTGGTGCGGCAGGTGACGGATAAAGCCTACGGTATCGGCCAGCACGATGGGGCCCGTGTCCGGCAGTTCGAGCCGGCGCATGGTGGGGTCAAGCGTGGCGAACAGCTGGTTGGCAGCGTAGACGCCTGCCTGCGTCAGTGCATTGAACAGGGTCGATTTGCCCGCGTTGGTATAGCCGACCAGCGACACCGTGGGTGTAGCACTGCGCGAGCGACCGCGACGACCCTGCTCGCGCTGGCTGCGCACTTTCTCGAGCTTGGCGAGGATAGACTTGATGCGCACCCGCAACAGGCGGCGGTCGGTTTCCAGCTGGGTTTCACCCGGGCCGCGCATCCCTATACCGCCTTTCTGGCGCTCAAGGTGCGTCCAGCCGCGAACGAGCCGGGTGGACATGTGTTTTAACTGCGCCAGCTCAACCTGCAGTTTTCCTTCGTGGGTGCGGGCGCGCTGGGCAAAAATATCGAGGATCAGGCCGGTGCGGTCGAGTACACGGCATTCCAGGAATTTTTCAAGATTGCGTTCCTGGCTGGGCGATAGTTCATGGTCAAAAATCACAATTTCCGCATTGTGTTCGCGTACAGCCGCCTGGATTTCTTCCAGCTTGCCTTTGCCAACAAAATAGCGGGCACTCGGGGAAACGCGCGAGCCGATAATCATCGATACAGGATCGCCGCCAGCAGAAAGCACAAGCTCTTCAAACTCGCGCAAATCGTCTCGGGTGTGGGGACGGTGTAGATCCAGGTGAACCAGCACCGCCAGTTCACCGGATTCGGGCCTATCAAAAAACAACAGTCAATATCTCATCAGATGCGGAAGACGGACCCGGGCATCAGCTGCCCAGGTCGTGGTAGCCGTCATCGTCATCGTCAAAGCTACCCTTGTTGTAGTTGCCTTCGTGGTTGCCGGGTACGGCAGCAGCACCAGCGGGGGCAGCCGGGTTCATCATGGGTAAGCGCACGGGGCGAGAAGGGACTACGGTAGAAATGGCATGTTTGTAGACCATCTGGCTGACCGTGTTCTTCAGTAGCACCACAAACTGGTCAAAAGAATCAATCTGGCCTTGCAGCTTGATGCCGTTTACGAGGTAGATCGATACAGGAACGCGCTCTTTGCGCAGAACGTTCAAGTAAGGGTCTTGTAAGCTTTGCCCTCTGGACATAAAAGTCTCCTTAATGTGTGAGTAAAGATTGAGAGTGAGTAAAGTTTTAAAAAGTTAGAAAATAAAAATACAAACGTAACAAAAATAAAAAGCCGCCTTGGGCGGAAATTCAGGTTGTGCCAGAAGCCAGAAAACCGTACGGCAAACCTGTGAGCATGTATAGCACGAAGTTCGGAATGGTACAGTACGGAAAACCCTGAAAACTTGCTAATTACCGCGGGAATTTCCGGTCTTATTGCCTGTAACCCCTATATGCCGCCGTCGACCAGCCTTTTCAAGGCTGTTGCTGTGACTTTTTTGATGTCAAAAGGTTCCGCGACGGGAATTGTGCGCAGACCGGGCCAACTGCGCAGCCAGGTCAATTGGCGTTTGGCCAGTTGGCGGGTGGCGGCAATGCCGGTGTCCCGCAATCCTGTCTCGTCCAGCTTGCCGTCGAGATAGTCCCACGCCTGCCGGTAGCCAACGCTGCGGATGGCTGGCAGGTCGCTATGCAGATCCCCGCGAGCATGAAGCGCGCGCACTTCATCGACAAACCCGCTGGCCAGCATTTTGTCAAAACGCTGTTCGATACGCCGGTTCAGCGCCTCGCGATCCACCGGCATCAGGGCCAGCTGCGTGACCTGCCAGGGCAGCGGCTCGGATTGCTGCTGTTTCTGTAGCGTGGACAGCGATGTGCCGGTCTGCCGGTAGACTTCCAGTGCCCGCAAGATACGCTGCGAATGGTTCGGATGCAGACGCGCAGCGGTTTCCGGGTCAACAGCCGCCAGCTGTGCGTGCAGCGCCGGCCAACCCAGTCGTTCGGCATCGGCGCTCAGTTCAGCGCGAATGGCAGGATCTGCCGGCGGCAAATCGGCAATGCCTTCCAGCAATACCTTGAAGTACAGCATGGTGCCGCCCACCAGCAACGGGATACGGCCGCGAGCCGTGATGTCGGCCATTTCGCGCATCGCATCCAGCCGAAATTGCGCAGCGGAGTAGGGTTCGGAAGGATCGAGAAAACTGATGAGCCGGTGTGGTGCGCGTGTAAGTGTTGCGGCATCCGGTTTGGCGGTGCCGATGTCCATGCCGCGATATACCAGCGCCGAATCCACGCTGATGATGTCGCAGGGCAGGTGTTCCGTCAGCGCCACCGCCAGATCCGTTTTACCGGACGCGGTGGGGCCCATCAGGAAAATGGCGGCGGGGAGCGTTGAATTCACTATTGCAATTTGACCGATTCTTTCAACGACGAACCACGAAACGCGCCATTCAGCGGCAGGGATGTTTCGCTATGAATAGCGGCGTTCAATGGATCAGCGTCGATGTAATTGCTGATGCCATCGCCATCCATGTCGAGATCGCACACATTGCCTTTGCCGTCACTGTCGGTATCGGTCTGGATTGGCAATCAGTGGACAATTATCTTGTGTCAGTGTCGGAGCAAGTGAAATCCCCGTTACCCTTACGCTGTCTAGCAGTGCATATTCAACCGAAGAACTTATGCTGTTGTTGTTTTTTGCGTACTCCCATTTGTATGCGTGACTGCCAGCGCTGACATCGATGGTAAATTGTTTCCACGATGCATATGTGCCGGTTATGTTTTTGTTGATGCCATCGAGATAAAAATTGATTTTACTCTGGCTCAAAATAGCTGGCTTGAAGTAAACCCAGAACGAAATTTTCCCTGCGGTTGATGATGTGTAATTCAGTTGCAGCCACGATTTCTGGGTTCCTGCAGGGAGTGCACCGGTTCTGGCAGAAAACACGCCGTCTTTTTTCTCTGAAGATTGTACAGACCAGCCTGCATTGCCGCCGGTTGTCCATGACAGGGCCGCCAAATTACCGGTTTCAAAAGAATCTGCTGCAAGTTGTAATTGCTCGGGTTGGCACGTCAAAAGACTGTCAGGTTTGCCATCAGCATCGGTATCGGTTGTAGCGCACGGATTGGTGGGGAATGCATCGTGCGCATCCCCGACGCCATCACCGTCTGTATCAACACCAATTGGCGTAGGGTCACATACATCACCGAGGCCGTCACTGTCAGTATCGAGTTGATTGCTGTTGCCCAGAAGAGGGCAGTTGTCTGCGCCATCCAATACAGTGTCATTGTCGTCATCGTTATCACACGCGTCACCTTGTGCGTCATTGTCTGAATTGATTTGGTTGATATTAGCCACTAGTGGACAGTTGTCAGCCACATCCACGACGGAATCAGCGTCGGAATCGGTATGAGGATCGCAAGCATCGCCGAAGCCATCGTGATCCGCATCCAGCTGATTGGTGTTGCTGTTTACGGGGCAGTTATCCGTTTCATCCAATACGGTGTCGTTATCATCATCGGTATCGATAAAGTCTGATAATCCGTCACTGTCTACATCCGATGCAGCAAACAAACGTGCAATTCTGTTGCGAGATAGTCCGTCTACCCCGGTGAAATTGCCGCCGATTATTACTCTGTCATCGTGTTGCAATGCAATGCTGTAAATAGGGGCATTTGTACTGGTACCCGGATTAAAAGTTGCATCCACTGAGCCATCGCTGTTCAGTCGAGCTATATAGTTCCGCGTTTCGTTATTCACCAGAAAGAAATTGCCACTGAGCAATATTTTTCCATCGGCTTGTAAGGCAGTCATGATCACGGAGTCACTGGCGCCAGCGCCGGGGTTGAAGGAGGTATCCAGCGAGCCATTGTTATTGAGTCGTGCAATACGGTTACGCGGTTGTCCGTAAACGGAGGTGAATAACCCGCCGATCACGATTTTGCCATCGGTTTGTAAGGCCATTGTCCAGACATAATTGTTTGCACTACTCTGGATGAATGAGGCATCAAGGGAGCCGTTGCTGTTAAGGCGCGCTGTCGAGTAATGCGCGACATCGTTCACAAACGTAAATGCACCGCCGATGATGATTTTTCCATCCGGCTGTATGGCTACGCTTTTCACCCAGTTGTTGGCGCCTGTGCCTGGATTAAAAGTTGTATCCAGTGATCCATCGTTGTTGAGTCTTGCAATGCGATTGATGCTTGTGCCGTTGATGGTATTGAAGTTGCCGCCAAGAATAATTTTGCCATCGGTCTGGATCGCTACGGCATACACATAATTGTTGGCGCCGGATCCGGGATTGAAACTGTTATCCAGTGAACCGTTACTGTTGAGGCGGGCAATGCTGTTGCGTGCCACGCCGTTCACCGCAGTAAAGTTGCCACCGATGATGATCTTGCCGTCCGCCTGCCAGGCAGCGGAAAGAACAAAGCCATTCACACCAGTGCCCGGATTGAAACTGTTATCCAGCGATCCATCATTATTGAGTCGTGCTATTGCATTGCGCGCCACGCCATCGACAGACGTAAAATCACCGGCAATGACAACTTTGCCGTCTGATTGAATCGCGCTGCTGTACACCGCAATACCGCCGACACCACTGCCTGGATTAAATGCAGTGTCCAGTGTGCCATCCAGCACGCCGTTCGGTGTTGGATCGCACGCGTCGCCGGTGCCATCGTGATCGGCATCCAGTTGTTCGAAGTTGTAAATAGCCGGGCAGTTATCGGTTCCATCTGTAATGGTATCGCCATCGTCATCCGTATCGGCATTGTTGCCGATGCCATCGCCATCGGTGTCGGTAGTTTCATTTGCATTCAGTGGAAACGCATCGTTTGCATCCGGCACGCCGTCGTTATCGTCATCGGTATCGGCATTGTTGCCAATCTTGTCACCGTCCGTGTCGACAAATTCGTTTACATCCAGTGGGAATGCATCATTCACATCCAGATAACCATCGTTGTCATCATCCTGATCGTAAAAATTATCGATGCCGTCACTGTCAGTATCGATCAATACAGACAAACCCAGAAAGCGGAATGTGTTGTCATTGAAGTCCTGGTCGCCGCCGCCTTCGAGATCTTCAAAGCCAACCGTTGCCGGGCCAAAATCGGGCAAGTTAGCAGCCGCGTGCAGTTGATTGTCTGTGTTGCGATCTGCCGGGCCGGTGTAATAGGTTTTTTGCGTGTCGCGCACGTAAATACTGAAAACCAGTTCCTGTCCGGTTGCGAATTTGCCCAGATTGACGATGGTTCCAGCATCACGGTTGGTGGCAATAAAACGCCCGGGTAGAGGTGAGCTTAAATATAACTCGCTGGTGTAACCTGCAGAGGCGGGCATAACTTTTACGATGACATCGCCCCCGGTGGCATAAATTTTTTGTCCTGGAACCATGACGGATTCAACGCCGCCCTGATTCACGTCGCAGACGTCGCCATTGCCGTCGTTATCGGTATCCAGCTGGCTGGCATTCGGGATGGTCGGACAGTTGTCATCCATATCGCCCACACCATCGAAGTCCACATCGCCGTAAGGCGTGCTGTCGCAGGCATCACCCAGTCCGTCTCTATCGGTGTCCAGCTGGTCGATGTTGGCAGTCAGCAGGCAGTTATCCGCAGCGCCATCGAGGCCGTCGCCGTCGGGGTTGATTGCCAGTACAGGTGCGCCCATGATCTGGCCGTAATCGGTACCCCAGCAATGCAAGCCGTGATCGTCCAGTACGCAGCTGTAATCGTAAGCCAGCGCCAGCGCCGCCGGATTCACCAACGCAGGCACTGCTAAAGACTGGCCGTTCCAGTCTCCCCCCCAGCAGTGCACGCCGGTGTCATCAATCGCGCAACTGTGATATCCGCCTGCGATAACCTGTCCCGGATTCACTAGCATCGGCACATCGGTCTCGCCATAACCGTTGTAACCCCAGCAGTGGACGCCGTTGTCATCCAGCGCGCAGGTGTGTGCATCGCCGGCACTGACCTGCACCGGGTTCACCAATGCGGGAACATCGGTCTGGCCATAACCGTTGAAACCCCAGCATTGCACCCCGTTTTCGTCGAGTGCGCAGGTGTGATACGAGCCTGATGCCACCTGTCTCGGATGAACCAGTGTCGGTATGTCGAGTTGGCCATACGCGCTTTCTCCCCAGCAATGCACCCCGTTGGTATCCAGCGCACAGGACACCAAGGCGCCCACGCTGATTTGCACAGGATTCACAAGTGCCGGTACGTTGGTCTGCCCCTGGTCGTTGTAGCCCCAACAATGCACACCGTTGTCATCCAGTGCGCAGGCATGGTTGGCAAAAACACTTGAGCCGATCTGGCGCGGATGCACTAGTGCAGGTACATCGTGCAGGCCGTAATAAGCGCCTTGCCCCCAGCATTGCACGCCATTGTCATCCAGTGCACAGATGTCGGTGTAGCTTGCAGCAATCTGATAATCAGCGATCAGGGGGTTGCGGCTGTGGCTCAATTCCCAGGCGTCTGGCAGGGTGTCGCCGTCGGTATCCTTGCGCAGTGGGTTGGTGTGATAGGTGCTGATTTCCGCCGCATCACTCAGGCCGTCGTTGTCATCATCCGCATCGGCGTTGTTGCCGATACCGTCGTGATCCGTATCTTTTGTCTCAGCGGAATTATTGGGAAACGCGTCGCTGTTATTGCCTATGCCATCACCGTCGGTGTCGGTAGTTTCCAGTCGATTATTCGGGAAAGCATCAGCGTGATCACCTATGCCATCGCCATCGGTATCCACGGTTTCAGTGGCGTCTAGCGGCAGTGCATCGCAGTCATTGCCGGCGCTGTCGCCGTCATCGTTAGCTTGGTTTTCGTTCCAGATCAAAGGGCAGTTGTCTGCAGGGTTGGGTATGGTGTCGCCGTCGATGTCGTCGTCACAGGCATCGCCCAACCCATCGCCGTCCAGGTTGGCCTGGTCAACATTGGCAACCAGTGGGCAGTTATCCATGAGTTCATCTACGCCATCGCCATCACTATCGCCATTCGGGGTGGCATCGCAGGTATCGCCCAAGCCATCCAGATCGGTGTCGAACTGTTCTTCATTCCAATCGGCCGGGCAGTTGTCTAGCGCATTGAGAATGGCGTCTTCGTCGATGTCGGGGTCACAGGCGTTGCCCAGGCCATCCGCATCCGTGTCGAGCTGTTCAGGATTGGCTACGGCCGGACAGTTGTCATAGGTGTTGTTAACCGTGTCGCCGTCTTTGTCGATGTCACAGGCGTTGCCTTTGCCGTCTGTGTCCAGATCCAGTTGATCGGTATTACTGACGAACTTGCAGTTATCGCTTGGGTTATTAACGCCGTCGCCATCGATATCGGTATCAACGAGGTTGTCGATGCCATCGCCATCGATGTCGCCGCTTAAGCTGGCATCCAGTGGAAAGTTGTCGTGCAAGTTGTCGATGCCATCGCCATCAGGGTCAATTGCCAGCTCTGGCACATCAGTCTGGCCATACCAGTTAGCGCCCCAGCAATGCACACCCGTATCATCCAGCGCGCAGTTGTGATCGCCTTGGCTGCTGATCAGTACCGGGTTAGACAAAACAGGCACCATTGTCTGTCCGTATCCGTTGTAGCCCCAGCAATGCACGCCGCTGTCATCCAGCGCGCAAACATGATTCGAGCCCACCACGACTTGTGTCGGATTGGATAAGGCGGGCACATCGGTTTGCCCCAGGCTACTGTCACCCCAGCAATGCAAACCGTTATCGTCGATAGCGCAGGTGGCAATCGCACCGGTTGCCATCCGGGTTGGATGACTGAGTGCAGGTACGGCAGTTTCACCTTGGGAGTCTAGCCCCCAGCACTGTATGCCAGCATCGTCCAGCGCACAGGTATGGTAGGCGCCGGCACTCACCTGCACAGGATTCACTAATAGCGGAACATCCGTCTGTCCGTAAGCGTTATATCCCCAGCACTGCACACCGCCATCTGCCAGGGCGCATGTATGGTAATAACCGGAACTGATCTGGGTTGGGTTTACCAGCGCAGGTGGCGTGGTTTGGCCGAAATCGCTGTAACCCCAGCACTTCACGCCGGTATCCACTATTGCGCAGGTGTGATAAGCACCGGAATCAATGATGACGGGATTCACCAATGCCGGCACATCCGTCTGGCCATTGCCGTTGTGACCCCAGCATTGCACGCCGTTGTCATCCAGCGCACAGCTATGGACGGCACCTGCCGAGATTTGGTAATTCGCATGCAAAGGATCGAGGCCGTGTGCAATTTCCCATGCATCAGGCAGTGTGTCGTTATCAGTATCCAGTGCTGAAGCGTGCGCGCCAGCGGCGCTGAGGCAGAAAAGAACTGAAGCAATCAGGGTGAATTTGCTGCGGCTGGCAAACATAAGGCATTCCCTTTCATTGATTATTTTTTTGAACTATCAGGCACAGATGTTAGGCGTAGCTAACGTGTAAGGCAACAATAAGTAGGGGCTAGTGTGCATTAACTGATTCATGAACCGACGCGCCAACGTACACGCCATTCAGGGATAATTGCCCGGCTTGATGTCGTGTTGCGTCAGCAGGGAAAGCATCGCAGGCATCACCGAAACTGTCGTGATCGGTGTCAGTCTGGTTGCTGTTGCCGAGAGCAGGACAATTGTCGATCGCATTGTCGATGCCGTCGCCATCACTGTCACCGTTGGGCGTGGCATCGCAAGCGTCACCCATGCCGTCTTGATCGGTATCGAGCTGGTTGCTGTTGCTTACGGTAGGGCAATTGTCTGTCGTGTCGAGCACGGTATCGTTGTCATCATCCGTATCTTCGACCAGATTACTTTTTGCGCGTACGACAACATTGTCGAGTATGAATTTATCCGAAGTGGCACCACCGGTCACACTCCAGGTAATACTGCCCGATCCGGCGGGTAAATTGATTGGCGTGGTGCCATTGCAACCGCTCGGGCAACCACCTGAATTCACACTGTGGAAATAGACGGTGAGCGGCGGTGTCGGGCCTGCGGCGCCAGTCGAATAAAAAGCTAAGGTGCCACCATTCGGCAAGATAAGATTTTTTGAAGAAATAAAACGCGTGGAACGTGCAGGCACGGCAATTTCTGCGTGGCCATTTATTACGCTCCAGCCAGTGATGGATGACCAGCCGCCTTCTGTGAAACCGCCAGAATCAAATGCGTCTGAAAAAACGACGGTTAATTTGCTGGTGTCGATGCTGTCAGGCTTGCCGTCTGCATCGCTGTCTGTTGTGGCTTCCGTATTATTCGGAAAGGCATCGCAGGCATCGCCAACATTGTCGTGATCGGTATCGATCTGGTCCGGGTTGGCAAGTAGCGGGCAATTGTCGGTGGCATTCGGCGCGCCATCGTTATCGACGTCTGTGTCCAGCGTAAGCCCGGAATTCGCCTGGCAGATTGCATCGCAGCCGGCGTTCCAGCTGTCGGGTAAACCATCATTGTCTGAATCAACAGATGCTGCAATTTCGAGAGGTAATGCATCGAGGCTGCTGTTCACGCCATCGCCATCCGGATCGATTGCCAATGTTGGCATGGTGCTGACTACGCCGTAGCCGTCATAGCCCCAGCAACGCGCGCCGTGATCATCCAACGCGCACAATGACAAGGCGCCAGCGCTCAATTGGGCCGGGTTTACCAGCGTGGGCATGGCAGAAATCTGGCCGTACCAGTCGGCTCCCCAGCAATGCATGCCGTTGTCATCCAATGCGCAGCTGTAGTAATCCCCGAGACTGACTTGCACAGGATTGAACAGGACGGGCGGGCTGGATTGTCCGTACCAGTTGTTGCCCCAGCAATGCACGCCGTTGTCATCAATGGCACAGGCATGGATTTGGCCGACGCTGATTGCCACAGGGTTTGCCAGGGCAGGTACCGTGGTTTGTCCATAGGAATTATCACCCCAGCAATGCACGCCGCTGTCATCCAGCGCGCAGCTGAAGGTATAGCTGACGCTGACCTGTCTCGGGTGTGCCAACGTTGGCACAGTGCTCTGGGTGTAGCTATTGTCGCCCCAGCAGTGGACGCCGGTATCGTCAACGGCACAGGTGTAGTACGCACCGGCACTCACCTGGACGGGATTGACGAGCGCAGGCACAGCCGTTTCACCGTGGGAGCTGTCGCCCCAACAATGCACGCCGCTGTCATCCAGCGCGCAAGCATGGGTCCAGCCGGCGCTGATCTGGCGTGGATGGGCCAGCGTCGGTACCGTGGTTGCACCGGTGCTGTTGTCTCCCCAGCATTGCACGCCGGTGTCATCGATTGCACAGGCGAAAATATTGCCAGCACTGATCTGGTAATCCGCCTGCAACGGATTTTTGCCGTGATCGATTTCCCACTTGTCCGGCATCGAATCGCCATCGCTGTCGGCGCGCAGCGGGTTGGTGTGCGAGGTGCCGGTTTCATAGGCATCGCTCAAACCGTCGCCGTCATCATCCGTGTCGGCATGGTTGCCGATGCCATCGTGGTCACTGTCCAGCTGCTCGGCGGGATCCAGCGGAAACACATCGCCGTTATCGCCCACGCCATCGCCGTCGGTGTCCTGCCATTCATTGTGATCCAGCGGGAACACGTCCGCGTTATCGCCGACGCCGTCGCCGTCGGTGTCCATGGTTTCAGCCGGATCGGTTGGAAACGCATCGCAGGCATCGCCGGCGCTGTCACTATCGGTGTCGAGCTGGTCGTCGTTCCAGACAGCCGGGCAATTATCGACAGCATTCAGTACCGCATCGCCATCCCTATCGGAATCGCACACGTCGCCGATGCCGTCACCGTCCTGGTCGGATTGATCCGGGTTCGCCAGCAGGGGGCAGTTGTCACTCAATTCATCAACGCCGTCGCTATCACTGTCGCCGTTCGGAGTGGCATCACAAACGTCGCCGATGCCATCACTGTCGGTGTCGAGCTGGTCGTTGTTCGAAACAGTCGGGCAGTTATCGACAGCATTCAGTACCGCATCGCCATCCTTATCGGTGTCGCATACGTCGCCGATGCCGTCACCATCGATGTCCGATTGATCGGGGTTTGCTACCCATGGGCAGTCGTCACCCGGAATCAGGTTGTTGTTTACACCGTCACCATCCGGATCGGGATCGCAGGCATCGCCAATGCCGTCGCTATCCATGTCAGCCTGATCACTATTGCTGACAAACTTGCAGTTATCCAGATTGTTGAAAATACCGTCGCCATCGATGTCGAGATCGATAAAGTTGTCGATGCTATCGCCATCCATGTCGCCACTTTTTGTCAAATCCAGCGGAAAGGCATCGTGCGCGTTGTTCATGCCGTCGCCATCGGGGTCGATTGCCAGTTCAGGCACGTCAGCTTGGCCATAATAGTTGCTGCCCCAGCAATGCACGCCGGCATCATCCAGTGCACAAAAGTGAAGATTGCCCGCATTCAATTGAACCGGATTCACCAACAGTGGCACATTCAGCTGCCCGTAATAATTATCGCCCCAGCAAACTACGCCACTATCGTCTATGGCACAGCTGGATCCGAAACTGACAGCAACTTGTACAGGATTAGACAAGACTGGTGGTGTGGATTCACCGTACCAATTGGAACCCCAACAGACCACAGCACCACTGTCGATAGCGCAACTGTGGCTGCTAGCACCACTGGCAGCAATTTGTGTGGGATGACTTAGTGCAGGGATATTCAGTTGCCCAAGCGAATTATCACCCCAGCAGACAACGCCAGTAGCATCCAGTGCACAAACATGTAGAGCACCTCCGGCGATTTGTACTGGACTGACCAGTGCAGGCACGTTCAGTTGGCCATACTGGTTGTCGCCCCAACAGGTGACGCCGTTGTCATCCAGCGCGCAGCTACCCCCTGAAAATCCAGCCAACGCTACAGGATTGGATAATGTCGGGACAGTGCTCACCTGTCCGCCCCAGTCGGATCCCCAGCAGACCACACTGCCGCTATCAATAACGCAGGTGTGATTTCCACCGGCACTGATTGCTACTGGATGGCTCAGGGCTGGAACGCTGGTTTCACCATTTGCGCTATAACCCCAGCACTGCACACCGGCATCGTCAAGTATGCAGCTATGATCAGAGCCTGAAGTAATCTGATAATCCGCATGCAGCGGATCACGGCTATGCACGGTTTCCCAAGCATCGGGCAGGGTGTCGTGGTCGGTGTCGAGCGGTGCCGCTTGCACACCAGCCGCCCCGCCACACAGCAGGGCAATGCCGAGCGTGGTGCGAATCAGGAGCGGGATGTGGCGTGCGAAAAACAAGCTGCAGTTCCTTCTGTTTGTTGTTGGTTGTACAGCACTTGCCTAGATAGTAAGCGTCAAGGCCAGACAAGGCCAGTAATTGTGTAGGGTGTTGTGTGTGGAGTCGCGTAAGGCGCTGCAGCGGATGCAACCTGTTTTTTAGGGGCGCCATGGGTACAATGCCCGCTTGTTCACGAGTACAGCCGTCATGAAAGCAACGCCAACAACCCGGGAAATTCATAAATCCAGAAAGCTCGAAGGTGTCTGTTACGACATCCGCGGCCCTGTGCTGGAAGAAGCCTACCGCATGGAAGAAGCGGGCCAGCGCATCCTGAAACTGAACATCGGTAACCCGGCGCCTTTCGGTTTGCTGGCGCCGGATGAAATCCTGAAAGATGTCGTTTACAACTTGCCGAATGCGGAAGGGTACAGCGAGTCGAAAGGTTTGTTCGCGGCGCGCAAGGCGGTGATGCATGAAACGCAGCGCCTCGGTATTGCCGGCGTGCAGATCAGCGATATTTATCTCGGCAACGGTGCCAGCGAACTGATCGCGATGGCCTTGATGGGCTTGTGCGATCTCGGCGATGAAATCCTGATTCCCGCACCGGATTATCCGTTGTGGACAGCCTCTACATCGTTAGCTGGCGGCAAGCCCGTGCATTATCTGTGCGATGAAAATAACGGATGGAATCCCGACATTGCCGACATCCGCAGCAAGATCACCGACAAGACCAAAGCCATTGTGGTGATCAACCCGAACAACCCGACCGGTGCGTTGTACGATAAAAAAATTCTGGAAGAGATTGTCGACGTCGCGCGTGAAAACGGCCTGATTATTTTTGCCGATGAAATTTACGACAAGATTTTGTACGAAGACGCCGTGCACACGCCGATGGCAACACTCGCCACCGATGTGTTGTGCATTACGTTCAACGGCTTGTCGAAAACCTATCGTCTCGCCGGTTTCCGTTCCGGATGGATGATTATCAGCGGTGCAAAACATCTGGCGAAAGATTACATCGAAGGGCTCGACATGCTGGCCTCGATGCGACTGTGCGCGAATGTGCCGGCGCAATTTGCCATCCAGACAGCGCTTGGCGGGTACCAGAGTATTTCCGAATACATCCAGCCCGGCGGCCGTTTGCGCGAACAGCGCGACATCGCCTGGAAAATGTTGAACGACATTCCCGGCGTGTCTTGCGTGAAACCGATGGGCGCGTTGTATATGTTTCCGCGTCTGGATCCCGCTGTTTATCCAATCAAGGATGACGAGCAGCTCGCGCTGGATTTCCTGCGCCAGAAAAAAATCCTCATCGTGCAGGGTTCCGGTTTCAACTGGATCGACCAGCAGCATTTCCGTATCGTGATTTTGCCGCGCGTCGACGAACTGAAATACGCCATCGAACAGTTTGGTGATTTCATTACCAGGTACCGCCAATAACAAGCACCGCCAATAATTTTTTGTATAAAAGTATGCACACATGAGCGATTTGCACATCGACGATTTCTACAAGGACGCTGCGAAAATCCTGTTGGTGTTGTACCAGGTTTTTCCGCGTCCCTACACCGTGTATGTGGCGGATATTTCCGGGCCGGACGAGCCGGATGAATACGGGTTGCACAGCGATCGCCATGTCGCCTGTTTCAGTGCCATGGTGTGGCTGGCGGATGCGGGCTTGTTGCGTTATGTGGATGTCATCAACAAGGATGCTGTCGATCAGGCCGTGCTCACACACAAGGCGCTGACGCTACTGACCACGCGCTCGGCAATACGCTTCCAGCCGGAAGAAGAAGCGATGCCGGTCTCCGTGGCAGATGAACACGCGAGCCACATCTACCAGTTGCGCTTTGCCGTGAAGAGCGGTGCCTCGTTTACGATTCGCCGCATCATGCAGCACCTGCTCAACGAAGCCAAACATCACTAGATCAGCAAAGACTGACCTGCGTCACATCCTTGTCACCTTTCGTGGCTATGCTGGAAAGAGATCGAACTCGCCAGGGAGCATAACCATGAATATCCAGAGCCCATCAGTTACCAAAGGATCCTTGCTGCCACTGCAATTGCTGGCCACCCGTTACGGGTACGCTGCGTTGCTGGATGCCGAGGGCAATGAACAGGTGATCACAGAAAATATGATTTCCGTGGCGTGTGAGGAGGCGATGGATTCGCTGTACTCGTTCCTGCCGCAGCGCCTGTTGCACAGCACCGCGCAAACAGCCTGATTTTCCGATTCCGTTTCCGGCTTGCTGCGTTCTAGCAGCAAGCAGCTGTGCTGGTGGATGCGTTGGCAGACGCCAGCACTTTCACCATATCCAGCGCAGAAATCAGTCCCACCAGTTTTTCATTCTCCACCACCATCACGCGGTGAATTTTTTTGCCCACCAGCACTTGTGCCACCTCGTTCACCGGCAGGTCTGGCGCAACAGAAACCACTTTCTCCACCATGATGTCGCTCACGCACAGCTCACGCACCCGATCAAAAGCCGGTTTTACATTGCGTGATGCCGCTGTCATCAGATCCATCAGCGAACCGCGCGGTGCATCAGCGGCAGTGGCCGGTTGCATGGTTTCCGATAACTTGCGGCTGATATCCGCGCGCGACACCACGCCGCGCAACTTGCCGCCTTCCAGCACCGGTGCGCCGGAAATGCCGCGCTTGAGAAAAGCGCTGTCCATATCCACCAGCGACATGGCGGGTGTGACAGAAAAAATATCGGTGACCATGATATCGCGTGCACAAAGACCCATTGCAAACCTCCAGCCGTTTATAGTTTTAAGCGGGTATTTTTACGTTAGTGGCTGGATTGTGCCGAGGAATGTCAGTGGGCAGATTGATCTGGCGCAAGCAGATGCGGAAACCCGCCTTCCCGCCGCGCCACGTACAGCTTGCGCAAGCGATCAAATGCCAGAGCACCATCTACCGGAAAACGTGTGCGCAGCGCAGCGTCATCAGCCAGCACATCGTAGGGTGTGATCGCACCATCGAGACGGATGCCCGGCGTAACGGGTTGTGTTCCAGGACATTCAGTTCCAAGAAATTGACACAGTGCGCTGTGAATCATTTCCGTGCCGCGCAATTTTCCTTCTGCGCTGTAGCCGGCAATATGTGGTGTGCCGATCATCACCGCAGCCAGTAATGCCGGATCAATCGCCGGTTCGTTTTCCCACACATCGAGCACGGTGAGCAGATCGTCTTTTGCATCCAGGCGTTGCAACAGCGCGCGGTTGTCGATCGCTGCACCGCGGCCAGCGTTCAGCAACAAGGTTCCCGGTTTTAGCGCGTTGATCACATTGGCATTGAACAGGTGAAACGTCGGGAACGCGCCGGTTCTGGTCAGCGGCGTGTGTAAACAGATCACATCGCATTGCAAAATGTCGTCAAAATGCACCAGCGGCAGATCACTGTTTTGTAAAAACGGATCGTAGCCACACACCGCCGCGCCATTTTTTTGCAAACAGCGCAACAAACGCCCGCCGACATTGCCGCATCCCACTATGCCAATTTTTTTGCTGGATAAATCCACCTCAAGCGCCAGCAGGGCAGACAACACATATTCCACCACCGCGTTCGCATTGCAGCCCGGCGCGTAGGCAAAACGGATGTTGTGTTCCGCCAGCCACGCAGTGTCGACATGGTCAGTGCCGATGGTGCAACTGCCCACAAATTTTACCGCGCTGCCCTGCAACAATGCTGCGTTCACATCAGTAACAGAGCGCACCAGCAGCACGTCTGCATCGCGCACATCCGCTGCGGCTATGCCAC
>DAOMGE010000006.1:28971-86334 GCA_035430165.1 Pseudomonadales bacterium | reverse complement strand
GAGCTGGCTGTTACATTCTGGAAATCACGCTTGGCTGATTTTTCTATTTCATTGGCCGTGCTTCCAACCCGTACCCATGGGTCTGTTGTTGATCCGGATCGCGCTGACAAAGACAATCATGATGGCATCAGTGAAACACCTGAAGAACAAGCCCAGTTGGGTAACTTCATTCTGGCTGCACTGGCGTGTGTAGATTTTGATGCATATCGCCAGATCCAGTCGGATTGGCAAAAATTTAGTGAGCTCACGGCGGCGCGTCGTTCAGCTTCAGCTGATCCTGATTTCTACCATCAATATATGCAGGCTAATTTTGACGTCAGCGACGATTGCGGACAGCCAGTCAATGATTACTTTCTGGAGTTTTTTTCAAACACAGCAAAGGCAAACGATGATGCCAATGCTTATTTGCACCGAAATGTGATTGAAGACGTTAAAGTGAATTCACAAAACGCCGCTTGCCGTAATATTTATTTTGATCGTACGGATTTGGTTGAAGGCTACTATCCTATAGTTCCAGGCACTGAAAGTCCTGTTCTGTATCTGTCTACTTCAGCTGCAGCACCTGGCAAGAACATCAGTTATTTTTCCAAACAGAAGATTGGTTCTGATTTGCAGATTCCCATTCATCTGGAAGATGACAATACAACTCGATGGCTTAAGCGAAACTCTACGCATTTTGTAAAAATTATTCTTCCCCGCCAGCCAGCTGACAAGGTGTTCAAGCTTACTCGATTTGATCAGAGTTGATTTCCGAATCGCGCTGGCATTGGTTGTTCTCGTAAGTAATGAAATGATGCATTTACGAGAACTTTACTGTACAGGTTGGTGATTGGTGATCTGCTTGCCTTTTAACGTTACCTATAACATGCCTGCTTCCAGTTGCTCTAGATAGATAAATTCCGGTGCTTTTACTCCGGCTTCCTTCCTGATTTGCATCAGTCGTGGTGATTCGAAAAATGCCTTGGCCTCTGCAAGGGATGACCATGATGAGAAATGCACAATCCTGTTGGGATCTTGCTCGTACTTCAGGACTTGATAAGCGCGCTCACCCGCCTCCTTGCGAATCCCGGCTGCATGATCAAAGATGTTTTTCCAGACTGAGTAGTCTTTAACCTCATGGATTATCAGAACGTGTGACATGTTGATCTCATCGTGTTGTGCTGATTGGCAGGGTCATACTGTGTATTTGCCAAGCAGTCATGACAGTTGCTGCTGCAGCATTTCTGCCATCTGGTCAATTTCATCACGTGACACATTCAGTGCAGGCATGAACCGCAGGATGTGTGGTCGTGGTGCGTTCAACAATAGTCCATGATCAAAAGCGCTCGCCACAATGTCAGTGGCATTGCCTTGTGGTATTTCCATGGCGTTTAGTAAGCCCTGTCCCCTGACTTCACCGAGCGAGTACCGTGCGGATAACTGCTGCAGTGTATTGCGAAGGTAAGCCCCGTTTTCCTTTATTTGTTGCAGGAAGTCTGGCCGCGCAACCGTGTCCAGTATCGCGCAGCCGATGGCTGTCGTCAGTGGGTTGCCACTGAACGTTCCGCCCTGATCACCCTGGTCAAAACAACTGACAGCTTTTGATGCTATCAATGCTGCCAGTGGCACGCCACCACCCAATCCCTTGCCCAATGTCATGATGTCGGGTTTGATACCTGCCTGCTCAAACGCAAACAGCGTGCCTGTCCTGCCAATGCCGGTCTGGATTTCATCCAGGATTAACAGCAGATTTTTTTCTGCTGTCAGTGCGCGCAGTGCTTGCAGGTATTCCCTGTTTGCAGGAATAACACCCGCTTCACCTTGAATAGGTTCCAGCATCACAGCAACCGTATTATCGGATATTGCACTGCGCACAGCATCGATGTCATTGATCGGGACTTTGATAAATCCCGGCACTTTGGGTTCAAACAAAGGCTCCCATTGTGGTTTGCCCGATGCGGACATCGCTGCCAGTGTCCTGCCATGAAAACTGTTTTGCAGGGTGATGATGCTGTACGCGCCGTTGCGATGCAGTTGTCCCCATTTTCTCGCGAGTTTGATCGCACCTTCATTGGCTTCTGCACCGCTGTTGGTAAAAAACACTTTATCCAATCCACTCAATGCCGCAAGGCGCGTCGCCAGTTGCATCATGGGTGCGTTGTAATAACCAGGGCTGCAACTCACCAGTGTGTTCAATTGGGTGATTGCGGCTTGTGTCACGACATCGGGTGAGTGTCCCAGACAGTTCACTGCCCAGCCTTGCACAAAATCCAGATACCGTTTGCCAGTGTGGTCTGTCAGCCACGCGCCTTTGCCCGACACCATGGTGACCGGGGGTCTGACAGTGACTTCCATCAGGGCATTGCAATAGGTGTTCATGTGTTCACTCCATTTTCAGGCATAAAAAAAGGCCGCTGGGTGTTTGCCCGGCGGCCTGTAGAAAGAGAATTGTTGAATCAGGGTTCGGTCATTCTCTCCAGGTCGCCAGTACACAGGCACGCGCACGCGCGGCAGTTGCTGCGCGTGTTGCTCGGATGGCGATAGTGGTGAGAGTGAATGTGTTCATGTGGCGCATCATGGCAAAACTGTTGGGGAAGAGTCAAGCGGCAGCGGTATGCTGGATTGCTATTCGCAGCAACCCAGCCAGTTTTTGCAGGCCATATTGCATGTCTTCATGGCTGGCATGACTGAAATTCAGTCGCAGGGTGCCAATCCCTGCATGGCTATCTGGATAAAAATGTTCACCTGGCATGAAAGCGATGCCTTGTTCAATTGCAAGCGGCAGCAATTGGCGTGTGTCGATACGTTGATGCAGGGTCAACCAGAAAAAGAGTCCACCTTGCGGGATTTCCCAGGTGGCAATATCTGAACAGTGTTGTTGCAAACACAGTGCAAACTGATCGCGTTTTTCCTGATAATTTTCGCGCAGGGTTTTCATTCGTGCAGCCCTGTCGGGATGCTGCAGTTGTTGCAATACCAGCCATTGGCTGAGTCGGTTGCTGTGCAAGTCAGCTGCCTGTTTCAGCCGGGTCAGGTAGGGTATGAATGCAGGGGATGCAGCGAGAAATCCCAGGCGCAAACCGGGTGCCAGTGTTTTGGAAAAAGATCCCTGGTAAATCCAGGGCGCTGATGCCAGTCGCGCACAAACCGGTGTTCGATCACAGTCGGCATATACAAGATCGCAGTAGGGATCATCTTCGAACAGTGGCACCTGATACGCGTCGCATGCCGATGCAAGTGCAGCCCGTTCAATGGTGTTGTAGCAATGCCCGGTGGGATTCTGGAAAGTGGGAATGGCGTAGGCAAAAGTGGGTCGTTCTTTCTCCCACGCCATGCTGTCTGCTTGCTGGATGTTGAAAGGCAGGAAACGTGCGCCAAACAATCGGAAAACCTGCAGTGCTGCCAGATAGGTGGGTGATTCCACTGCAATAGGGCTGCCCGCATCGATGAACAATTTGGCGACGAGGTCGATACCTTGCTGGGAGCCGGATAACACCAGCACCTGTTCCGGTAGGCAGGTCAGACCCCTTTGTGTGAGTTCAGCGGCAATGCAAGTTCGCAAGGCGACATCACCTTCTGTCGACCCGTATTGCAGAACGTCAGCGGGCGGTGAAACGTCCAGCATCGGGAAACTGTCAGGGGAAGGCAGTCCACCCGCAAAAGACACCATGCCTGGTTGGCTGGCAATCGACAGGATCTCACGGATAGGCGAAGCCTGCAGATCCTGCATGCGGGTCGAAAAGCGAGGGGAGTGGTGCATGATGGTGGCTCCTGCAAGTAAGTCAATATTATTGACCTATAGACAGGTTAGCCGGATCTTGGGTAAAGTGTCAACATGATTGACCTAAATAGACAAGCTGAACTCCGTCAGGCGATTGAGCAATTTTATTTTGCGTATCGGGCGTTCACTGACCGCGCTGACAAGGTGCTGGCGCAGAAGGGTCTGGGACGCGTGCATCACCGGATACTGTATTTTGTCGGACACAATGCCGATGTGACGGTGAACCAGTTGCTGGCGATATTGGATGTGAGCAAACAGGCTTTGCATGCGCCGTTGCGGCAGCTGATTGAAATGAAGTTGATTGCAGTCAGGATTGCAGACCACGACAAGCGCGTAAAACAATTGTCGTTAACCGCTGCAGGGCAAAAGCTGGAAAACCAACTGACCAGTTTGCAAATGCAGCATCTGGAAACGGCATTTTCTGCAGCAGGCAGCAAAGCAGAAGGCGGTTGGGTAAGCGTGATGTCGACATTGGCGGCTAGCGAATCGTAAACAGTGTAGGCTAGATAGGTGCAAGGTTATTACGTTCCTGATGGATGTCCGGAGAGGACTTGTTTAAAAGATTTTTTATTTCTTCAAAAAAGGAGTCGATATTGCTGGCGGGGTGCTCAGCGATAAAATTAAGCAAGACCATTGCGTTAAGCGCTGCATCAGATCGGGAAGATCCACGAAGCCGTTCTGCAAAACAGCGATTAACAACTTCAAGCTTCTGAAAATTTCCGCAAATTTCATCAAGTACCTTTTGTCTTTCTATATCCCCTCTTGTAAAACAATGTAATAAATGAAAAGAAACAATTCGTAATGTGGTTTCCGATTCGTTGGCAAATGGGGCATGAAAGAGTCCCATGGAAGAAAGGAATCTTGTGTGTGGGCAGCCACTGAGTGAGAAAACAAGGCCATATAGGGACTTCAGGAAGCGCTGCAGTGTTGTCCTTATCAAGAGTGTCCGGTCTTCTATGTGAATTACCCCGTCAACCGGCTCGAATGAAGGCAGGTCTATACCCTGCAATTGGTGGAAAGATATGCTGCGAGCCAAAGGACAGTAAGGGGAGTCCTTGCTATCTAGCGGGCAGTGGCTACATTGCTGAAATTCCAGTGTGGCCCAGTTTTCAGGTACATATGTTTCAGGTATGTGTAGATTTTCAAGTCGAATATCAATGTCAATTGTGTAAGATTTCTTCTGGCCCCCAGAGAAGAAAGCTTCATAACGTATCGATTTAATTGGTGATGACTCCATCAGTCTTCCCGGCGTATCGCGAGAATGCCGTTCCCGGATCGCTAATCGGCTAAAGGCTATTTCTTGCCATGTCGGATAAAATCCTGTTTTCCAGAATTTCCATTTTGGTTCTGGCGGCTTCGTATATGGACTGGATCAGTGTATCTCCATCCCATGGTTTGGTCAGGAATTTGGTTATCCCGGCATTGTTTATGGCTTTCATTATCGCGTCAGCATCAACATGTGCACTTAAAATCAATCTTGCAGCATCAGGTTGCAAGGATCTGACCTCGGTCAGAAATTCAACCCCGTCCATATGTGGCATGCGGTAATCGGAAAGAATTACATCAAAAACCGAAGCCCTGCATCGCCTGAGTGCTTCCGTGGGAGAGGTAAAGCATTCAACGGCCATATCTTCGCAGGGTCTCAATAGTCTTTGCATGGCTTTTAGTATGTATTCTTCATCGTCAACAATCATTATTGAAAACATGGTTTTTCCTGCTTGTCTGTGAGGATTGGCGAACACGTATTCACATTAATCCCATGCTGTTTGCCAGGGCGGCAAGGGTATGTGGCGATGCTCTTGGCATTTTCATCGCAATGCGGACATTCCGGAGATGGAAATTGACGGCGTCAACAGAAACATTGTGTACATTGGCGGCACTTTTGATGGGGGCTGAAGAGTCATGAAGAAAATACCTTAGGATGTTCTTTTGTTTTTCTGTAAGTCGTTCAATTTCTATTGGATTTTTCCCTGTTTTTATCCTGCAGAAATTGCATTTTGATGCATTTTCTATGGCGTGATTGCAAAGATTAATTATTTTGTTGATTGTTGAGAAATCAGAACGGGTTATATTGCATATATCATTTTTATCTTTGGAAAAATAGAGAATTGTGTGCCTCTTGTTATCCATGTGCGACGAGAAATAACCGTTTTTATATTCTGATTCTGTAATTTTATCGTTGCTTGATTTGTGTAATTTATATTCTATTTCGGATGTTTCTTCCCTTATCATGTTGCGAAGAGTTTTCCATGATCCGTAAATCATGCAGCTGCCACGGATGGATTTTTCCTCCAGTACCTTTGTGGATATTTTTCTTGGCGTGTCAAAGTACCCGCTGTTTTCCTGTGGGTATTTGTTAAAAATGAACTGTGCTTTTTCAACACGCCTTCGGGATCCAATGCCGTCCTTTATTGCGCTGTAGTAGTCAAATTTTTCTATTCCAAGCATGGCAAGCGATTTTTCGATTGATATTTTTAATCTGGAAATGCAGTTTTCATTGTCATTGCATATGCCTGTTTTTTTGTCTGTTCCTGAAAACATATCGTCTGCAAAAAATGCAAGGCTAAGGGCCTGCTTCTTGTTTGAAAACATGTCCAGGATTTTGCTGTCATCGCTGGATTTGACTTTGGCGCCATATGCGGTGTCAATGACTTCCAGAATATTGTCGGCTTGCCATGGCTTTTGTATAAAATGGTGAATCTTGCAACGGTTGATGGATTCGGCGAGAACATCCATATCGGCGAGACCGCTTAGCAGTATGCGTATCGATTCGGGCGATACTGTCAGCGAGGATTCGAGCAATTCGAGTCCGTTCATGCCGGGCATCTTGTAATCCGAGAATATGACGTCAAATTTTTCTTTTCCCATTCTTTCAATTGCATCTTCAGGACTTTCAAATAGTTCTACTGTGTAATTTTCCCTTGTGCTGACAAGACGCCGGATTGCTTTCAGTATGTTCACGTCGTCATCCACAACCATGACACGCATATTCATCGAGGCCACCTCTTATCTGAATGAGACTCTGGCGACATCATCCGGTTTATCTTGTGATGATGTTCCTGGCATAACCTACTCCAGGAAAATGCAAGTTGTTACTACAAGAACCTGTAGTTTTATTTATGGATGTACAAAAATGCCAACACCGTCAAGGTTTCAGGTTCTCATAATCAGGAAATCAGGCGGTAACAAAAAAATCCCCATCTTTCGTGTGTGTGTAATCCGGCGTGGGAAGCCTGATCTGTATTTCTGCACCCATGTCAGGTTTACTGATGCAGCGAATGGAGCCGCCATGTGCTTCAATCACATCCGCACAGAATGAAA
This sequence comes from Pseudomonadales bacterium, assembly GCA_035430165.1. GTDB lineage: Bacteria > Pseudomonadota > Gammaproteobacteria > Pseudomonadales > UBA7239 > UBA7239. The sequence goes on along the minus strand of DAOMGE010000006.1, from coordinate 79,253 downwards.
GCCCGAGTCCCAGGCAGCCGGAGTTCGATGTCGTGAAGAATGGCTCAAATATTCTCTCCAGATATGTTTCTTCTATGCCGCATCCCGTGTCCCGCACGGTGAGCAACATGGCGCCATTATCTTCCTGGTTGGAAGAGACAAGAATGGAGCCATGGTCGCCAATAGCATTTATGGAGTTTGTAAGAAGGTTGACGAATACCTGGCATAAGCCGCTGTAGCTTCCCTTGATGCGTGGGACAGGAGCAATGGACTCCACGATTTCGATGTGGTTGCCTGCCAGATGAGCGGTCATACGCATGGATTGCCTGATACATTCTGTAATATCTACATCATTGTCCATGCTGCTTTCATCCAGGCAAAACAGCTTTATGTCATTGGTAATTTGTGCAACCCTGCCCAGGCCGTTCTCGATATCGGCAAAAGCTTCTTCTGACTCATAAAGAAACTGGTCAGTCCTGGAGTTCTTTATGAAATCGATCAGGTTATTTTCCTGATTTGATAACGAATAATCAGATAAAACAGTGCGAATCTTGTCGATTCCATCTTTAAGGTAGTGAATATTCGCTGATATGAAGCACATAGGGTTATTGATTTCATGTGCAATGCCGGCTGCTACAGAGCCCATGTAAAAAACCCTTTTAGAGGATTTTATTATCTGTTGCATGTTCTCTATTCTTGAGTTTTTGTGTTCAAGCTCAATATGGGACAGTTGCTCTATGTTTTTGTATTTTGTGATATCTGTGGCAATGCTGATAAATCCTTCAGGGGTATTGTCATGAAATACAGGTACTATGGTGGCATCCAGCCATATAAGCGAGCCATTTTTGTGCCTGTTTTGCATTTCGCCGCGCCAGGTTTTTTTCTCCTGAAGGGCGTTTAGCATTGCTGTAAAAAAATCGTCGTCATGCAGGTATGAAAAAGTCAGCAAATATGATCGCCCTGTCAGATCCCCTGATGAGAATCCGGTTATGGTTTCATTGGTCTTGTTGGAGAACAGGATGATTCCATCCTTGTCCGAGATGCTCAGGCCATGTGTCTCATCAAGCTTGTAAAAGTCTCCCAGCATGCTGACATACTTGTTGTCATCTATGGTTTTTGTCATGGGAGAGAGCTCCGTCGTGGCGATCATCACATTGTGCGTGGGCTGATCGTCCCTTCTATGGCGCGCCATGGTGACGATGCCGGTTTTATTTTGTCCAGTCCGGTTCAAGTAAAGCATCTTCCCTGCGTGGCTGTACACTACACAAATAGGGAGTTTTGGCTGATTTTGTGAGTGTGTCTTCTGTCTCCTTGTATACTGGCGACAAGAGTACTTCGGGTTTTATTGGTGGTACTTTTGTGTGGCTTTCGCTTGTCTGGACTGGTGATCAGGAGGGGTAATTCACCATGCAGAATAATTGTGCTGAAGGCTTTAAGGATCGTATTGCCTGCTTGTTTGAATATGACAAGCTTGAACAGGAGCGCGCTGTTGTATTTGGCCTGACAGAAAACTTCACTATTGCCTATTTCAATCCGTACTGGACAGTGTTCGCACAAGAAAATGGCGGACAGCCAGCAATCGGTCTTTCCTGGGGGATTGGTAGTCGATACTTTGATGCAATTCCTGACGTCTTGCATGATTATTACCTGAGGCTTTTTGCCAGCGCTGCGCAGCCTGCAGTGTCAAAATATCCAACAACACACCTGTATGAATGCTCCAGCCCTGATACATTCAGGAAGTTTGCCATGCAGCTTTATGCATTGCCGGAAAAATCCGGGTTTATTGTTGTTAATTCCCTGGTGGTCGAGGTGCCTTATAACGATGTTGAAGCGAGATCCGCACATTTTGATATCCATACTTACAGGGATTCGCACGGTATCATTCACCAGTGTTGCCATTGCCGAAAAATAAAAGCAATCACAGATGGCAGAAGATGGGACTGGATTCCTGTGCTGGTCAAAGCCTCCCATCCGGATATCAGCCATACAATTTGTCCGGTTTGTTTCGGCTACTATCACAGGTAGTGCTTGCTTGTTGCTGGTTAATGTATGGACGCAGCAAAGAGACAGTCAGGGTTGTTTTGATAACAACATGAATTCCAGTAGAAGCGATCGTGAGTCTGCTTTTTCATAGCCGGCTTTATCCAGTGCCAGTAAAAGCTCGCCGAAAATCGTACGTTTCCGGATGCCTTGTTCTGAAAGATCCCTGCGGCTACTGAAAAACTCCATCAGGGTAGATCCGCAGTCGCAGTTTCGATAAATCTCTAGATAAATTTCATCGTCATCACTGATCTCTTTTATGTCATGCCTTGACATCGTTACGGGTGTTGTTTTTGTAAAAAATTCAAATTCTGTGTAATAGATTTTCTTGCACGTTGGGCATTTTTTTGGAAATGATGCTTTTGAAATTGGATTCATTGATCTGGTTTCTTTTGCTTAATGTATTACCCGGGTTTCACTGTCTTTCGTCGGTATGGGAAATTCTATGACGAATGAGGTGCCTGCGCCTGGCTGGCTGTTCACAGAGATTTTTCCGCCATGACGCTTGATGATATCGCGTGATATGGAAAGCCCGAGTCCGGTGCCTTGTCCAACGTCTTTCGTGGTAAAAAATGGCTCAAAAATGTTCTTGATGATGGTTGGCTCTATGCCTTTTCCATTGTCAGAAACCTGCACAATGATCAGGTCATCTGTTTTTTTTGTGAAAATCTCTATTTCGCCCTTGTCTTCTATGGCGTGAGAGGCATTTACGACAAGATTGAGGAATACCTGTGATATTTTGGTTTCTGACCCTAATATTTCAGGGATGTCATTTCCAAAGTTTTTCCTGATATTTATCCTGTATTTTGTTTCATTCCGGGAAAGATTTAATGCAAGATCGATGCATTTGTGTATGCTGACGGGTGCAAGCCTGTCCTGTTGTTCGTGGGAAAAGCTCTTCAGGTCGCCGACTATCCGCTGTATGCGCTTGATGCCGTCAGCTGTTTCATCTACAAGGTCATGGCAGTCATCGATGATGCCCTTGACTTCCAGCAAATGATTTCCACGCAATGCTTCCGGAAGCATATCAATGTTTAAACCGTAAAAAAAATCATGTAGTGTTTTGCAGTAATTCTTCATGGTTGATATGTTCGAAGCTACGAAGGCAATCGGGTTGTTTATTTCATGTGCAACCCCCGCAGAAATAATTCCCAGTGAGGCCATTTTTTCTGAATGCAGCAGCATGTCTTCAACCCGGACAATAAATTCATCTTTCCTCTTGTTTTCATCCATCAATTGGCTGTTCTGTTTTTTTATAGCTGTTATATCTGATGAAAAGCAAATGTGTCCTTCGGCGACATCGGTTATATACGAGAGAGGAAAGATAAATGTATCCATCCAGTACAAATCACCGGATTTTGATCGATTGCATATCTCACCATGCCAGACTTTTCCGCCTAGAATGGTTGAGCGAAGTTCGTCCCAGTATTTTTTTTCATGTACGCCTGAGTCATTCATACTCTGGGGCTGTCCTACCAGCTCATTTGCGGCGTAACCGCTCAAGCGGATAAATTTTTCATTTGCGTAAGTGATGATTCCTGAATTGTTTGTTGTAATTACTGCGTACTCGTCAATAATGCGGGCTAGTGGCCCCAGGGCGCTTTTATTGAGTTGATATTCATTTGCATTTATTTCAATAAATTGAAGTTTCCGGCTAAAAATATCGCCGCTTATGGATGATAGTTCTGTCAATTTCTTTTCTACATTGCGTGATGCCGTGTAGGTCTTGTATAGCACCAGAACTATAATCAGCATGATTGTTGATGATGCTATAAAATAGATCTGGTCGGTATTCCTGGCCTGGATATCGGTAAGAATTCCCGCCCATTCACTCCAGCTCATCATTGGTTAACTCCTTATCAGATTTTGGTATGAATTTTTTCTACCTTCGATTCCTGCGGTATTTTTCTTCATCTATATTTTGTTCTTTAAGGAAATCGGTTATGTACATGATGTCGCTTTCTTGTTCGCGGACTTTTTCCGCGAGCATGCGGTTTTCTACGATGATGTCCCTAAACCATAGGGCATCCCAGATGGCGGACAATAGCAGTGCATCTTCCCATGGCTTGGTAATGAACCGGAAAGCGCATGCCTTGTTAATTGCAGACATCAGCGTTTCGATATTGACGGAGCCTGTAAGCAGTATTCTCATCGCATCAGGCTGTAATTGCCTGAGCTGGCTAAGGAATTCAAGGCCATCCATGTCGGGCATCATGCAGTCAGAAATAACCACATCGAATATTGTAGTATTTGCGCGCTTCAGTGCGTCAATGGCAGATGTATATAGCTCTATCTCCCATCGTTTTTCAGTTTTCAGCAATCTGTTCAGTGATTTGAGTATGTTTTCTTCATCGTCAACCAGCATGATTTTGTACATTGGATCCTCCTGTGGATTATTCATGGATCAAGCTTCTAGCTAAGTGTGCAGTAGTCAAAAAATGAAGAAAGGTTCATGGGTTTTGCAATGTAGTATCCCTGTGCCGTATCGCAACCCATAATTTTCAATGTGTCCCAGTCTTGTCGGGTTTCTATGCCTTCGGCAACACTTTTCATGTGTAACTTGTTGGCCATTTCTATGTTGGAGTTAACGACAATCCGCAATATGTTGCTTTCTGTGATGTCACTTACAAAAGACTGGTCAATTTTCAGTTCTGTAAATGCAATGCGGGTAATCTGTTGCATGCTGGAATAGCCGGTGCCATAGTCATCAATCGCCAGTCCAAACCCCTTCATTCGTAATCGTGCAAGATTCTCCAGCGCAGGTGCCATTTCTGTCATTGCGGCTGTTTCCGTAACTTCAAGAATGATATGCCGTGGCCTGATGCCTGCATTAATTACCAGATGAGTGATTTTGTCTGCCAGCGAAACGTCTGTCAGTGATGCAAGCGAAAGGTTGACTGATATGGTGATTTTGTGGCCGAGATTATGCAGGAGCTTGCATGCATTTGCTGATTTTTCCAGCATGATGAAAGTCAATGTGTCAATGTTTCCGGTTTCCTCAAGCAATTCAATAAATGCATATGGCCCTATTACACCAAACTCGGGGTGTACCCAGCGAGCGAGCGCTTCCGCACCGGTCAGCTTGCCGGTTTCGAAATCCACTTTGGGTTGAAAAAATGGTTCGAATTGATCGTTATTGAGTCCATGCAGTACGTCATGAATAGTAAAAGTCGGGCCGGCACAAGGCTGCCGTTTGTTTGTGTCTTGTGTGTGTTTGAAAGATGAAACCAGAAGTGCCAGGTTTGCCAGCGTCACTGGTTTTTCCAGTGTGCCTAACAGGGAGATACCATAAGCGCGAGCCATCTTTTTGACCGAGGCAATCAACGCGCTGTCCAGTGCGCTCATGATGATGGTAGAGATATTCAGGCGGGAATTCCCCAGATGCCGTAGAAATTCCATGCCATCCATTTCGGGCATATCCAGGTCACAGAGAATTATCTCTACAGGATTTTCCGTTGTTTCGCCAATGATACGCAATGCGTCTTTTCCGCTTGCAGTTTCCAGTATTTGTGTTGCTCCGAGTTTTCTCAATAAACCAGCAATTATGTCGCGCTGGAAATCGTCATCTTCGATTATCAGGAAACGTAATTCGCTTGCTCCCATAGAGCCTTCTCCTTGAATGGTTTCACGTGCCCTTGTTTGCAACGGCAATAAATTCTTCCAGCCTGTTGACGGCAATCTTTAGTGCCGGGATGTCCGCACGTGCGCGATCAACATTGTTTTGCTTGGCAGCTTGTTCGATGGACGCATAAACTGTTGCCAGCTCTTTTGCACCAACCATCCTGCTGGACCCTTTCAGGCGATGTGCCATGTGCGCTATTTTTTCGCTGTTGTCGCCTGACATTTCTGCCATCAGCTTGTCGTGGTCTGTCCGATGGTGGAGACGGAATTTTTGCAGCAATACTTGTTGCTCGTCCTGGTCTGGTACAACGCTGCTCAGCACGGCTGTGTCAATAGCGGCTTCGTGGATTTTGTCTGGAGTAAGGCTGTCAGTTTTCTGTGGCAATACAGGCAATAATGTCGTCGTAATAGCGGGTAACCATAGCAACAATATTTCGCGTAACTTCGCCATGTTGGCGGGTTTGACCAATACATCGTCCATGCCTGCATCGCGACAAATCTGTTTTTCTTCGCCAAGCGCATTGGCTGTATAGGCAATAATCGGTATGTGATTTTTTTTATTTTCCGTTTCTATGTTCCGTATGGTTGTCGCCAGTGAATAGCCATCCATTCTGGGCATATGGCAATCGGTAATGATGAGATCTATTTTTTTATTGCGCCACAATGCGAGTGCTGCTTCGCCGTCTTCTGCCAATTCTCCCTGCAATCCCAGCAGGCTGACCTGCCGTCGTAACACGGCCAGATTGATCGGGTGATCATCGACCAGCAGAACGGTGGGGGCAGTATCCGGATCAGGGAAAATGGGTGGTAATAATGCGGCTGATGTTTCCGTCGGCATGTTGTCCATCAGTTCGGCGGCTGATGTGGGCAATACCAGCGTGATACTGAAGGTGGATCCTGATCCAGGCTCACTTTTTAAATCAATGGAACCGTCCATGAGGTCTGATAATCGCCGACTGATTGCCAGGCCTAATCCTGTTCCGCCGTATAGGCGTGCTGTATCGGCTGTTGCCTGTGTATAACGGTTAAAGAGGCGAGCCTGTTCTGCCGGCGTCATGCCAATACCGGTATCGCGAACAGAAAAGCGGATTTGTTGTGCGCCCTGGATATTCTTGACCAATCGGGCGCTTACCTCGACTTCTCCCCTGGCCGTAAATTTGATTGCGTTGCTGACAAAATTATTAAGTACCTGGGAAAGCCGGAGTGGGTCTGCCGCGTGGCTTGCACGGAGTGATGTGTCGACTTGATGGAACAGCGTCAGTCCTTTTGCGCTGGCCACATGCGAATACGTGTTAATGACTTCAGTGAGCAATTTTGCAATGGAGATGTTCTGTATGGAAAGTTCCAGTTTTCCTTCTTCGATTTTCGACCAGTCGAGAATATCACTCAGGATACGCAACAGGCCGGCGCCCGAGTTTCGTGCTGCGTGTAGCATGTTTTTCTGGTCATCATCCAGTGTCGTCAGATCCAGTAATTCCAGCATGCCCAGTAATCCACTCAGTGGCGTGCGAATTTCATGGCTCATTGTCGCCAGAAATGAATCCTTGGCCCGGTTGGCCATTTCTGCTTCTTCTTTTGCCTGCTGCAGGGCGGCTTTGGCTGCGTAGTCGGCTGTGACATCACGAAAAACCAGGATTGCTCCTATGACGATGCCATCATGGTTGCGGATGGGTGCGCAGCTATCTGCAATGGCGCGTTCGGTGCCGTCGCGGGCGACAAGCACAGTATGGCTGGCCAGTTCCTGTATGGTGCCCTGGACAAGCGCGGGCATGACCGGTACAGGAACCTGTTGGCGTGTCTCGCTGTTTATTATGTGAAAAATATCAGCCACGGGCCGACCAAGGGCTTCTGCTTGCAGCCAGCCGGTCAATTGTTCTGCAACAGGATTAAGCCGTGTTATATATCCTTTGGCATCAGTGACCAGAACGGCATCACCAATCGCGTTCAGGGTGATTGAAAGTTTTTCCTGGCTGTCACGTAATTCCTCACTGGTCTGGATGGCTTCCCGCGCGCGGATATAGACTTCTGCTTCCATGCGTTCTATTCGTTCACGCATGTCTTGCGTCACTTCTGTTTGTTCTATGCCTTGTTGCTTGAGCCTGACAAATTCTGTGACATCCTCGACACGATGGATGATGCATTGCAATGAACCGTCATCAGCCAATACCGGGGAATTACGAGGACTCCAGTAACGCACTTCGAAGCCGCCGCCTTCGTCATCAGGTTTTCGTATATCGTATTTCTGCATTGCCATTGCACTTGGCACTTTGTGCAGGATGACCTGTTGCAACGAGGCCCTGAGATGATGCACGCCGTCCGCTGAAGGATCGTCGGGATTATCAGGGAATACATCAAAGATTCCCCGGCCCAGTACTTCTTCCCTGCGTATCCTTGTGGCTTCAGCGTATGCATTGCTGACGGCAATAATGCGTAAATCCGGATCGAGAATAAGGTATAACCCGGGCAATGCTTCAAACAGTTTGCGAAAATCCGGTGGGTTATGTTCGCTCATATATTTTCGTCCGATAGATAAAAATGCGGTTTCTGTACTGCTCTTCAGAACCTGCATGCAAGACTTCTTGTCTGATGGCTGTCGTAACTTATATCACAGCTGAATTATTTTTTTGACTAATTATGCAAATATGATGATTGTTTTTCTGTGTATTTTTTCGGGATGCGTTAATACCTACCAATGTATGTAGTTTTTTTTCGGATAGTTTTTTCCTATCTTGGGTAATTGGGTGCACTATCGTTGTTGAAGGCCATCGATGATGGTTCTCCGCAAAATTCATGGGGTTTTTGCTTTCCTGTATTTTATTTTCTGATTGGATGCGATTATCAGTTCCCATGAAATCATCAGCTCCTGATGTTCCGTTAGTTTCTGGATAGGAAGTTTTTATGGATGTTGATTTGACCGGGCAGAATAGTTACTACACAAAGCAGATTACATGGGAATTTTCCGGCTGTTTTCTGGGGATATTTCTGGCTGGTATTGTCTTTGGCAACTGTCTTGATGATTCCGGTTTGCTGCTGTTTATATTGTTGTGTGCAGGTTTTATGGGTTGCCATATTGCTGGGGTCTTGTTTGAAAGAAGTGTGGATATGGAAGTCAGTTAATAGCGCCAATGCCGTGTTTCGGGGTGGCAATGGGCGTCAGGAAGCGGGCAAGCCTGAAATCAGGCGGGACGCGACGCCATGCTGGCGTCATTTCTGTAAAATTTTCCGGATTTCCTCCCCTGTACTACAAATTCATGTAGCTGTTTGCCCGGTGGTGTTATGCAAGAATCATGGCCATCCGTAGCAGTGTGTCATGAGGTGAAGCCATGGGGATCATTGATTTGTTGAGACAACATACGCCAATTGCCAGCGATAACGAGATAATCGGCTCTGGCAGTGCCGAGGAATTTGAGGCGGTTATCGAGGAGGCGCGTGAATTGCAGAGAGGCGGTTGGATAAGGCTGGTAATAGTCACCAAAAACCTGGTCCGCTTCCGGCGATTGCGGTAGCTCCCATAACAGCAGCGAGGTGGCTTCCATGGCCACCCCGCTGCACTTCGTTGGTCGGTTTGCCCAAGGCAAATCCTGGTGGCGAGGCTTACTCGCTCGCGACAGCTGCCACGGCGGTATGCGTGATCGACCATTCTTCCATGGATGACAACATCATCCGCCGTGAGGCTTCAAGAAAACTCCGGTCTATGTTGATGTGGGACACCATAATATTCCCGTCCCGTCCGGTGAAGTGCCGGGTGCTGCCTGCACTGGCATTGGCCTCCCGTTTTTCCAGCCATTGTTCACTTTTTTCGGCAATGACCCCGATGATCCTGTCAAAATTCTTCTCACGGGAGAGTTGATACAGCTGTAGCATCAATAACGCTGTCGAGAGGGTGCCTTCGTACGTCCTGCTGCTTTTGCCCACCCATCGGCTGCCTTCCATGACCTCACTCGACTTGGGCAACGTGATGGAGCCTGTCAGGTATGACCAGGAGGGTTGTTCCAGGTCATATTCCTCCAGGGTGGGTATCAACCGGACAGCGCTTACCAACTGTTTCGGGGAGCGTGCACGCTTGCTGGTAACCATGATGTGGATGGTTGAAGGCCGCGTATCAAAATGGTCCAGTTCGATCATCCGGTCGTGATCCATCTTCAGATACGGGTCATTCGGGTCAAAACACTTGTAGCGCAACTTGCCATACTGCTTTAACAATGCAGGTGGGATACTATTGCCCGCAAATACATCTACCGTGAACAGGGAGTGATTTTTCATGTGCATGTACCTCAGTTGGATTGATGTTTCCGTCGGGTTTCCGACGGCAATCCATTAGGGGTACAGCGGGTTTTAAAAATAACTACACAGATCGGTAGTTTGCATTTTGGAAAATTGATTCTTTATGGATCAATAAGCAGCTGGATGAGATAACGAACGCTGTACAACGTGTCTTGTTAATATGGGGAAGTTCGATGGACGCAGTAAACCCTGTTGGTTGTTTGATCGCGGCAATGCCACTCAATGTTTCCGCTTGTCCCGCCCTGGGTTCAGGTTGTTGCGCCAGCTCTATCGAGGCGTCTTTCTATGAAGCCGCTGCCGGGCTGGGTTTTTCTTATGTCCGCTACACCTGTTGGGTGCAGGATATGGCCACAGCGCAGGTAGACGGACAATCCTTCAGCATCAACCTCAGTAATTTCCCTGAAGGGTGGGAGAAAGAATACGAATTGCAGCGGTACTATGAGGTAGACCCGTTGTTGTTCGTGCTCAGTAGCCATGAGGCGTCTCCCTTGCAGTACGGTACATGGGCTGAAGCGAGGGAGGCGGCCCAGGCCGCAGTACCTGACGGCGATGATATTGACAGCCGCAAGCTGCAGGCCGGCGTTGAAAAGCTGTTTGCCCGGGCGGCACATTTTGGTATCAACAGCGGCATTTACATGATGTTGAATGTCGGTATCCGGCGACTGGTTGTGAGCTTTGCCTCGTCAAAAAGCCACGAAGAACTTGCAGCGACAGTGAATGACGCGCTGTATCGTCAGGTGTTGTCGTTCGTGGTGCTGTGTAACCAGGCGCTGGCGATGACGAATACCTGTACGCGTTGTTCCAAATCGCTACGGATTGGCGGTGGCCCTTCGATAAAATTGACGCCTATGCAGGCCAGGATATTGCAGTCGTTCGCCCAGGATGCAGCGGCCACCATTGCAGACATTGCCGCGATTCACCACCTGACACAGGACACGGTAAATTTTCACCTGAAGTCCATCCGGGAAAAATTCAAGAAAAAGAGCGCGTCCGGCTATGCGCTGTCGTCCATAGCGAAAGAGCACGGGCTGATCTAGCCAAAACCTGGCAAGGTGTGCGGAATGCCTGGCCGGGGTGCTTCCCCTTGCATGGCAGATCTGTAACCATTGCTGGCAATCCGTCGCATGCCACGTTCCCGGGAGGCTGTATATGAAATGTCATCGCGCTACCGGCTTGTTGGTTGCCCTGATGCTCTCACTGCCTGTGATGGCAGCCGACACACCGGCTCCGGGTGCCAGGGATATCGTGCAAAATGTTAATGCAGCAGAGCATGGTGACAATATTTCCAATGAAATCGCCATCACTGTGCTGGATGACAAAGGTAACCGGCGTGAATCTGGCCTGAAGTCTTACACCCGGAAGTCTGGCGATAACAGGGACGAGACGAGAACCGTGATGTTCTATGTTTTCCCGCACACATACAGGGACATCGGTTTCCTCACCATTGATTACAACGATGCTGCCAAAGAAGGCAAACGCTGGATGTATGTCCCGACCACGCGCAAAACCAAGCAGATTGCTGACAAGGACAAGTACGCGGCGTTCATGGGTTCAGACTTTTCCTATGCCGATATGAGTTTGCAGCATCTGGGTAACGATGATTTCAGGTTGCTGAAGGAAGATATTGTGGCTGGCCAGAAGGTGTGGGTGATTGAGGGCACGCCTCCAGCCTCTGTAGAGTTGGATGAGAATGGATACAGCAAGTCAGTCTACACGGTGCGCCAGGATAATTTCATGATTATCAGTGCGACGCATTACGTTAATGACGGTAGCCGCGTGAAAAATATGGCGGTTACCCGGGCGGAGCAGGTTGGCGGTCACTGGGTTCCGGCGGAAGTATCCATGGAAACGCACAGGAACGGGCGGTTCCTGTCCAGAACCACCTTGCAAATTACCAACACAAAATTCGACAATCACTTTGACGAAAACTTCTTTGAAGTTCGCCAGCTTGCGAAAGGCGCGGAATGAAACCGTAACTGTCGGTTGACGACCCTGGCCGGGAATTATTTCCTGGCTAACCCGATGCCAATAATCGTAATGATTGCACCTGCAATCAGCATCAGTACGGTACCCAACAACACATAATCGCTAATCATGGCAGACTCCCCAAGTCACTGCATCCACGACTCTCTGTATACGGGTCTTGACTAGAATCATCAGCCTAATTTTTTGATAAAAGTAAAAAATTTTTTAAAGTGCTTCCCGTGATTCTCTCGAATGACTTGCTCGCATCTGGTGCGCGAGGATTTTTATCATTCACTTTTGTTGCACAGTGATGACACGCGTGATGCTGAAGGCGTCTTTATGGTGCAAGATTTTGTGTAATGCTGTCTGTGCGCACACTGCTGGCGCCATGCTGCTTTTTTTGTTGTCAGGATGCGACTATGCTCGTGACAGAACTGGAGATCTCGAATGACAACTTATTCTGTACTGCCGACGTATTTTATTTCACATGGTGGTGGTCCATGGCCATGGATGATGGGGCAGATGCAGGGTGAGTACGATCATCTTGCTGCGGCACTGGGGGATATGCCGCGCCAGATCGGTGTCACACCGAAAGCTGTGCTGGTGATATCGGGCCACTGGGAAGAGCGTGAGTTTACGGTGATGGCAAATCCACGGCCTCCGATGATCTACGATTATGGTGGTTTTCCGGAGCATACCTATCACATCCGCTACGCAGCACCGGGTGCACCGTTGTTGGCGGAAAGGGTGTGTGAGCTGATAAGGCAGGCGGGATTTCCTGCGCGCCAGGATGCACAGCGTGGTTTTGATCACGGCACCTATACACCGCTGGCGTTGATGTACCCGAATGCGGATGTGCCGGTTGTGCAGCTCTCCATGCGACAGGGTTATGACCCGCGCGACCATATTGCTGTCGGCCGCGCACTGGCATCCTTGCGCCATGAAGGTGTGCTGATTGTCGGCAGTGGTTTGAGTTACCACAACCTGCGTATGTTCGGTCCGGCCGCGAAAGAGCCGTCGATGCAGTTTGACCGGTGGTTACAGGAAACCTTGCTGACATCCAGTCCGTCTGAACGGATCAACAGGCTGGTGGACTGGGAATCTGCTCCCGCAGCAAGGTTGGTGCATCCACGGGAAGACCATCTGTTGCCACTGATGGTTGCAGTGGGTGCTGCAGAAAATGATGTCGCCTCTTGTGTCTATCACGAAGACAATTTTTTCGGCAGTATTTCGGTGTCGAGTTTCATGTTTACCAGCCAGGCATGCGCCAACGGGGCATTTACCATTACCAACGAGAGAAATACGCCGGTTCCGTGCTGATACTTCCTGCCTGGCGGCGCAGCAAATCCAGTGCAAGCGCTGCCACCAGTTGCTGGAAACGTTTTCTCGGGCCGCTGATGTTGAAACGTCGCGCCTTGATGTCGTTTTTATCGCCCCATGCAATCCACACTGTGCCTACCGGTTTTTCTTCTGTGCCGCCGTCAGGGCCGGCAATACCGGTGACAGCGAGCACATAATCAGAACGGCTTTGGTTTATTGCGCCTTCTGCCATTGCACGGGCAGTTTCTTCACTGACTGCACCGTGACCTTGCAGGGTTTTATCACTGACGCCCAGTAACGAAGTTTTCATGTTGTTGGAGTAGGTGACAAAACTGCCGAGGAAGGCGCGTGATGCGCCGGGAATTTCGGTGAGCATGGCACTGATCAGGCCGCCGGTGCAGGACTCGGCGCAAACCAGTGTCTTGTTTTTTGATGCGAGTAATTCCAGCAAGGCAGAAGCCATAGTGTCTTCGCCGAGTGCGACAACGTAATCGGCAAACAGTGTTTGCAGTTTTATAAAATATTCGTTTGCGATTGCTGCCATGCTCGCGCGGGCCAGCAATTTTATTTCGACAGTTGGCATGCCGGCGCGAAAACCGGGTACTACACCGTCTGGCCAGCCCGTAATGTTCTTATCAATAATTTCCTGGGCTTGTGATTCGCCGATGCCGAACAGATGCATGCGCAGGATCAACTGTCGTTCGCAATCGGGAAATTGTTGTTGCAGCAGCGGGAGGATACTGTGGGCTAGCATCGCTTCCAGTTCACGCGGCACCCCCGGTGTACACAGCACCAGGCAGCTGCCGAGACGCAAACCGAAACCGACGGCGCTGCCGACGGGATTGTCGAGCAGGAAAGACGAAGCAGGCAGCATGGCCTGTTTGCGATTGGCAGCATTCAGCGCGATCTTGCGTTCGCTACACCACTGCGCCAGATGCGAGAGGGCTGCGGGATTTTCAGCCAGCGTGTCGCCTGCTGCACTGGCAAGTGCTTCGGCGGTGAGATCGTCACTCGTGGGACCGAGACCGCCATTGACGATCAGCACATCGGCATCGTTGGCGATGGCGCGCAATTCCTGCACCAGCAGTTGCCGGTCATCACCAACAGTTACCTTGCGATGGATAGCTAGGCCCAGCGTGGCCAGGGCATCGGCAATACGTACCGAATTGCTGTCGACGGTGGTGCCGCGCATCAACTCGCTACCAGTCATCAACAGCTGGATTTGCATGGGAATTATTTTATCTCCGGTCTGAGCAGCGACTTGATGTCATCCAGTTGTTGCTGGATTGCATCTGACGAGACCTGTTGTTTGTAATTCATGATGATGAGTTTTACCGAAACCAGGAACACCCCTGCTTCCAACAATAGATCATGTGTAAAGCCGGTTGTAAAAACGGCGGCAATAAACAATGCCAGTGTTATCAGCATGATGATTATGGAGCCGGGATCCAGTTTTAGCATGTTTCTCATGGTTCACCTTATTCAAGAGCGCTGTGTTGTCTGGAGATGACCTCGCATAGGGTATTGGCATCTCGGTAATTGCGCAGTGATCCCTGTGCAATCCCGTCTGGGATTGTTCCATTGATTCGCTATAGTGTCGACAGGGTTATTCTAAAAGGCTGACGGTATGGTTTCAGATAATTGGGTGTTGCTACACGATGGTAAAGCCCTCGATGCGCACGTGGAAATACATGCTGGAGGCCTGTTGTTGTTGCCGGATGTTTTACTGGCACTGACGGGTTGGCAGGTCAAGGATAATACGTTGTGCCGGGATGATCGTTGTTTGCCGCTTTCATTGCATCCGCAATTGATGCGAGGCAACAAGGTCGATTTGCACGTGTTGGCAGCGTTGCAGGGTATGCCATTGGTCGTTGATCAGGCGCTGCATGTTTTATCGCTAGGGGAGTCTGTAGAGGATCAAGGCGCTCTCTTGCAGTCGACGGTTGCCCCTGATTTTTCTTTGCCGGATGCAAAGGGGAATATGCACAGCTTGCGTGAGTATCGCGGCAAGAAAATCCTGCTGGTGACCTGGGCGAGCTGGTGCGGTTGTCGCGATGATTTGCCGGTGTGGCAGGGCTTGTATGAGGAGTACAAGGACCAGGGTTTTACTGTTATCACCATCGCACAGGATTCCCGCAACAGTGATGCAATCCCGTTTATAGAAGCCGCGAAACCGCAACATCCTGCGCTGATTGATAATGACCACATCGTCTCGCGTCGTTACGGTTTTATCAACGTGCCGACGATTGTCTGGATTGATGAGGCCGGCCACATGGTACGGCCGCCGCGTGTGGAGCATGGCAGCAATAAATACGCGTTTGTACACAAGCTGGATTGCGAGCCGCATTTGCGTGCCTTGCGACACTGGATTGCTACCGGCGAAACCGATTTTTCTGTGGATGCCACGCGGGAACAGTTACCGCCGCCCACGTTTGAGGAACAGTTGGCGCGAGCAGAACATGCACTGGCGTGGCACCTGTATCAGCAGGGAAATATCGATGCAGCAACAAGACATTGGGACGAGGCAATTCGCTTGTCGCCACACGACTGGACGATTCGTCGTGGTTCCATGTGGTTGCGCGGTGAAGATCCGTTTGGTGATGATTTTTTCCAGGTATGGGCGGAGTGGGAAAAATCCGGCAAACCGGATTACATCACGATGGCGGCGGCACGCAAGGCGGAGAAAAAAACATGAGTGGCAAAATTCGTGTTATCCATTGTTCCACCGGTAATATTGGTACACACGCGCTGCGGGCGATTATCACGAATCCCGTGTATGAACTGGTCGGCTTGTGGGTGCATGCAGCGGACAAAGCCGGTCATGATGCAGGTGTGCTGGCAGGCTTGTCCTCGCTAGGTGTGCCCGCAAGCAACGATCTCGATGCACTGTTGGCATTGGATGCGGATGTTGTGTGTTATTGCTCGGGCGCCGATTCACGTCTGTTCGAGGCGATTGCCGATTTTGAAAAAATATTGCGCAGTGGCAAGAACCTGGTGTCCACATCCCTGCCATTCCTGACTTATCCGCCACAAGCCGACAAGAATTTCCGCAAGTCACTGGAAGCAGCGTGTGTAGCGGGCAACAGCAGTTGTTTTGTATCCGGTATTGATCCCGGTTTTGCCAACGATCTGATTCCACTCACGCTACTCAGTGTGTGTGAAAAAGTGGAATCTATTCGCATTGCTGAAATTCTGAATTACGCAACGTACAACCAACCACACACGCTGTTTGACATCATGGGTTTCGGCAAGCCGATGGATGAGGTGCCAATGCTATTGCTGCCGGGTGCGCTGACATTTGCCTGGGGTGGTGTGATCCAGATGATTGCTGATGCGTCTGGTGCAAAACTGGATGAAATTCGTGAAGTGTATGAACGATTGCCTGCGCCCCATGACATCACGATAGATCTGGGTACGATCAAACAAGGCACTGCAGCGGCATTGCGTTTTGAGTTGCAGGGCATTATCGATGGCAAGGTAAAAATTGTCGTCGAACATGTGACGCGCTTGCATGACGATCTGGCGCCACAGTGGGAGCGTGGTCACGGTAGCGGCAGTTACCGCATCGAGATCAAGGGTTCACCAGCGATGACGATGGATTTTCATCTCTCCGGTGCAGATGGCGATCACAACACGGGTGGCTTGCTGGCGTCTGCCATGCGCATCGTACATGCCATCCCCGCTGTGGTGGCGGCAAAACCCGGTTTGCTCAGTACGCTGGATTTCCTGCCGGTAACCGGCAGGCATGTATTTGATTAACGTGGGGGGTTAATCAGTCGGTCTGGTTTAACGGCGCGGGAAAAGTTTGATTGGCATGTTGTCAGACGGTTTCGGCAATGGCAGCGTCTGCATCCACGGATCATTGTTGCTGGTGCGCTTGAAATCGAATTTCAGCATGAACTGGTGCAGGAAACATTTGTATTCCATCTGCGAAAAATGCATGCCGATACACTTGTGTGCGCCGCCGCCAAACGGGTGAAACTGGAACGGATGTTTCTTGTGTTCACCGCGCTCGAAACGATCCGGATCAAAGGTGAACGGATTGCTCCAGTATTCCGGCATGTAATGTGAATAGCGCGAAAAAATGAAGACTTGCGTGTGTGCCGGCACTTTGTAGCCCGCCATTTCCACTTCGCGCACGGTGCGGCGTGGCAACAGGGGAACAGAGGGGCGTATGCGCTGGGTTTCGTTGAAAACATGGCCCATGTACGGGGCAGCATCCAGCTGGTCGTAACGGAGTTCATCCGTACCCATCGCCAGGCATTCTTCATACAGTCTCTGCTTGATTTCCGGGTGGCGCACCAGATAGTAAATGGTGTGGGTCAACGCGGCCGTGGTGGTGTCGTGTGCGGCAAATAACAGGAATGCCATCTGGCCGATAATTTCATCTTCGGTGAACGATTCACCCAGCTCGTTTTTTTCCTTGCAGAAATAACTGAGCACGTCGATACCATCACCGCTACGGCGCGAAGGAATCAGTGAGCGGATAAAACTGCGCAGCACCTCCTTGCCTTTCAATCCCTTGTGGTAGACAAAACCCGGCAGGTTGATCGGGCGGATAAACATCAATCCTGCCACCACATCGAGAAACGCCTGGTTCAGTTTCTGCATTTGCGGGCCGCGCTCCTGTACGCCGACAAAAATATCAGCCGCGACTTCCAGGAGCAGGTTTTTCATGTGGTCGAAAAAAGGGATTTCACTTTCCTGTGACCATTCAGCCAGTGCGCGACGGTAGATGAAGTTGATGCGATCGGTGTACAGCTGCATCGCCTCATTCTTGAATGCACTCTGCATCAGGCGACGCTGGTGACGATGGTGCTCGAAGTCGAGCATGGCGAGGCTGTCGTTCATGAAGCGACCGACGCGATCCTGGAAGCCCATCTTGGAGGAGAAATCGCGGCCCGGATCCAGAAAGATCTGTTGCGCCAGGTCCGGCCCCAGTGCCAGCACGCCCTTGAGGCCGAAGGAATTCATGGTCGACAGCGGGCCGTACAGCTTGTAGGCGCGGTCGGCAAAGGCAAAGGTGTCCTTGATGAAGCCGATGTTGTGACCGATGACAGGCAAACCCATATCGCCCGGTATGCCGCGCAGATCCTGGTTGTCAGGCTGGCGCATGTAGTCGGTGATGGCATAGTCAGGCGTGTGCAGGGATGAGGGATTGGCAGACATACAAAGCGCTCCGGCGGCAGCTGGTCGGCCATCATCTTGAGTTTCGAAACGCACCGTTTCAATAAGACATTGGGATGATGGATGGTGTGGCCCGGGATTATCGTTCCATCTTCTGTATGAAATCGCCGGCAAAGCGCTTGATGGCGTCCAGTTTGAAAGCCAACGGGCTGGTGGGTTTGCCGCCGTAGAAAAACCAGGGTGGTGTGCACAAGGCTGTCACACCCATGTCGCGCATGCGTTTGAAACCGTCCAGATCAAATGCGTCGCGTGCATTGAAGCACAGTCTTTCAAACGGCAAGTGCTCGCGACCCAGTTCGCGACGGTAGTGATCCACCTTGTCAAAATAGACCTGCATTTCAGCGCTGGTGTGGACATCGGAAATCCAGCCATCGTGTTGCGCGGCGCGTTTCAGTGCGGCATCGGAAAAGCCGCCGATATACACAGGCACCGGTTGTGACGGCGCAGGGCGCATTTTCATTGCAGGCAAATCAAAAAATTCACTGTGATGTTCTACCATTTCACCTGTGTGCAACTGTTGTATCACCGCCAGCATGTCATCGGCGCGTGCGCCGCGCTTGGCAAACGGTTGGCCGCCCGCACTGAATTCTTCCGGCATCCAGCCCATGCCGGCACCGAGCGCGACACGGTTGTTACTCATCACCGCCAGTGTGCCGAGGAACTTGGCGACATGTACCGGATTGCGCGCCGGCAGCACATAGACATTGGTGTAGAAGCGCAGTTGTTGTGTGACCGCCGCCATCGCGCTGATGGCGATCCATGGATCAGGCCAGCTGGTGTCTTCGCTGAAGCGGGGTTTGCCGTCTGCGGTATAGGGATACGGCTGCGAGAATTGTTGCGGGTAAATCAGGTGATCGGAAATCGCAATCCAGCCGTAACCGTTTTCATCCGCCGTTTTCGCGATAGCAGTCAGTTCGCTGGGATCACACAGGGCGACAGGAATAGAAAATTTCATGGTGATTCGCTTGTCAGTGTGATGCATGGGTTGATGGTTGATTGGTGGCGCCATTCGCTAGCATGACAAATCCCATTTTGGTGACGCCGGCATTTTTTACCAGTCCCATCACTTCTGCCACACGTTCATAACGCACGTTCTTGTCGGCTTGTAAATGCAATTCCGGTTGTGGGTTTTTTTGAGCCATTTCTGTGAGGCAAGCCGACAGTCCTGTGTCGTCCACGGCATCGCCATTCCATGTGATGCTGCCTTCTGCACTGATAGCAAGATTAATGACATCCGGTTTTTGCTGTGTGGCTGCACCGGTAGCTTTCGGTAAATTTACCGTGATGGATTGTGTCATGAGCGGTGTGCAGATCATAAAAATAATCAGCAGTACCAGCATCACGTCAACCAGTGGCGTGGTGTTGATATCCGCCATCGGTTGCGATGTATTCTGTTCAAAATTTCCGAATGCCATTATGGCGATCCCGTTGCCGAATTATTGCCGCGCGGTGCATTAAGTTCACCGCCCAGAGTGAAGTACACGTGCAAGTCGTGCGCAAAACCATCGAGATCCGCGAGAATCATCCGCTGTGCGCGATTGAATGCGTTGTACGCAAGCACCGCAGGAATCGCGACAAACAAACCGATGGCCGTCATGATCAGCGCCTCACCGACAGGCCCTGCCACTTTGTCCAGACTGGCCTGACCGGTGGTGCCGATCACCGACAAGGCGTGGTAAATGCCCCACACGGTGCCGAGCAAACCGACAAACGGTGATACCGAGCCCACCGACGCGAGAAACGTCTGGCCTTTTTCCAGTTCTGCGGTGACGCGATTGAGTCCTTGCCGCAAACTGCGCGTCACCATTTCGTTCAGTGATAATTCGGCATCCAGATTTGCTGCGGCGCCCTGGCGATGTTTGCGGAAATTGTTCCGTGCCTGTTCCCCGCGATCAACCAGTTCAATGTAAGCGGCAAGATTATTGAGAATGGCGCGACCCGCTGTGAGATCTGTCGCATTCCAGAAGCGATCAACAGCGCCTGCACTCCAGTGTTGCAAATGTGCCAGCTGCAGTGATTTTTTCAGGATGATCGCCCAACTGCAGAGTGACATGGAGACGAGCAGTAGCAACACCGCGTGGGTAATGCTGTCGCCTTGTAACCAGAATGTGCTGAGATCAAGATTGAATGTCACGATAATGTCCTCATGCTGTGCAGCACGTTATTTTTGCAAACTGAATTGTATGGGTACATCGACGGATGATGCGAACGGTTCTTCGCCACGCGTTGCCGGTATGAATTTCCAACGCATGACGGTCTTGCGTGCGCTCTCATCCAGGCGGGGGAAACCGGATGATTCTTTTATCCCGATTTGTGTCGGCAAACCTTCTGCCGACACCTCCACACGTAGCAATACGCGGCCCTCTTCGTTCATGCGTCGCGAAATGCTCGGGTACTCGGGATGGGGATTGTGCAGGTAATTGGCATCGTGCCGTGCAGGCACCAGCGCGGGTTGCGGGGCGGGACGGGTATCTGCCGGTGGTTGGTCGGCAGTAACCGCGTTGTTCATCGGCAGTGCAACCGGTTGTGGAGATGGCTTGTGTGTAATTTTTGCGGCAGGCTGCGGTTTCAGCGCGGGTATTGCCTCCGTTGCAGGTATTTCTGCGGGTGGCTGCGACGGGGCTGGCAGGGGCGTGGGTGCGGGGATAGCGGGCGTGGGGATAGTGTCCGCGCTGAACAGGTCAACCGTAATTTCCTGTGCGGCTGGCGCACCTGTAGTTGCCGGTTCGCGCTGCAGCCATACCATGAAAAATCCCGCATGCAGCAGTGCTGACAGAATGAGTGCCAGTAGCGACAGGCTTGTATCGGGAAATCGACGCATGAAAGCAGACGGTATCTGGATGGCGAGTGTGCGCGCAGTCTATCTGCTGGCTTGTTGGTGCACCACCTGTGGCAAAAAGCCGCACAGCAATGCAGAGACAATCCGCGACTATGCCATTTTGTGCAGCCTGCGTATCATCGTGCCATTCTTTACAGGAGATGAATGATGGGTCCATTAAAAGGTTTTCGCGTGATCGAACTGGCCGGCATCGGGCCGACACCGTTTGGTGCCATGATGTTGGCGGATATGGGCGCGGAAGTGATCACCATCGAGCGGCAGCCGGGTTTTCCCGGCATGCGTCCGGTGGATCCGACCCTGCGCAATCGTCGCTCGATGGTCGTGAACCTGAAAAATCCGGAAGGCGTCGAGCTCGTCTTGAAGCTTTGTGAAACGGCCGATGCGCTGATCGAAGGCTATCGCCCCGGTGTGGCCGAGCGCTTGGGGCTTGGGCCGGAAGCCATACAGGCACGCAATCCAAAGCTGGTCTACGCGCGTATGACCGGCTGGGGGCAAGACGGGCCGCTGGCGCAAACAGTAGGGCATGACATCAATTACATTGCCATTACCGGCGCGCTGGAAAAAATGGGTCGAGACAGTGGTCGTCCCGTGCCGCCATTAAATCTTGTGGGCGATTTCGGTGGTGGTGGCATGTTCCTGGCGTACGGTGTGGTGTGTGCGCTGCTTGAGGCGCAGAAGTCTGGTAAAGGGCAGGTAGTGGATGCGTCAATTGTCGACGGTGCCGCCACGTTGATGGCATATCTGTACGGCTACGAAAAAAATGCGTTTTTTGCACCGTTCAAGGATCGCGGTCATCACCTGTTTGGTGGCAGCAATCATTTCTACAACACCTATGAATGTGCAGACGGAAAATTTGTCTCGATCGGCGCGCTGGAAGTGCAGTTCTATCTCGATTTTATTGATCGCCTCGGTGTCGACAAAAGTGAATTCGAAACACAATGGCTCGGTCATCCGGAGCAGGATTTAACAAAAATTCCCGCGTTGGAAGCGCAAGTAGCGGCTGTATTCAAAACCAAGACACGCGATGAGTGGTGCAAGATTTTTGAAGGCAGCAGCGCCTGTTTTGCGCCGGTGCTGGATATTCAGGAAGCGGCGCAGCATCCGCACAATATTGCGAGAAAAACGTTTACGGAAGTCGACGGCCTGTTGCAGCATTCACCCGCGCCGCGTTTTTCGCGCACATCGCCGGCGCAGCCCGAGGTGCCTCGGGTAGCGGGCGAGGACACCGATGCCGTGCTGGCCAGTTTTGGCTATGACGCCGACGCCATAGCCGCCATGCGAGCGAGCGGTGTGGTGGCGGGTTGAAGGGGTACTGTATAAAAAATCACTGTTGATCTATACAGCTATAAAAATCTCGGGTATGCTTGCTTCCGCAACATGAGAGCTGGGGTTTGGCGCTGAAGCCAGCCCTGTGACATAAGACGACGAGAATTGAGGTATTACACGATGGATGCGAACAAAGAAAAGGCATTGGCAGCGGCACTGAGCCAGATCGAACGCCAGTTTGGTAAAGGCACGGTCATGTTGATGGGGGAAAAGGCGCGCGAGGATATCCCCGCCATTTCTACCGGCTCACTCGGGCTGGATATCGCCCTCGGTATCGGCGGCTTGCCCAAAGGACGTATCGTTGAAATCTATGGTCCTGAATCCTCGGGCAAAACCACGCTGACCCTGCAGGTGATTGCCGAGTGCCAGAAACTGGGTGGCACTGCTGCATTTATCGATGCCGAACACGCACTGGATCCGATTTATGCAGGCAAGCTCGGTGTCAATGTTGCGGACCTGATCGTGTCGCAGCCTGATACTGGCGAGCAGGCACTGGAAGTCGCTGACATGCTGGTGCGCTCCGGCGCGGTTGATGTGCTGGTGGTCGACTCGGTTGCAGCACTGACCCCGAAAGCCGAAATTGAAGGGGACATGGGCGACCATCATGTCGGCCTGCAGGCGCGCCTGATGTCACAAGCGCTGCGCAAGCTGACTGGCAATATCAAGAATGCCAACTGCCTTGTCATTTTCATCAACCAGATTCGCATGAAGATTGGCGTTATGTTTGGCAACCCGGAAACCACTACCGGTGGTAATGCCCTCAAGTTTTACGCGTCAGTGCGCCTGGATATTCGCCGTACCGGCTCGGTCAAGGATGGCGAGGAAGTCATCGGTAGCGAAACCCGCGTCAAGGTGGTCAAGAACAAGGTGGCGCCTCCCTTCAAGCAAGCTGAATTCCAGATTCTTTATGGCCAGGGCATCAACCGTCTGGGTGAAGTTATCGACATCAGCGTCAATGATGGCTATGTGGAGAAGTCCGGTGCGTGGTACAGCTACAAAGGCGACAAGATTGGCCAAGGTAAGGCTAATGCAATCAAATACTTGCAGGATAATCCTCAGGTCGCATCCGAGCTGGAACTGAAGATTCGTGAGGCTTACCTCAGTGGCCCGGCCGATGCGCGCAAACAGACGGCCACAGTGGTGGCAGCAGAAGAAGTCGACGTGTAAAACACCTGAAGTTTCTTGTGTAGCCCTTTGAAAATATGGAATTTTTGAAGGGCTTTTTTATTGGGCAATCCTTCAGGGAAAGTCTAGCCTGACATGATTTGTCGGTAGCAGCGGGTTTTGTGTGTGGGTGTCGATATGGCCGTGCAATTGAGAAGTGCCGCCCTGGAATTGTTGGGGCGTCGTGAACACAGTGTCCGGGAGTTGGCAGGTAAACTGGCCAGGCGCTACCAGATTCCGTCCCTGTCACCGGAACTACTTGAATGCTTGCAGCGGTTGGCGGATGACGGCTACCAGAGTGACCAGCGCTTTGCTGAAGTCTTTGTACGGAGCCGGAGGGCACGGGGCTATGGGCCGGCCTTTATCGAACAGGAATTGCGTCAGCGTGGCATTGCTGCAGATCTGGTAGTCGCCGCAGTAGACCGTGAGGATGACAGCTGGAAGGCATTGGCCACTGAGCACAAGCGCAAGAAGTTCGGTGCGGGTGCCATCACGGCGCTTACAGAGAAAGCCAAGGTTGTGCGTTTCTTGCGCTACAGGGGCTTTCTGCAAAACCAGATTGACCATGCGCTGGGTGATCGTTGCGCCATTTGATATTTGGTAAGCTGCTGCGATAGTTGAATCTCTGGAGAATCGTGGTGGGAATGGTGAACTTTGGGGTACCGGAGCGGATTGCGCTGGAGCTGGCGCAATTGCATGGCGCAACGGTATTTGTGGAGACAGGTACTTACCGCGGTGACACTGCCAGGTGGGCAGCGAAGTATTTTGACGATGTGTACACCATCGAGAATTCTGAAATCCTGTTTGGCCAGTACTCCGGTCATCTTGCCGCATTGTCCAATGTGCATGCGCACTGTGGTGACTCAAGATCACTGTTGCCGACGATACTGGAGACGATAGGCGAACGGAAAGCTGTGCATTGGCTGGATAGTCACTGGTTTGGTGGCGATACCGGTGGCGGGGAAGAAGACCAGTGCCCGTTGCTGGCGGAGCTGGAGAGCCTGTTTCATCGAACGCAGGACATCATTCTGATCGATGACGCTCGCCTGTTCCTGAGCGCACCGCCCATGCCACATCGGCCATCCTTGTGGCCCACCATTTTTGAAGTCATGAAAGCCTTGCCGGTAACGGATGGTGATCCATTTGTGCAGGTGGTTGATGACGTGATTTTTATTGTTCCTGATGTGCCTCACCTGCGTGAACCCCTCACCGCATGGGCCAAGCGCCGCTCGAATAAATTCTGGCAGGCGTATCAGGCATGGAAGCAATCTGACAGGCCCTGAGTCTGACAGGGCAGCCCTCATTCAGTACAATGCGCGCTTTCCGGACGTCCCCTGATTCATGTCGGTTTACCTGACTGCCCAGCCGAGGTTGTGATGCTGATTTTGCGCGGTGCTGCTGCACTTTCCCCTTTCCGTCGTGAAAAGTTGCTGGTGCGTTTACGTGAAGTCGCACCGGTTAACGGTGTGTCGGCAGAGTATGTGCATTTTGCGGATGTGGCGGGCCAACTGGCAGCGGAGCAGCACGGTGTGCTCGAGCAGTTGTTGCAGTACGGTCCGCGCCAGCAAGAGCTGTTTGCGCCGTGTGGCCGCCTGTTCCTGGTGGTGCCGCGTCCGGGCACTATTTCACCCTGGGCCAGCAAGGCGACTGACATTGCACATAACTGCGGCCTGGACAGCATCCGGCGCATCGAACGCGGTATCGCGTTTTATGTGGAAGCGGCAGGCGCTTTGACGCCAGCGCAGTCGGCGGCTATTACTGCAATCCTGCATGACCGCATGACGGAATCCGTGTTCGATTCCCTCGAAGCCGCAGAAGCCTTGTTTGTGCGCGAGCAGCCTGCACCGTCGACGGTGGTAGATATCCTCGGTGGTGGCCGTGCTGCCTTGGTGGCGGCTAACCAGTCCTTGGGACTGGCATTGGCCGACGACGAAATCGATTACCTGACAGACAGCTTCGTGCAACTGGGTCGCAATCCGGTGGATGTGGAATTGATGATGTTTGCACAGGCCAATTCGGAACACTGTCGCCATAAAATTTTCAATGCTGACTGGCAGATAGACGGCGAAGTTCAAGCCAGGTCTCTCTTCAAGATGATCCGCAATACGAATGAACAGGGCGGCGACAACGTGTTGTCGGCCTACTCGGACAATGCAGCGGTTGTCGTTGGCCAGCGCGCCGGGCGTTTCTTTCCGGATCCCCATACGGGCGAGTACGCCGCGCATCAGGAAGATGTCCACCTGCTGATGAAAGTGGAAACGCACAACCATCCCACTGCCATTGCACCGTTCCCTGGCGCCGGAACGGGCGCCGGCGGCGAGATACGTGACGAGGGCGCCGTCGGGCGTGGCTCGAAGCCGAAAGTCGGCCTGACAGGGTTCTCGGTATCCAACCTGGATATTCCCGGTTACCAGCAGGCATGGGAAGTCGATAGCACGGGCAAAACTTACGGCAAACCCGGGCGCATTGTGTCGGCGCTGGAGATCATGACCGAAGGCCCACTCGGTGGTGCCGCGTTTAACAACGAATTTGGCCGCCCGAACCTGTGTGGGTATTTCCGCAGTTTCGAGCAGGAAGCGAATGGCGCTAACGGCACAGAAATGCGCGGTTATCACAAGCCCATCATGATCGCCGGTGGTTACGGCAATATCCGTGCAGAACACGTCGACAAATACCCGTTTGCGCCGGGCGCACGCCTGATTGTGCTGGGTGGCCCGGCGATGCAGATCGGTCTCGGTGGTGGTGCGGCGTCGAGCATGGCGTCAGGCCAGAGCAGCGAAGATCTCGATTTCGCGTCGGTGCAGCGGCAAAACCCGGAAATCGAGCGCCGTTGTCAGGAAGTGATAGATCGCTGCTGGCAACTCGGTGATAACAATCCGATCCAGTTTATCCATGACGTTGGTGCGGGCGGTTTGTCGAATGCCTTGCCGGAACTGGTGAAAGACGGGGGTACGGGTGGCATTTTTGATTTGCGTGCCGTGCCGAATGATGAACCGGGCATGAGCCCGCTGGCTATCTGGTGTAACGAAGCGCAAGAACGCTATGTGCTGGCTGTG
Source organism: Pseudomonadales bacterium (assembly GCA_035430165.1). Taxonomy (GTDB): domain Bacteria; phylum Pseudomonadota; class Gammaproteobacteria; order Pseudomonadales; family UBA7239; genus UBA7239. Next base: position 52,472 of record DAOMGE010000006.1, on the reverse strand, counting down.
AAAGAGGAAGATCTGGCGCAATTTGATGCCATTTGCGCGCGCGAGCGCTGTCCGTATGCTGTTGTGGGTTTGGCAACAGAAGAAAAACATTTACGCGTCGATGACGCACAATTCAGCAACAGTCCGGTTGATTTGCCGATGTCATTGTTGTTTGGCAAACCGCCAAAAATGACGCGCAGTTTCGAACGAAAAAATATTGTTCACGCGCCATTTTCTGTTGAAGCCATTGATGTGCGCGAAGCGGCAGAACGTGTGCTGCAATTGCCAACCGTAGCGAGCAAGAACTTCCTGATCACGATTGGCGATCGCTCGGTTACCGGCATGGTGGCACGCGATCAGCTGGTTGGGCCGTGGCAGATGCCAGTGGCGGATTGCGCGGTGACAACGGTTGCGTATGACACGTATGCCGGCGAAGCCATGGCCATGGGCGAACGCACACCAGCGGCATTGATTTCTGCACCGGCTTCCGCACGATTGGCCATTGCCGAAGCGATCACCAATATTGCGGCGACGCGCATCGGCAAGCTGTCAGATATCAAATTATCGGCGAACTGGATGTGTGCAGCAGGTCACCCTGGCGAAGACGAAAAACTGTTTGATGCAGTGCGTACTGTCGGTATGGAATTGTGCCCGCAACTCGGCATCACGGTGCCAGTCGGCAAGGATTCCATGTCGATGCGCACACGTTGGCAGGAAAATGGCGAGGACAAATCCGTCACGGCGCCGATGTCCCTGATTATTTCTGCGTTTTCACCGGTGCTGGATGTGCGTAAAACCGTGACGCCGCAGCTCAGGACGGATCGTGGCGAAACCGAATTATTTTTAATTGATCTCGGTAATGGCAAGAACCGACTCGGTGCGTCGGCATTGGCGCAGGTGTATCGACAGACTGGCAATGAAGCCCCCGATCTGGATCAGCCACAACAACTGTCCAGCTTTTTTTCGCTGGTACAGGCTGCGTTAGAGCAGGATATCCTGTTGGCTTATCACGACCGTTCAGATGGCGGATTGTTTACGACCGTGGCGGAAATGGCGTTTGCCGGTCATTGCGGTGTGGACGTCGCCATGGATCCGTTGGGTAATAGCGATATCGCAGCATTGTTTGCCGAAGAGCCGGGTGCGGTGCTGCAAATTGCTGCAGCGCATATCGAAACCCTGGTGCAACTCGCGCGACAATTCGATTTGCAAACGTGCCTGCACCGCATCGGTTCGGTCAATGCCAGTGACCGGTTGTGCTTCACGCGTGCAGGAAAACATATTCTCGATATCTCCCGCAGTGAGGCGTTGGCCTTGTGGTGGGAAACCAGTTATCGCATCCAGGCCATGCGTGACAATCCGCTTTGCGCCGAACAGGAAAAACAAACGGTTCTCGACAGCCGGAACCCGGGATTGTCTGTCGCACTGACGTTTGACCAGAATGACAATATTGCTGCGCCCATGATTGCTGCTGGCGTGCGTCCGCGTGTTGCGATCCTGCGTGAACAAGGTGTTAACGGACAGGTTGAAATGGCAGCGGCATTTGATCGTGCCGGCTTTGCTGCAGTTGATGTACACATGAGTGATATTCTCGCCGGGCGTGTTGATCTCGCCACGTTCAAGGGTCTTGCTGCGTGCGGCGGTTTTTCCTACGGTGACGTGCTCGGTGCTGGTGAAGGCTGGGCCAAGACTATCCTGTTCAACAATAAAGCGCGCGATATGTTCGAGCGGTTTTTTTATCGCGACGACAGTTTCAGTCTTGGTGTCTGCAACGGTTGCCAGATGATGTCCAACCTGAAATCGCTGATGCCCGGTGCGGAACACTGGCCACGGTTTGTCCGCAATACCAGTGAGCAATTTGAAGCGCGCTATGTCATGGTGGAAGTGCAGGAGTCGCCATCCATCCTGTTGGCAGGCATGGCGGGTTCGCGCATGCCGATCACCACGGCGCATGGCGAAGGTCGCGCTGAATTTGCCAGCGCTGCAGCGCTGCAAACCCTGGACAGCAGCGGTCTGGTCGCCTTGCGTTACATCGACAATGGGCAGCGTGTGACCGAGCAATTTCCGGCCAATCCCAACGGTTCGCCACAGGGCATTACCGCAGTCACCAGTCGTGATGGTCGCCACACCATCATGATGCCGCACCCTGAGCGTGTATATCGCGCCGTGCAGCATTCCTGGCGCCCGGATGGCTGGCAGGAAGATGGCCCGTGGTTGCGACTGTTCCGCAATGCGCGCGCCTGGATAAACTGACGTTCGTTGTCGTTGCCGGTCGCACAGCGGCGAATCGCAGCGCAAGGCGGCGTTCTTTGCGGGATTGCCCGTGTCGGTTATATTGCAACGAGGTTCAGGGAATTGACCCGTTTTGACAAGGAGTGTTTATGGCCACGCCAGCCGCAGGTTTTGCAATGACAACATCAATGACAACGTCATCAACAATAGCAACGAATACCCCGATAAGCATCCTGATTGCCGATGACCATGATCTGGTGCGGATCGGCTTGCGTCACATGCTGGAAAGCATCGAGGATTTCAGGGTGGTGGGCGAGGCATCCAGTGGTGAGGAAGCGCTGGAAAAAGCTGCTGCCCTGAAGCCGCAAGTGGTGTTGATGGACGTGCGCATGCCGGGCATCGGTGGTATCGAGGCGACATCGCGTATGGAACGCCGTGCGCCGGGTTGTCGCGTGATTGCATTGACCGCTTGCGCCGATGACCCGTTTCCCGATCTGCTGCTGGAAGCCGGGGCGATGGGCTTCATGACCAAGGACAGCGGGCTGGATGAGCTGGTGGCCGCCATTCGCGATGTGGAGGCGGGCAAGCATTATGTGTGCCGCAAGATTGCGCAGGAACTGGCGCTGAAACCCTTGCGCAAGAAAAATGGTCTGGGTACATCGCCATTCGATAATTTGTCCGAACGCGAATTGCAGGTGGCGCTGATGATCGTCGGGTGCCGCAGCGTGCAGGACATCGCTGACCAGATCAATGTCAGCCCGAAAACCGTGAATACATTCCGTTACCGTATGTTTGAAAAACTGGGTGTCGACAGTGATGTCGCACTGACATTGCTTGCCTTGCGTCACAAATTGTTTGTGCCGGAAGAAAATGTCTGATTGCCTGCATGGATTTTGATAGCCAGTCATTTCTAGCTTCCGCGACTGGCAATCCCGGTGTCTACCAGATGTTTGCGCAGGATGATGCGCTTTTGTATGTCGGCAAAGCCAACAACCTGAAAAAACGCCTGGCCAGTTATTTCCGCAAAAGCGGTCTCGGCCCCAAGACGGTCGCACTGGTCAGTCGCATTGCGCGAATTGAGTTAACCATCACCGCCAGTGAAACCGAAGCGTTGTTGCTCGAGCAGAGTCTCATCAAGTCGCACCAGCCTCCGTACAATATCCTGCTGCGCGATGACAAATCCTATCCCTATATTTTCCTGAGTGAGGGTGAGCCGTATCCCAGGCTCGCCTTCCATCGCGGTGCGAAACAGAAAAAAGGCCGTTATTTCGGGCCGTTTCCGAACAGCGGTGCAGTGCGTGAGAGTTTGAATTTCCTGCAGAAATTTTCACGGATTCGACAATGTGAAGATTCCTTTTTTCGCAACCGCAGCCGCGCGTGCCTGCAATACCAGATCCAGCGTTGTTCCGGCCCTTGTGTCGGCAATGTGACACCGGAGCAGTATGCGCGCGATGTCGAGATCACGACGCTGTTCCTGCAAGGGCGTGAACAACAGGCGCTGGATGTGTTGGCATCCGATATGGAACAGGCGGCAGAAAAACTGGAATTCGAGCGTGCAGCGGAATTTCGTGATCGCATTGCCAGTTTGCGCACCGTGCAGGAGCAGCAGGCTGTCGACAACGGCCTGGCAGTGAATGCGGATGTGTTTGCTGCCGTGCAACAATCCGGTGCGGCCTGTGTGCAGGTATTGTTTGTGCGGCAAGGCAGGATTCTCGGCAGTCGCAGTTATTTTCCGGCGCTCTCCATCGAGGATGATGCGGACAATTTGCTCGCCACGTTTATTGCGCAGTTTTATCTCGGCAGTGAACGCGAATTGCCGACGGAAATTCTCGCGGCGGATTTGCCGGATGCCGAGAGCGAATTGCTGCACAGCGTGTTGAGCGATCGGGCAGGGCGCAAGATCAGTGTGACCCGTCGTGCGCGCACGCATCGCCAGCAATGGTTGTCGATGGCAGGCAAGGCGGCGACAGAAAACCTGCAGCAGCGTCTCGCCAGTCGCCAGAATATCGAGGCGCGATTTGAATCCTTGCGCGAGGTGTTGGGGCTGGACGCGGTGCCGGAACGCATTGAATGTTTCGATATCAGCCATTCATCCGGTGAGGCAACCGTTGCCTCCTGCGTGGTGTTTGATAAACAGGGCGCGCGCAAAAGCGATTACCGCCGTTTCAATATTGAAGGCATTACCGCCGGCGATGATTACGCAGCGATGAAACAGGCACTGACACGTCGCTACCGTCGCCTGAAAGACAGTGACGGCGTGTTTCCCGATATTTTATTGATCGATGGTGGTAAAGGGCAGTTGTCGCAAGCCGTGGATGTGCTGGAAGAATTGCAAGTCGGTGGGATGCTGCTGGTCGGCGTGGCAAAAGGTTCTACGCGCAAGGCGGGCTTCGAGCAACTCTTTGTACATGGCGAATCGGCCAGTGAAAAAAATACAGCGCGCATCCCGCCAGCAGATTCTCCTGCCCTGCATTTGATCCAGCAGATACGCGATGAAGCGCACCGTTTTGCCGTGGCAGGCCATACGGCACGACGTGACAAGAAGCGCGGTGTGTCGCCGCTGGAAGGCATTGCTGGTGTGGGCCCGACGCGGCGACGCGCACTGCTGCGCCATTTCGGTGGCTTGCAGGAAGTGACGCGTGCCAGTGCCGATGAACTCGCCAAGGTGCCGGGTATCAGCAGCGAACTCGCTGAAACGATTTATGCGCATTTGCACGGGTAAGGTTTATCGTGACCGCTAAATAAAATTGCCAATCAGATGTGTTACACATTAGTATGGAAGCGATAATAAAGCAGTAGCTTCCAGGAGGTTTTATGTCTAACACCAATACAACACAGCAGAAAAAAATATGTTGCAGAAGGCAGTTTAATTTCCTGTTGCTTGCCGGTTTTCTTTCTCTCGGCCTTTTTGCTCCACTTCATGTTCATGCAAATTCCTCTCTGTCGGCTGGTTTTACTTCCGACACTCACACGCAGCCAGCAGTAGTTGCAGCGGGTTCTGCCGGGTTTAATGATTTGCTCGGCAAACAGCTCGCTGCTGACGCATTCAAAACATCAGCTCTGGCAGATGGCGGTTTTTTAATGACCAACACCGTACAAACTGTGTCGGCGCATGTTTCGGAAACGGGTGTTGTGTTTGATTCTATCGGCAATAGTGCGGGTAAAGGTGGCTTCGGGCTGGCAATCACCCAATGGGGTCGTGATGGCGCGATGCAAGCTGCAAACTCCTCCAGTCTGTATCGAGAGCGTGATGCGGTTTTTCACACCCATGAGGGAGGCATTGCAGAAAAATTCACCAACACCGGTAACGGTATCAGGCAGGATTTTATTGTTCCGCTAAGGCCGCAAGGCAATGGCACGTTGCATGTGCAATTGCAGGTCGATGGAGGGGTGGCGACACAAAAACAGGATGGCGCGGTCATTGCACTGGCCAGTGGCAGGCAGCTGACCTATGACCGCCTTGTCGTGACAGACAGCGCAGGCAAAACCATTCCGGCGCATATCCAGGTAGCGCAGAACAATGCGCTCGATGTGATTGTTGATGATGCCACTGCACAATATCCACTGGTGATTGATCCAACCGTGGGTGATGTCAACTGGGTGAGTATGCTCGGGTACGCCGGTACCAATGACGCTGTCTACGCGATTGCTACGTCGGGCAGCAATGTCTACATCGGCGGCTCTTTCGTGGTGGCAGGCACGGTAGTGGCCGACATCGCAAAATGGGATGGCAGCAACTGGAGTGCCATAGGTACGGGTCTGAATGATATTGTCAGTGCCTTGGCTGTTGATGGCGGCGGCAATCTGTATGCAGGCGGCAGATTTACTGTGGTGGGCGGTGCCAGTATCAAGTATCTGGCTAAGTGGAATGGTTCCAGCTGGAGTGCGCTGGGTACAGGTGTCAATGCGCCTGTTAAAGCCTTGTTGGCAGACAACGCAGGCAATCTTTATGTTGGTGGCGATTTCACCACGGCGGGTGGCAGTGCCGCGAATTACATTGGTCGCTGGGATGGCGCGGCGTGGAGCACGCTGTCAACAGGCTTCAACGGTAGCATCCAGTCGTTGGCACGGGATGCGGGCGGCAATCTTTACGCCGGTGGCCAATTCACTACGGCAGGTGGTGCGAGTGCATCCTCTATTGCCAAATGGAATGGCTCGTCCTGGAGTGCCTTGGGTAGTGGTATGAACCTGAATGGACAAGTTTCCGCTCTGGCTGTCGATAGCACGGGCAAGCTATATGCGGGTGGCAATTTCACGACGGCAGGCGGTATCACGGCAAACGCTGTAGCTAAATGGAACGGTTCTTCCTGGAGTGCTTTGGGTAGCGGTATATACAGCAGCTCGGGCGCATGGGTCATGGCACTGGCCGTTGATGCCAGTAATGTCTATGTCGGCGGTGTGTTCAGCACAGCAGGAGGCGTCGCAGCAAAAGGGATAGCCGCCTGGAATGGCAGTAGCTGGGGCAATATCGGGGACACCAGTGGCTCGGTGAGTGCTTTGGCATTTGATAGCACGGGGCAGTTGTACGTTGGCGGCGGATTCTGGTCTGCAGGCACCGTGAACGCCAGCCGCATCGCCCGTTGGGCCGGGGCTATCTGGAGCACGGTTGGTACAGGCTCGTCCAATATCTATGGCATCAGTATTTACGCCATGGCCCGGGATACGGCGGGCAATCTCTATATTGGCGGCAGTTTCGATTCCATCAACGGAGTTACGGCTACCAACATAGCTAAATGGAATGGCAGTGTTTGGAGCGCTTTGGGTGCGGGTGCCAATGGGCCGGTTTATACCATTGCTACAGACGGCAGCGGCAATGTGTATGCTGGGGGCAACTTTACCTATGCCGGCGGTGTGAATGTAGATCGTATTGCCAAATGGAATGGCAGTAACTGGAGCACCATGGGTGGGTTTGACAGTGCGCCACTTGCCATCGTTTTGGACAGCAGTGGCAACCTCTACGCTGGTGGTGGTTTTACCCGGGTTTCCGTGGGTGGCGTGGTCGCTAACGGCCTTGCGCGTTGGAATGGTGGCACTTCGTGGACAAATCTAGGTACTGCTGGAACAACGATTTACGACATCAAGACTGACAATGCCGGCAATGTGTATGTGGGCGGTGTGTTTACCAATCTGGCGTCTCTGCCGGGCGCTAACAATATTGCCCGCTGTAATGGCGGTAGCTGGAGCAAGTTGGGAACCGGTACCAACGCATGGGTGAGCGCATTGGCGCTGGATAACAGCGGCAATGTTTATGCGGTTGGTAGTTTTTCCACGGCGGGAGGCGTGACGGCAACGCGGGCTGCCAAATGGGATGGCAGCAGCTGGAGCGCGCTCGGAGCAGGCTTGGCCAGCACACCGAATGTACTGGCTGCCGACAACACCGGTACGGTATACGCTGGCGGCACTCCCTACATTTACAAATGGAATGGCACCGTCTGGTCTACTCTTGGCTCCGGTGTCAATCAATCTGTTGAAACTTTGCTGCTGGATGCCGACAGTAACCTGCTGGTGGGCGGCCGGTTCTCGGTTGCAGGCAACAAAGGTGCTGCCGGCTTTGCCAAATGGTTGATTGTCGATAGTGATGGTGACAAATGGCAAAACTACGAAGATGCATTCCCAAATAATACTGCTGAATGGTTGGACTCTGATAACGACGGCATCGGTAACAATGCGGACCTCGACGATGATGGTGATGGCGTACCAGATTACATAGATGCCGATCCGATCAATGCTGCTGTACACGTAGAAAAATCGCTGACAACGAATGGTGTTTATAAGGGTTCGTCGATACGCGAGAGTCAGCAACTACAGTAATCTTTCCTGATGGTTGTTGCGAGAAAGCCGATACAGTGATGTATCGGCTTTTTTGTAGTGACGGATCATCTGGTGATGTGTCATCCTGAATCGTGTCACTGAAGGATGAAAAAGGACAGAAAACGAAAACAATGCATGCTATAAGCTATAAAAACTACCGGCCTGATATCGATGGCCTGCGCGCTATTGCTGTATCGTCGGTCATTGGCTATCACGCATTTCCTGCGTGGGTCAGTGGCGGCTTTGTTGGTGTCGATATTTTTTTCGTGATTTCCGGTTTCCTGATCAGCACCATCATTCTTTCTGCGGCGACAACGGGCAATTTTTCGGTGCTGGATTTTTATGCGCGCCGCATCCGCCGGATTTTTCCTGCACTCCTCGTGATGTTGGTCGCCTGTTTGTTCGCAGGTTGGTTGTTGTTATTCCCGGATGAATTGAAGCAACTCGGGAAACATACACTGGCGGCGACCGGGTTTGTCGCCAATTTTGTATTCTGGTCAGAGGCGGGTTACTTCGATACAGCATCGGAATTGAAGCCGCTATTGCATTTGTGGTCGCTGAGCATTGAAGAACAGTTTTATACGGTGTGGCCGGTAACCTTGCTGTTTTTTATCCGCTCCAGACAGGCTTTGTTGCTGATTGTCTTGCTGGCGGCGCTGTCTTTTCTGTTATGTGTTGCCGGCGGATTCGGAAAAGTTGCCAATTTTTATATGCCGCTGACACGGATGTGGGAATTGCTGGCAGGGGGTTTGCTCGCTGCTGCGCAGTTGCGTTGTGGCGAGCGTTTTCTTGTCATCGCCGGTCGTTCGCGTGCCGGTATTGTCTTGCGGCAGCTTATCTCGGCATCGGGTTTCATTGGCTTGCTGGCAGCCATTTTTATGCTGACAAGCAAAACCGTGTTTCCCGGTTGGGCGGCGTTGTTGCCAGTGGCAGGAACGGTTTGCCTGATGGCTGCAGGTCCTGACACGGCGATCAATCGTTATGTGCTGGGCAATCCCGTGTTCGTTGCTATCGGGCTGATCAGTTATCCGCTGTACTTGTGGCACTGGCCGTTGTTGTCGTTTCCCAAAATTGTGCAAGGCCTGGACATTGACTCCACCACAAGAATCAGTGCAGTTGTTCTGGCAGTGTTGTGTGCAACATTGACCTATTGGCTGGTTGAAAAGCCGTTACGTCATCAAGGTAAAAAAGTCAGCCTGGTTTTATTGTTGTTGGCGATAACGGCAGGCGCTGTTGGTTTCGGATTTGCTGCAGGATATATCCAGCCTCGACAGGCGGATGCCTTGCTGCATAAAATTTCTGACGCAAAACACGATGATCCTTTTGATCCTGCCCTGGCCAGATCGTACAACGTCACCATCAATGACATGCAATACCGTGCGTTTGGACATGGCAATAAAACCACGCTGTTTCTCGGCGACAGCAATATGGATCAGCACTGGCTCGGTGTGGAAGCCAGTTTGTCGGCGCATCAGGATGTGCGCCGTGCGTTGCTGGGGGGTTGCGGATTTCCGTTGCCGCACGTCGTGCGTATCACTGACGATATTCCACAATGCAAGGCGATGAATGAACGCGCTTTCGAACTCGCTACGAATGATCCGGATGTCGATACACTGGTGCTGGGTGCGCAATGGCGCGGGCTGGATGGCTACCAGTTTGTCGATGGGAATCGCGTTTTATTGCTGCGAAGTGCAGAAGGTAAACAACAGGCGATGGAAGCGCTGTCGACAAGTATTCGCCGTTTGCGCGAGCAGGGCAAGACAGTGTATTTGCTGTTGAATATTCCAGGCGGCAAGGAATTTGAACCCCACAATCTCGTCAAGCGTTCACTGACAGGCTTCCATCTCGCGCCACATCTTGAAGGCGGTATTACGCTGGATGCACACAAGCGCATGACGCAAGATATCTCGCCTGAATTGATCGAAGCAGTAAACCGTGGCGGTGGTGTCGTACTCGATCCGGCAGACCTGCTTTGCAAAAACAACTGGTGCAGCGCCGTGACGCCAGAAGGCGAACCGATTTATCGCGACGGTGATCATTTGCGCGGTTCGTACAGTTATTATCACCCGGAATTTATTGCGCAGGCGTTGGGTATCAACATGAGGAATGAAAAATGAAATACTGGATCTCGCTGGTCAACACCGAAGAAGTCGACCAGTTTGTTGCGATTGCACAAAAAGCCGAAGAGTTGGGTTACGAAGGCATTACGGTGCCGGATCATCTGGTCTATCCCGCCAATATAGAAACGCCCTATCCGTACACGCCGGATGGCAAGGTGTGGTGGCCGAAAACCAATCCGTGGGCGGATCCGTGGGTAACGTTGACAGCGATGGGTGTGGCGACAAAAACACTGCGCATGGCGACCAATATTTATCTGGCGGCATTGCGTGATCCTTTCACGGTTGCACGTGCAACCGCAGCGGCGGCGATTTTTACCAACAACCGTGTGGTGTGTGGTGTGTCGGCGGGCTGGATTAAAGAAGAATTCGATTTGATGGGGTTTGATTTTGCCTCGCGTGGCCGGCGTCTCGATGAAGTGATCCACTGCGTGCAGCAATTGCACCGTGGCGAAGTGGTGTCGCATCACGGCGAGTTTTTTCATTACGACAATGTGATCCACTCGCCGGCGCCGACGCAGAAAGTGCCGGTGTGGGTTGGCGGTGCCAGCAAGGCGGCATTCCAGCGCGCAGCGAATCATGACGGTTGGCTGGGTGTGCCGTCGAAAAACAAACGGCTGGCAGAAATCGTCAACACGCTGTTTGAAATGCGCAAGGCCAATGGAAAATACAGTGAGCCGTTTGATGTGGTGTTGAGCCCGATGGAATTGCTGACAAAAGATTTCCTGGATTCACTCGATCCTGCCGGCACCTACCATTCCAGCGTGCTGCCGTGGACGCCATCGCCGTGGGGCAGGGCATTCTGGGTGCAGGAGGGCGAGGATCATCGCGAGCTGGAAGTGAAATTCCGCGCCATGACCCGTTTTCGTGACATGATGCAGCAGGTAGGGGTGTGGTAGTGTCGGCTGCACGGCAGCTGTGATAGCCAAGCTGCCTGCCAGCCAATAGAATGCAACGACAGCCTTGATGTAGTCCCTGTGAATCTGTCCGTATGAACCTGCCCAATTTATTATCGCTAGTCCGCATCCTGCTGATTCCGCTGTTTGTGCTGATTTTCTATCTGCCGTTCCACGGCATGCATCTGTTGTGCGCCATTGTGTTTGGTCTGGCCGGCATTACCGACTGGCTGGACGGTTATCTTGCGCGCAAATGGAACCAGACCACGCGTTTCGGTGCGTTTATTGATCCGGTGGCAGACAAGTTGATGGTGGTTGTGGCGCTGGTGTTGCTTGTGGAGCGTTATCACAACGTGTGGTTTACCTTGCCGGCGGCGGTGATTATCGGTCGTGAAATTGTGGTGTCTGCCTTGCGTGAATGGATGGCAGAACTCGGCAAGCGCGCCAGCGTGGCTGTTTCCTATATTGGCAAGATCAAGACAACGGCGCAGATCCTGTCACTGCTGGTATTACTGGGTTCTGCGGCGTCCTGGCACTTCCTGATTGCCGTCGGTGTTGTCAGCCTTTATATCGCCGCCGTGCTCACGCTGTGGTCGATGATGGCTTACCTGAAAGCCGCATGGCCAGACTTGCAGAAGGGCATGGACAACAGTGAATAAACCGGATCGCAGTGAATAACACTGCGGATGCTGCCCATGAACTGGATACGGTATGACTGAAGAAACAATCCGCACAGATGCGCTGCAACGCATTGCCGCTGTGCTGGAACAGCAGTTCCCCTTGCGTCCCGCCGCTACCGACTTGCATGCCGCCCCCGCGTTTCGCTGGCAAAAATACCGGCACGCCGGATTGCTTGAACCCATCGAAAAATTGTCGTCACTGTCGCTGGACGATCTGGTCAGTATCGATCGACAGAAAACCGAAATCGAACGAAACACCCTGCAATTCCTGCGCGGTTATCCTGCCAATAATGTGTTGTTGACCGGCGCGCGCGGCACCGGTAAATCCTCGCTGATGCGTGCCTTGCTCAACCGCTATGCCGCAGAAGGTTTGCGCATGATTGAAGTCGAGCGCGACCACCTGGTGGATTTGCCTGCCATCCTCCAACAGCTGAAACACGCACAAACACAAACCGCCGATAAACAAAGCCCGCTGCGTTTCATTATTTTTTGCGATGACCTGACGTTTTCCAACGAAGAGCCGGCTTACAAGGCGTTGAAAACTGCGCTGGACGGATCGCTGGCGGCGCCGGATGAAAATATCCTGATCTACGCCACGTCCAACCGTCGCCATTTGTTGCCTGAATCGATGCAGGACAATCTCGCTTCGCAGATGGTCGATGGTGAATTGCATCCGGCGGAAGCGATCGAGGAAAAAGTGTCATTGTCCGAACGTTTCGGTTTGTGGCTGGCTTTTTATCCGTTCACACAAGACGAATACCTGGCCGCCGTGCGCCACTGGCTGCAACATTATGCTGTGCCGGTAAGTGATGCATTGCTGGTGGAAGCCTGTGCGTTTGCCACGCAGCGCGGCTCGCGTTCCGGTCGCATTGCCTCACAGTTTGTGCGCGACCAGGCGGGAGCGATGCAATTGCAGTGTGAAAAAAAACAGTGAAATGAAGAGGGAGAAAACTATGCCTGGTAAAAACAGGGTACGCAGTGTGTTGCTAGGCCTGCAAGTGATTCTGGCGGCCGTGTTGCTGGCGGCATGCTCGCCGAAACAGGACGGGCCGGTAGTGCGGATTGCCAACGGCGATGTGCAGGGATTCCTGAAAGAAGATGTGCATCTGTTTTACGGCATTCCCTATGCGCAGGCACCGGTTGGCGATTTGCGCTGGAAAGCACCGCGTCCGTTTACCGCCAACTGGAGCACTGTGCGGGCAGCCACAGAACATGGCCCGCACTGTTTCCAGTACATGCTGTATATGCAACGCGGCGTGGAAGATTGCCTGTACCTGAATGTGGCCACGCCAGACGTGCAACCGGCGAAACCGAAACCGGTCATGGTGTGGTTTCACGGTGGCGGTTTTATCGGGGGTGACAGTCTGGAAGGTACGCCGTTGCAGCGCCTGTCAAAACACGGTGATGTGGTTGTGGTCAGCATGAATTATCGCGTCGGTGCGCTCGGTTTCCTTGCGCATCCTGCCTTGTCGGTAGAGGGCCAGAATAAATTTGAAACCTACAGTTCCGGCAATTACGGGTTGATGGATCAGCAAGCAGCGCTGCATTGGGTGCATGACAATATCGCGGCATTTGGTGGCGATCCTGGCAATGTCACTATCTTCGGCGAATCTGCCGGTGGCATGAGTGTCTGTGCGCATCTGGCATCGCCACTCAGTGCCGGTTTGTTTAAACAGGCCATTGTCGAGAGTGGCCCTTGTGCCAGCCATAACCCGAGCCTGCACGCCGCAGAAAAACAGGGCGAGTTGATGGCGATCAAGCTGGGCTGCGAAGGCCGTGGCGATCTGCTGGCCTGCATGCGCAGCAAGAAACCGCAGGACGTGCTGGATGCCTTGCCGAATGATCCCGCGTTTGTGTTTGGTGAAGGGCAGTATGGCGTGTGGGGAATGCCGGTAGTTGATGGCCGTGTGCTTACCGATACGATCAGCAACAGTTTTGCCAGCGGCAAATTCAATCGTGTGCCGGTGATCAATGGCAGCAATGCCGATGAAGGCAGCCTGCTGGTGATGTTTTCGCACGAATACCGTTTCAAGCCCTTGCAGGCCGGTGACTATGAAAAACGTATCCGCTACCTGATTGGTGACAATGCAGAAGCCATGGCAAAAATAAAAACGCGTTACCCGCTGGAAAAATATGCAGATCCCGGCGCGGCGCTGGCCGAATTGTTCGGTGACAGTTTCATGGCCTGCAGTGTGGAAAAAACATCGGACCTGCTGTCGCCCTGGACGCCGGTTTACGGTTATTCATTCAACTATCCGCATGCCAGTTTTATCCTGCCGGAGCGTCGCAAACTGAATGCATTCCACGGTGCAGAATTGCAGTTCGTCTTCGGTATGCCGATGGCCTGGTTCCAGCGCCATTTTTCCGGTGATGAACAGCATTTGTCTGAGGCGATGATGGATTACTGGTCGCAATTTGCGCGCACGGGCAATCCGAATTCGCCTGACAACAAGCAAATGGCGTGGCCAGTGTATAAAACCGATACAAGAACGGAGATGCTGTTTGACCGTGCGATCAGCGTGGCCGAATCCCCCAAACATGAAGCCTGCGAATTCTGGCGCGGCCTCAATTTGCCGCCACGCAATGGCCTGGCACATTTTGAACACTGATCGATAACAGCAAACGGATAATCAATAACTGACGAGGTACAACAACATGGATAACGCAAAACTGGCAGAAGCATGGCGCGTGATGCGTATCCAGTCTGAACTGGTGGATGGTATCGAGCAACTGATCAAGCTCGGACCTGCGGTGACGGTATTCGGCAGTGCGCGTTTGCCGGAAACCGATGTCTATTACGAAGATGCCTGCCGCCTCGGCCAGTTGCTGGCAGAAGCCGGTCTGGCGGTGATTACCGGCGGCGGGCCGGGCATCATGGATGCAGCGAATCGCGGTGCATTCCAGCAGGGCGGCCGTTCGGTGGGTCTCAATATCACCTTGCCGCACGAACAGCACGCCAACCATTACCAGACGCTGTCGTTGTCATTCCGTTACTTTTTTGTGCGCAAATTCATGTTCGTCAAACACGCTGTCGGTTTTGTCATTTATCCGGGCGGTTTCGGTACCATGGACGAATTGTTTGAAGCCTTGACGCTGGTACAAACCGGCAAGGCAGCAAAATTCCCGATCGTGCTGGTGGGCAAGGATTACTGGAGTGGCCTGATGCAGTGGATAGAAAAAACCATGCTCGCGTCCGGCTGTGTGGATCGCGCTGAAGTGGAGCTGTTGTCACTGGTGGATAATGCCGACGAAGCCGCGCGCATCATTATTGATCGCCACCATGCGCATCCTGACGTCATTGGCGGCGGTTTCTGATTTTCTGTTGCCAGTGTCCTGATTAATCGGCAACGATGAGGTTGCCCTGTTGCACCAGTTTGAATACCAGTTGTTTGCAGGCAGTTTTTTTCAGCAGGTTTTTGGTCAGCTGACAGTGACAGATGGCCTGCGCCAGTTTCAGGTCTGTCCCGAATTTTTCGCCGTCGACAAATAATTCCGCCTGCTCCTCATCCCGTTTCCGATACGCAAAACGACTGGTCGGGCTGTGCGCAACAGTCGACGGATCGGCCAGGATGATGGCTGCCAGTGCCTGCATCTCTTCGTCAGGCAATAATTCGTCTGCCAACCGCTCCGGATAGCGCGATTCGGTAGCCTGCACGCCCAACGCTTCAGCCAATGCGCTATGGATGATGGCCGTATCGATGCTATCCCAGATGGCTTTGACGTTACTGACGGCGCTGTCATTGATACAGAACGGATCGCTGTCGATGGATGCCGTGCTGTCGCGATAACGCTGGTGTGATGGCAAGGTTTCTGCAATCGTTTCCATCGCGTACTGGATCAGGTCGCGATGTGAGGCGGCACGAAATCCGATGGAAATGGTGATGCAGTCATCGCCCATCGCGGTGCCCCAATGCGCGACACCGGCGGGTATGTACAGCATGTCACCGGTTTGCAGGGTGTCATCGGTTTTTGTGTCGAATTTTTGCAGCAATTTCATTTGCGGATGGTCGCGCAATGGCGAATGCTCATCGCAGCGCTGGCCGGTTTTCCAGCGGCGTGTGCCGGAAGCTTGCAGCAAAAACACATCGTAATAATCAAAATGCGGACCGACACCGCCGCCATCCGTCGCATAGCTGATCATGATGTCATCCAGTCGCCAGCGCGGCAGGAAGCTGAAGTGTTGCAGCAAATCGGCAATCTCCGGAATCCAGTGATCCACCGATTGCACCAGCAATGTCCAGTGTGAAGCCGGCAAGGTCTTGAAGCGTTTGGCCTTGAACGGCCCCTGTTCGCACTGCCAGTTTTTTTCGCCGGCATCCGTGATAATCAGGCGCGCTTCCCCGTTCGCTTCGCAGGCAATGCCCGCCAGGTCGTTACCATCAATCACGCCCGCCACAGAAGGCAGCGCTGCGCGCACCAGCAGCGGTTCTTTTTGCCAGTATTGTGCGATGAAATCCTGTGGTGTGCGGTTGCCGAGCAGGCCTAACGTTTTTTCATTCATGTTGTATGTGTCACAGGATAGAAACCTACGCTACTTTTTTCATGCGAAATTGCACCTTGATGCCCGTGTGAGACAGCATATCAAGCAGGGTCTCCAGTGAGAACAGATCAATGCGACCACGCATGAGGTCTGAAATACGTGGCTGCGTCACACACAGCAATTTTGCGGCCTTGGCCTGTGTGAGTTTCAGCGCGGCAATCCGCTCCTGCAAGGCAATCATCAGTTCCGCGCGCGCTCGCATGGAAGCTGCTTGCTCCTCCGTGTCTTCTATGGCGTCCCATACGTTGTTGAATCGATTGCTCATGCGTTTTTCCTCATCAATTCTTGCAGGCGCTTTTTGGCGATCTCAAGATCTGTTTGTGGCGTTTTTTGTGATTTCTTCTGGAAGCAATGCAGTACATAAATGGCTTCTGGAAGTTTGGCTATGTAAAGTGTGCGATAGGCGTTGCTTTCACTGCGCACACGAATCTCGTGTACACCGGCACCAATGTTTGTCATTGGTTTCCAGTCTGCTGGTTCGAGTCCACGTTGCAGGCGATCCAGTTGCAAGCCGGTCTCACGTCTGGCTGCAACGGGAAACTCACGCAATGCTTGCAGCGAGTTGCCGAGAAATTCAATAGATTTGTGCATGAGTTGAATATACAATATCTTGTATTAATTTCAAGCTCGGTGTCAGTAGGGCGGCATCTTTTTATCAGGGAAAATCATGGTCTACGGCGCAGACATCAACAGGATCGACACCTGGTATCGTTACCGCAAGGGTCTGTGCGATGGCTGCATGGCCGGTTGCTGCAATTTGCCGGCGGAAGCGCGCGTGCAGGATCTGCTGCGCATGGGTTTGGTGGATGCGTTCGAAGCCGAGGGGCCACTCAAAGATATCGCCAGGCGTTTGATGAAAGCTGGCGTAGTCGGGCATTTCAACGCAAAGGATGCGATGTTTACGCTGGCGCGCCATTCGAGCGGTGACTGTATTTATCTTGATCGCAACACGCGCCGCTGTACTATTTACGACAAGCGCCCCGACACTTGCAGAAACCATCCAGCGATTGGACCGCGTCCCGGTTTTTGTGCGTGGCAACCCAAGAAATGAATTTTCCAATTTTCAGCGATGAGGGATGCATGCTTTGAGCCAGATACCTGTCGCTTCCTTGAATCCTGCGCGACTCCTGATGCAGGAAAAATCGCTCGATTTAAATGAGCTGTATGCTCTATGCAATGTCACCCGTGAACAATTTGAGCAAAAAGATTGCTGGGTTCCGGTAGAGTCATTGGTAAATTCCTTGAGTCTCGTTGAGAAATATTCAGATGGCCAGCCGTTAAGTCTGCTACTGACAGACTATATTCCTATGACAGCGTTTGGGGATTTTGGCATCGCTACCTTGTCGGCGCCCAGCTACGGGGAGGCTCTGAATCTTTTGATCGAATTTGGTCACATCATCGCGCCTGGCATGTATTTCACATCCACTCGTACAGTGAATTATTTAACGGTTCATATCAGAAATGAGGGTTTTTTTGGTAGATATAGCGAGGCAATGACAGAATTGGCTCTGTTGCAAATCCGTAAATATTTACCGCAACCCCAGCTATCATCCTTGTTGGTCCGGCATGCGCCCAATAAAAATCCTGCCATTTCCGCACGTTTGCAGCCTTTTTTTGATTTTAATGCGGAGGAAAATAGTATTTCATTTCCTTCAGCTGTTCTTGAACAAAAACTGATGCTTTCAGAGCCGACAATGTTCTCTGCTTCTGTCAAGGCAGTCAGGGACATGGAAGTTCTCAAATTTATCAACAAGCCTTATGTATTGCAGGTAAAAAATATCATTTCGGATTTTCTTGCAGAGGGAGAGGCAGTGACTCTGGAAAGGGTGTCATTGTCAATGTGTGTTACGCCGAGAACCTTATCAAGAAAATTAAAGTGGGAAGACAGTAATTTCAAAGAGCTTCTTAATGCCACCAGAATGGACGTTGCCAAACAGTTAGTCGAAAGGAAAATGTCATTGAAGGTGATCAGTGCCAGATTGGGATTTCGCTCCGTTAAGGGGTTTGTCCAGGCCTTTGAGCGCACGACAGGCAGTTCGCCTGCCGTATGGCGAGACAAGAGCTGAGTCCGATTCGTCTTGATCCATTTCATCAGGGGCTTTCAAGGCGGTGTCTTGTTTGTTCCTTTTTTTGTCAGTTTTCTTCTCCGCGTAAATGCCAGAATCATCGGATCATCTGTGGGGATTTTCTAATGACATCTTTCGCAATCGCTTTGCGTCATGCTTTGCTTCCGCCTTTTCTCTGCCGACTGGCTCGTAAACTTCTTCTGTTATCAATCCTTACTGCAGGTGCCATGCCTGTATGGGCCGATTATGTTGTCGGCACCTGTACTATCAGAGTGCCAACACCACCTGCTACCGAATGTCCGGGTGCCGATTTATCAGGCGCTAATCTGACGGGCGTTGATCTGAGCAGTGCTAATCTGAACGGGGCTAACCTGTACAACGTTGTTCTGACCAACGCTGTTCTTGCCAACACTGACTTGTCCAATGCCGACCTGAATAAGGTTAAATCTGGCTCCATCACCGGGACACCGGCTGCACTGCCGGTAAATTGGCGATTGATCAATGGCTACCTGGTTGGCCCGGGGGCCAGATTGAAAAGTGCTGACTTGACCGGCGCCAATCTGGCTAATCTTGATCTGAACGGCACCGAATTGTGGCTCGCGATCCTGGATAGCGCCAACCTGAGCAACACTGTCCTGACCAACGTCAGTTTGTCGAGCGCCCACTTGCCCAATGCCACTCTGATTAGCGCTAACCTGACTGATGCCAATCTCTATGGTGCTGACCTGACTAACGCCAATCTTGCCAATGCCAATCTGACCAATGTCTATCTGGGCAACGCCAATCTGTCTGGAGCCGTTTTAACTGGCGCGATCCTTTCGGGTGTTGGCTGGAACAACACCACGTGTCCCGATGGAACCAACAGCAATCTTCATATAAGCGGTAGCTGTATGACACCGCTGGATGCCGTACTGCCACTAAATGGCACCTACAAAGGCTCGGCTATTAAGGAAACAACTCACGCTCAATAGGTTGGCTTAATGGAAAATCGGTAAATCGGAATCAGAGTCAGATTTTTTTAGTGAATCCGACTCTAATAAATATGACTCTGACTCCAATTTTTTTCTTCTAGACATTCTCGATATCAACATCCGGCATGCTGCTGAAAACCTGGTTCAAACCTGCTGACCAGCCGCTGCGGAGTTGTTGCAGGTAGGGATGGCTTTCTTCGAAGCGGAAGGGTTCGTGCAGGGCGAAATCGTCGGTGCGATGCAGTAGCACGTCAATCGGCGGGCCGACGGAGATGTTGGAGCGTATCGTTGAATCAAACGAAATCAGCGCGCATTTCACGGCTTGCGCGAGCGGTGTTTTTGCGTTGATGACACGATCAATAATCGGTTTGCCGTATTTGCTTTCGCCGATCTGGAAATAGGGCGTATCGACAGTCGCTTCAATAAAATTGCCCTGTGAGTAGATATTGAACAGACGCGGTTGCTCGCCGCGAATCTGTCCACCCACCAGCAAACTGCAACTGTAATCGACACCGGCCTGTGCTTCCTGCCCTGAATCGCGCTTGATGACCTCGCGCACGGTTTTGCCGACCAGTGTCGCCACGTCGTACAGCGAATGCAGGCTCAGCAAATGTTCATCGTTTTGTTTCACCTGTTTTTGCAGGAGGCTGATAACGGATTGCGTGGTGGCCAGATTGCCGGCGCTGACAATCACGATGCGGCGATCGCTGCCGTCCTGGAAAATATGCATCTTGCGAAATGTGGCGATGTGATCTACGCCTGCATTGGTGCGCGAATCCGACGCAAACAACACGCCTTCCTGCAACAGCATGCTCACACAATAGGTCATGGGTGGTGATTCCTTTTTTTAAAAAATGTAATTATTGATCCATCATCCGCACCATGGCTTTCGCTTCCATTTTTTCACTGCCGCCGCCATTGCGCATGCCACGGATCGGGCAGGCTTCCAGATAATCCATGCCGACCGCCAGTTTCAGATGGTGATGCCCGGCTTCCACACCGTTGGCAACATCAAGACCCCACCAGTAATCCTCGATGGCGACTTCCACCCACGCATGGCTGGCAACGTGTTCATCTTCCTCCGTGTAGAGATAACCGCTGACATAACGCGCCGGCAAGCCGATGGCGTGCGCGCAAGCGAGATAGATATGGCTGAAATCCTGGCACACGCCCTGGCGTTTGGCATAGGCTTCAGCGGCATTGGTGCAGGTGTCGGTTTCGCCGGACTGGAAACTCATTTGTTCGCGTATGCGCAGCATCAATTGCCAGGCCGCATCGCGCGGAAAATCCTTCACGATACCGGCAAATGGCAGCGCCAGTTCTGCCAGTGCGTTGTCGACAGCGGTGAGCGGTGTTGAACGCAGGAATAACAGCGGTGACAGGTTGCCGGTTTTTTCCATCGCGCAATCGTCCACATCCACATAGCCTTCCGCTTCAATCACAATATCCTGGTGCGGGAAATCAACCGTGATAACGTGCATGACATTGCCGTAGGCATCAACGCTGCGCGATGCCGCTGTGGGCAGGCGCAAATCCCATGACAGGATTTTCTGGCGCGCCGATTCACTGGGCGTGAGGCGCAAATACTGTGTGCTGTGGGCAACGCTGCTTTCATAGCTGTAGGAGGTGGTGTGATGGATATGCAAGCGCATGTTTTGTCCTCGTGCAATTTTTTGTGTGATTTCAAACGGCTTCAAAATAACTCTGGCGAATTTCATCGCCGATGTTGTCGATGGTGAGCAGGAATTCGTCGAGAAATTTCGGCAAGCCGTCTTTCTGCAATTCCTCGATGGCGCCGAATTGCAGTTGTGCCAGCAAGATCATGGCAATCCCCTTGGCGCGTCGCCCTTGTGGCCCACGGATTTGCGACAGGATGTTGTTGATCTCTTCCAGGCAGGCGCGCAATGAGCGCGGCGCATCGGAGCGCAGGATCAGCATGTCGGCCACCGTGCTGCTGTCGAGACGGCCGCCGTAGGCATCCTGGTGCGCTTCCAGTGCGCCGAGTGCTTGCAACAGTGCAGTCCACTGGTAGTAATCACGCAGGGAATGGTTGCCGTCATTGTCATCAAATTGTTTGACGCCCAGTAAACGCGCGCTGTTGTCGGCGCGTTCCAGGAAGGTACCGAGCCGCAGGAAATGAAATGCATCGCCACGCGCCAGTGTGCCGTATGCCGTGCCGCGCCACAGGTGTGAGCGTTCTTTCACCCAGTCGCAAAACGGTTTCAGGTCTGGCGGGTTGTTGCGCATGCGATTGAGTTCAATCCACGTCGCATTGATGGTTTCCCACATTTCTGCCGTGATGCGTCCGCGCACGGCATGCGCATTTTCGCGTGCGCGCCGGAAACAATGGTAAATACTGGCGTGATGGTTCGGATGCCACGCAAGGAATTTGTAGAGTTCGGCAAAATTCAGCCTCGTGTGTTCTGTCCAGAATTCTGCAACGGTACCCGTGACGCGCAGCGGTGCAGCCAGTTCCTGTTCGGCCGTGCGACCCGATGGCATCATCGCCATCGAATGGCTCACTTCCAGCATGCGCGCACTGTTTTCTGCGCGTTCCAGATAACGCGACAACCAGTACAGATCAGACGCGGTGCGGCTCAGCATGGCGCAGACTCCTTACTGTCGGTAACGCCGTCATCCATCAACACCCAGGTGTCTTTTGTACCGCCACCTTGTGACGAATTGACGACCAGCGAACCTTTTTTCAAGGCAACACGCGTCAAACCGCCAGGCACAATGCGTGTTTCCTTGCCGGATAAAACAAAGGGACGCAAATCGATATGGCGCGGCGCAATGCCTTCATCGACCAGTGTTGGACAGGTGGAAAGTGACAGCGTCGGTTGCGCAATATAATTTTGCGGATTGCTGCGGATCAGCCCGCGAAAATGCTCAACTTCTTTTTTCGTGGCAGCCGGCCCGACCAGCATGCCGTAGCCGCCTGCACCGTGGACTTCTTTCACCACCAGTTCAGCGAGATGTGCATCGACGTAGGCGAGATCCTCGGGTTTGCGCAAGCACCAGGTCGGTACATTGTGCAGGATGGGTTCTTCGCCGAGATAGAAACGCACCATGTCCGGCACATGCGGATACATGGATTTGTCATCGGCCACGCCGGTGCCGATCGCATTCGACAGGATCACATTGCCGGCGCGATACACGGACAACAATCCCGGTACACCGAGCATGGAATCACTGCGAAACGCGAGTGGATCGAGAAACGCATCGTCGAGCCTTCGATAAATCACATCAACCTGACGCGGGCCCGTCGTTGTGCGCATGAACAACTTTTCATGTTTGATAAAAAGATCCTGGCCTTCCACCAGTGTCACACCCATTTCACGCGCCAGGAACGCGTGTTCGAAATAGGCGCTGTTGTAACGCCCCGGCGTCAACACCACCACGGTGGGATCTTCCACCGGCGACGATTCGCGCAAGGTTTTCAATAACAGGTTGGGATAATGTTCAACGGGTGCAATGCGATGATCGGCAAACAGGTCCGGGAACAGGCGCATCATCATCTTGCGGTTTTCCAGCATGTAAGACACGCCGGACGGCACGCGCAAGTTGTCTTCCAGCACGTAATAATTGCCATCGCTGTGGCGTATCAGGTCGATGCCCGCGATGTGTGCATAAATATCGCGAAACAGTTTGATGCCTTGCATGGCGACCTGGTATTGCGCGTTGCACATGACGTTGTCAGCCGGCACGATGCCCGCCTTGATAATCGCCTGTTCGCTGTAAATGTCTTTCAGGAAGGCATTGAGTGCAGCCACGCGTTGCCGCAATCCGGTTTCCAGTAAACGCCATTCGGCGGAAGGAATAATGCGTGGTACAAAATCAAACGGGATCAACCGCTCCGCGCCTTCTTCCTCGCCATAAACAGCGAAGGTGATGCCGACGCGCTGGAACAACAATTCCGCTTCGCTGCGTTTGGCGCGCAATTCCTTTTCGGCGACGTTCGCCAGCCATTGGTGATAGGTGCCATAAGCCGGACGAGGCGTTCTGGCGTCGAGCAACATTTCATCAAATACACCCGTAGGTGGGGGCAGTACGGCACTCATACCTGCTTCCTTCTGGACTCATCGGTAGAAGAGCAAGTGTCATGCCAGTTATCGATTGCAAATCAGTGCAGTCTGCAAGGGATTGCGCGGAGATTTGTCTTGTTCTGGTGCGCAACGAAAGCGGCGTGTGCCGTAATGGTGCGTGCGGGAT
>DAOMGE010000006.1:0-28871 GCA_035430165.1 Pseudomonadales bacterium | reverse complement strand
TCACGGTGACTTTAACGTCCAGTTCGTGGCTGCCACCGCCGAGAATCACGCCGCGCAGGGGTGATACGTCGCTGAAATCACGTCCCCAGGCCAACGTAATATGTTCATTGCCGGGCAGCAGGTTGTTGGTGGGATCAAAATCCACCCAGCCGTGTTGCGGGCAGAATACCGATACCCAGGCATGCGAGGCATCTGCGCCGACCATGCGCGGTTGGCCCGGTGGCGGTGAGGTGAGCAGGTAGCCGCTGACATAGCGTGCGGCAAGGCCGCGTGAACGCAGGCAGGCGATCATCAGGTGGGCAAAGTCCTGGCATACACCGCTTTTCTGTTCGAGTACCTGCATTAATGGCGTGGTGACTTCCGTGGCGCTGCTATCAAACGTGAATTCCGTGAAAATTTTCTGCATGAG
Source organism: Pseudomonadales bacterium (assembly GCA_035430165.1). Taxonomy (GTDB): domain Bacteria; phylum Pseudomonadota; class Gammaproteobacteria; order Pseudomonadales; family UBA7239; genus UBA7239. Next base: position 28,462 of record DAOMGE010000006.1, on the reverse strand, counting down.
TTGTCGTGCAGCGGCCAGCACGGGTGTTCCAGGCGTGAAGCAATCCGCGCTGTAATGGACAAACGCTTTTTTTAATCGCACGGCCGGTGATTCGTAGCGAAACTGGCAGGCGTCCAGCACCTCGGCGGCGGGTGAAATCTCGGCGCGATAATCGAGCAACTCGCACACCGTTTCCCAGGCCGGTGAATCGTCCAGTTCAGGCAACGTGCGTGTACACACATCCATTTCCAGTCTGGCTGTGATGGTGAGAGTGTCGTGCGGCGATTCAAATGACAGTCGCGTCAGCGGGTTGCCGAAAATATCGTGTTCATCGCGCTGGTGAGTGGGTGCGGGTTCAATGCCGAGTGCCTGTGTGCCGACGTGTTGCCAGTGGCAGGATCGCGGCAACAGATGCACCAGTTGTTGCGACAGCGCGACCGGCACACTGTAGCGGTAGTGTGTTTCATGGGTTATGTGATAGCGAACAGTTTTCACGAGCTCACCATTTGCTGGCTGACGTCATCCACATGTGCAAAGTGTCGCAGGTGCAAGCGATCGGATAACTGGCCACAGGCGATGGCGATATTGTCCAGCAGCCCGGCGATACCCTCGAGAATCTCATCGGTGTTGCTGTCACCGAACAGGGAATTTTCCAGTGTGCCGAGATCCAGTGTCGCGAGTTGTTGTGCCAGCGTTTGCAAGCTGGTGTCGGCGGATTCCATTTTCACCAGTGTGTTGAGCTGGAACAGCAGGGCGTGCGGGTTGCCGGTATCCAGCAGCAGCAAATCCAGCACCGGAATCAATTGTGCGGCGGCGAGATAGCGCAGGCGATAGGTGATGGTGCTGTTGCCAATTTCCAGTAACCAGTCGAGCGCCGCTTGTTGCAGCGCGGCAGGACGCTGGACCAGTTTTTCGCGCAGGCATTGTGCAAACACGGTTGCCAGGCATTGCAGGCGTTCGATGCGGCGGCCGATCATCAGGAAACGCCAGCCGTCGTCGCGCGTCATGTCGTCGTAGGCAAAACCGGACAGCGCTGTCAGTGACAGTAACAGGCGATCCAGTTGTTCCAGTGATTCACCGAGTTCAGTGGCAGGCATTTCCATCAGTTTCGATTCGCGCTGGATTTCAACCAGTGCGCGCCAGTTTTCGTGTGAAAAGCGTCCGCGGACTTGTGCGCCCGCATTGTGCAGGCGATGCAGGTTGGCCAGCAGGTTTTCCAGCAGGCCGGGATCAATCGTGCGACTGTCTTCGTCGTTGACATAGCGGGCAATGGCTGCGCGCAGCAAACGCGCGCCGCTGTCGCAGCGTTCACTGTAACGGCCAAACCAGAACAGGTTTTCGGCGAGACTCGACGGCAAAAATGTCGCTTCACGCACCAGGTCTTTGGCGCCGAGCAAACGCGCGCGCGGTGGTGCGCCTTGCGGCAAGCCGTCGGCCAGCACCCAGGTGTCCTTGCTGCCACCGCCGCGTTGCATCGAGATCGTGCCGTGTGCATCGGTGGCAAGACGCGTGAGACCACCGGGCATCACATGGTAGTCGCCATCTGCGGTGGCAACCGCGTAGACACGCATGCTGATCGCTTGTGGCGTGACGGTTTTCTGGCCGCTGCCATCGTCGCGCCACACCGGTGCTTGCGACAGCCGCACCTGTTCTTGTGCCACATAGGCGTAAGGCCTTTCCTGCAAGCGTTGTGCGAGTGCGGCAAGTGCTGTTTCATCCAGATCTGCACCGGATGTTTCGCTGAAATGCTGCGAAGGAAAGGCCGGTTTGATCACGAGTTTTTCAAGTTGTGACAGCGCCTGTTGCAACACCGGTTTTTCACCACACCACCAGGTTGCCACGGACGGCAAGGTGAGTGTCTCACCGAGCAACTGTTCGGAAATTCTTGGCAGGAAGCCCAGCAATCCCGGTGATTCCAGTACGCCACTGCCGAGTGCGTTGGCGATCAGCACGCGACCGGTGCGCGCCGCGTCGAGCAAACCGGGAACGCCGAGTGCAGAATCCGCGCGCAGTTCGAGTGGATCACAGAAATCCGCATCCAGCCGCCGCAAGATGGCGTGCACACGCTGCAAGCCGCCGAGTGTTTTTAAATACACCGTGCCATCGCGCACAGTCAGATCGTGGCCTTCGACTAACGGAAATCCCAGATGCTGCGCGAGATACAGATGTTCGAAATAGGTTTCATTAAAACGCCCGGGGGTGAGCAACACGGTTAGCGGTGTTTCATGGCTGTCGCAGGGTGCGAGGCGTGTCAGCGTATCGCGCAGTGTGTCGACATAACGGCTCAGGTGTTGCACGCGCAATTCGCGAAGCAGATCCGGAAAGGCGCGCGCCATGATCTGGCGATTTTCCAGCGTGTAACCCGCACCGGAAGGGGACTGGGTGCGATCGGCTATCACCCACCAGCGACCATCCGGCGCACGCGCCAGATCCACCGCGTAGGTGTGTAAAAAAATGCCACCCGGTGGTTGCACACCCCGGCAAGGCCACAGGAAATGGTTGTGGCCGTAGATCAGTTCGGTGGGCAACAAACCGTTGCGCAACAATTGTTGCTCGCCGTACAAATCGGCCAGTACCTTGTCGAGCAAACGCGCGCGCTGTGCCACACCGGCCGCCAGTGCCTGCCACTCTGCAGCGGGAATGATGTTGGGCAACAGATCCAGTTGCCACAGGCGATCGGCGCCTTGCGGATCGGCGTACACATTGTAGGTAACACCGTTTTCGCGGATCTGCCGCTGCACCAGCCGTTGTCGCTGCTGCATCTGGCGCGGGCTGTTGTTCACCACCTGCAACAACCGTTTCCAGTGCGGGCGCACCACGCCCTGCGCATCCAGCATTTCGTGGTAGTGCGGCAGCGGTGCGGATTTATTTTCGTAAATCGAGAACAAACGGATGTTCCATATTGGGTACAGGTGCATTCGCCTGCCATGTGCCAGGCTTGTGGCCTACGCGGAAAAAGCGTGACAACCGCCGGCTTTCGGCTTCGTAGGCGTTGATCGGTAGCGTTTCGTAACTCAGCCCGCCGGGATGCGAGACATGGTACTGGCAGCCGCCGAGTGAACGGTTCATCCACGTGTCGACAATATCAAACACCAGCGGCGCTTGCACACCGATGGTGGGATGCAGGCAGCTCGGTGTTTGCCAGGCGCGGAAGCGCACACCGGCGACAAACTCGCCGACTTGTCCTGTCGCTTGCAGCGGCACCGTTTGTCCGTTGCAGGTGAGTACGTAGCGATCTGGCGCCATGCCATTTACTTTCACTTGCAGGCGTTCCAGTGAGGAATCGACGTAGCGCACGTTGCCGCCGGGCGCGCCTTGCTCGCCCATCACGTGCCACGGTTCCAGTGCGTGATGCAATTGCAAACTCATGCCTTTGATGTGGTAATCGCCGCAACGCGGGAATCGGAATTCCAGATGCGGTGCAAACCATTCTTTTTCCAGTGGATAGCCGAAATCGCGCACTTCTTCGATCACATCGTTGAAATCCTGCTGCACAAAATGCGGCAATAAAAAGCGGTCGTGCAATTCGGTGCCCCAACGCGCCAGGCGTTCCGGTGCGTACGGGTGTTGCCAGAAACGTGCAATCAATGCGCGCAATAACAATTGTTGTGCGAGGCTCATCTGTGCATGCGGCGGCATTTCAAACGCACGGAATTCCAGCAAGCCGAGGCGGCCGGTGCTGCTGTCGGGCGAGTACAGTTTGTCGATACAGAATTCGGCGCGATGCGTGTTGCCGGTGATATCGACTAACAAATTTCGCAGCAAGCGATCGACTAACCAGGGTGGACAATCCGTGCGCGCTTCCGGAAATTGCTGGAAAGCAATTTCCAGTTCGTACAGCGAATCATTGCGTGCTTCATCGACACGCGGTGCCTGCGAAGTCGGGCCGATAAACAAACCGGAAAACAGATACGACAACGACGGATGGTTGTGCCAGTAACTGATCAGGCTCCGCAGCAAATCGGGCCGGCGTAAAAATGGTGAATCGGCTGGCGTTGCACCGCCCAGCACAAAATGGTTGCCGCCACCGGTGCCGACATGGCGGCCATCCACCATGAATTTTTCCGTGCTGAGTCGCGACAGGCGCGCCGCTTCGTAGAGAAACGTGGTGCGTTCGGTCAGTTCATCCCAATTTGCTGCTGGATGGATATTCACTTCGATCACACCGGGATCGGGCGTCACACGGAAATGTTGCAATCGCGGATCCAGCGGAGGCTCGTAACCCTCCAGCACAACGGGTGTGCCGAGTGCGTTTGCCGTGGCTTCGATGGCAGCCACGAGTTGCAGGTAATCCATCGCGGACTGCAAGGGCGGCATGAAAATATACAGGCGACCGTGGCGCGGTTCGGCGCACAGCGCGGTGCGGGTAATGTTGGCGGCGGATTCGCCCGGTGATGGTGGCAAGAGAACGCGTTGTCCGCCATTTTTTACGGCGGTTGTTGCATCGGCAAAAGGATTCACTTGTTGCCGGATGATGGCACTGTGTGGCAGCGGCCCAAACGGCTGGTTCGGATCGAGGGAATGTACATACGGATAATCGGCTTTCGCGACCCACGGTTGCGAATCCAGCGGCAGTCGATAACCAAGCGGTGAATCGCCCGGCAGCAATCGACAATGTTCGCCACGCAAAAACCACGCACCGGTTTCCCAGCGACTGCCATCGATAGAGCGCGCTAGTGGCAGCACATGGCCGACCACATGCGAGAGTTTCTGTTCGAATACCTTGCGCAAGCGTTCGCGTTCCATGGCGTCGTCGAGCCGCGCGTCTTCCGGTGTCACATTCAGCGGCAATTTGCGTTCGCGCCAGAGGTAATACAGCCAGTCTTCGTAAGCAGGGAAAATATGTTTGTCGTCGAGTTGCAAACGCGCTGCCACGCCGTGCAGGAATTTATTGGCAAGGAATGCATCGGCACCGTAGCCGCCACTTTCATCGGCGTAGAGTGCCTCATCCATCCAGATCGGTTCACCGTCCTTGCGCCAGAAACAGTTCAGTGACCAGCGTGGCAACTGTTCGCCCGGATACCATTTGCCTTGCCCGAAATGCGCAAGGCCGTGCGGTGCATAGTGGCGGCGCAAACGATGAAACAGATTGCCGGCCAACAAGCGTTTGGTCGGCCCCATCGCTTCCGTATTCCATTCGGCACCGTCGGGATCGTCTATCGACACAAATGTCGGTTCGCCGCCCATGGTCAAGCGCACGTCGAGTTTTTTTAAATCGCAGTCGATAGTGTTTCCCAGCGCAATAATTTTTTGCCACTGTTCTTCTTCATAAGGTTTGGTGACGCGCGGTGCTTCCCAGACGCGTTCCACACGCATGTCATGCTCGAACTCGCATTCACATTTATCCACGGCACCGCTGATCGGTGCGGCAGAAGACGGATCAGGGCTGCAGGCCAGCGGAATATGGCCTTCGCCAGCAAATAAACCTGACGTGGGATCAAGGCCCACCCAGCCTGCACCCGGCAAATACACTTCACACCAGGCATGCAGATCCGTGAAATCCTTGTCGGTGCCCGAAGGACCGTCGAGTGATTTTACGTCGGCGACCAACTGGATCAGGTAACCTGACACAAAACGCGCGGCGAGTCCTGCGCGTCGCAACAATTGCACGAGTAGCCACGCGGTGTCGCGGCAGGAACCCGATCCCAGTTGGAGTGTCTGGTTCGGCGTCTGCACACCGGGTTCCATACGAATCACATAGCGGATGTCACGGCTCAGGCGCTGGTTCAGTGCCACCAGAAAATCATTGGTGGGTACAGTGCTGCGATCCATGCTGTCGAAATACTCATTGAAACGTTTGCTGCGAGGCAAACAGCGCAAGTACGGCGCGAGTTCCCGGCGTTCATCCGCTGTGTAGGTAAACGGGAATTCTTTTGCATGCGGTTCAAGAAAAAAATCGAAGGGATTGAATACCGCCATTTCGGCGACGAGGTCCACCTCGACGCGGAACTCCTGTGTCGGCTCCGGAAACACAAAGCGCGCCATGTAATTGCTTTGCGGGTCCTGCTGCCAGTTGATGAAATGCTTGCCGGGCGTGACGTTCAGCGAATACGAGAGGATGCGCGTGCGGCTGTGGGGCGCCGGACGCAGCCGCACCACCTGCGGGCCGAGAGTGACGAGGCGGTCGTAGCGGTAGTGCGTGACATGGTGCAGGGCAACGTGAATAGACATAGGCAACAGTTCAACAGCAACAGGGAGTCACTATTGATCGGCAAGAGTTGTGCCAGTTGAAGTGTTATCGATTTAGTGCGGATTGGTTATGTTCAGCGCCAGAAAATGTGAAGACGGCACCACAACAGAGCGTGCGGGCGCAGAATTGGTGCGCACATCAATAATCCAGCACATCCACGCCCACGTTTGCGAGCATGCTGGTCAGTGCAATCAGTGGCAATCCGACAAGAGCACTGGGATCATCGCTGTTGACGGATTCCAGTATCGCAATGCCGAGGCTTTCGCTTTTGAAACTGCCCGCGCAATTAAACGGTTCATCGCGCTGTAGGTATTGATGGATTTGTGTGTCGTCGAGATTGCGGTAGCGTACATGCGTAGCAATATCCTGTTGTTGCAACATGCCATGGCGATGGTCGAGCAGGGCAATGGCGCTGTGAAAAATCACCGATTGGCCGCGCAGCGTTTGCAGTTGTTGCACGGCGGCATCAAAACTGCCGGGTTTGCCGAGGATCTGTTCGCCAAATGCGACGGTCTGGTCGCAGCCAATGACCAATGCGCCAGGAAATTTTCCAGCGACTGCATACGCTTTCGCTGCGGCGAGTCGTAATGCCATCGTGCTGGCGTTTTCACCGGGAAGGCGCGATTCGTCGATGTCGGGACTGGCACAGGTGAAATCCAGTCCCAGTGTCTGCAGTTGTTGCTGGCGATAGGGGGAGGATGAGGCGAGAACAATCTGCATGATGATGTGCTCACTCTTTGCCGGCGGGTATTTTTTCTTCCAGTGCCTTGATGCGTGCTTCAATCATTTGCAAGTGGCGGATAATCTTGTCCTCGCCCACCAGCACCTTGGTTTCCTGTTCGATAACTTGCTGTTCTTTTTCCAGCAACTGTTCTTCGCGCTGGATAATTTTCTGCTCCTCACGCGCCACAAAAAATGCCGAGAAATTGGCTGTGATCAATGAAAACAGCCCGAGTCCCACCAGCATCACAATCCCGGCCAGCACGCGTCCTGCACCGCTGACCGGCACAACGTCGCCATAGCCGACAGTGGTGACAGTGACCCATGCCCACCAGATGCCATCGCCGATGGTATGGATGGCGGGATCAATCGCCGCCATCATCACGCCCGCACAAAATACAAAGATCGATATGCTCAGGATGGTAATGCCCAGGTTGTTGCGCGACAGCACCGTGCGAATTGTGCTGGACAGGTTGGCGAGTTTGACGATCACCAGAATAAAACGCATCGCGCGCAAGACGCCAAGCTCCTGTGCATCCCACAGTGCTGGCGTGGCCGCCACAATGACCAGCAGGTTGAACCAGTTGTGGCGCCAGTAATTCCAGCGCCCGGTGACCATCCATGACAACACCAGCAGTTCGGCGACAAAAAATCCCCACAAGATCCAGTCGGCATAGGCGTGCATGCCCTGGCTCATCAATATTTGCCCGCGTTTGTTGTCGTACCACGCCAGCAAGGCAAAGATAGCGACAGGAATCAGGGCGATATCAAAGCGACGCGCCCAGATCCTGGCCTCCAGTGTTTCAACGGAGGAAACGCCTGCCATTCCTATCGCATGAAAAAAACGGATGCGTTTCATGTTGCGCGTGTCCCTCAGGCTTGTTGTGCGGGCAGATCACGCGTGAAGCGTTTCTTGCGTCGATAGGGAAAAATATCTTCAACATTGCCGTTCTTGATGCGTTCCTGCAGTGCGCGCCAGAAGTCTGCCTGGTAAAGGTCGCTGTGGTATTTTTCGAATGCACGCTTCGCTTTCGGGTTGCCGGTAAAAAACAGGCGGAATTCTTCGGGAAACACATCGAACGGGCCGACGTGATACCACGGCGTCGATGACATGGCCTGTTCGTCGGTTTGTGGTTCAGGAATTTCGCGGAATACGCATTCGGTCAGGAAACAGATTTCATCGTAATCGTAAAACACGACGCGACCGTGGCGTGTGACGCCGAAGTTCTTCAGCAGCATGTCGCCGGGGAAAATATTTGCTGCAGCAATCTGTTTGATGGCGTTGCCGTACTCGTCCATCGCTTCTTCAATCTGCTGGTCATTGGCAGTCTGCAGGTAGAGGTTCAGCGGTGTCATTTTCCTTTCGGTATACAAGTGGCGAATAACCAGCTCCTCGCCTTCCATGATCAGTTGTGATGGTGCCACGCGCTGCAATTCTTCCAGCAGTTCTGTGGAAAAACGTGCAGTGGGGAAGCGGAAGTGGCTGTACTCCTGCGTATCGGCCATGCGGCCGACGCGATCATGGCGGGAAACCAGCCGGTATTTTTCGCGCACGGTTTCGCGGCTCATGTCTTTCGGGGGATCAAATTTATCCTTGATGATCTTGAACACGATTTCATAGGAGGGCAGGGTAAATACGCTCATCACCATGCCCTTGATGCCGGGTGCGATGATGAACTGGTCATCCGAGTGTTGCAGGTGATGCAGGAAGCTGCGGTAAAACTCGGTCTTGCCGTGTTTGTTCTGGCCAATAGCGTTATACAGCTCCGCCAGCTCCTTGTTAGGCAGTAATTGTTTCAGGAAAGACACAATCTGGCCGGGCGCAGGGGTTTCCACCATGAAGTAGGAGCGCGTGAAGGAAAAAATGATACTGACGTCGTCGGCGTCGACGACCAGGGTGTCCACATACACGGCACCGCGCTCGTTGCAGATCAAGGGAATCACGAAGGGTGTGTGCTGGTTACCGTGCGTGATGCGCCCGACAATATAGGCACCCTTGTTGCGGTAAAACATGTGCTTCAGGATTTCGATACTGACGGCGGTACGGTCGACCCGGATCTGCGGCAGTACACGCTCCTTGACGGCTTCCGTCAGGTTGTTGACGTCCCGCTCGATATTTTCCATGCGGAGTTCGCCGGTGTATCGGGCGAGAATTTCGCGTATCAATTGCCGCAGGCTCTGGCCAACCGGGAAGCTGTAGACGATGGTGTCTGACAACACCGTGTTGCTGGCAACGGCAGGGGGATCGACAAACATGTAGCGGTTGTCGATGCAGTCGTGCTGGAAGTGGTAACAGAAGATGGAATTGAAGAAGGTTTCGTACAGTTCCTGGTTGGTCTGTCCCTTGATGTGCTCGGCGTAGATACTTTTCAGCGTTTGCCAGTAGTCCCGTTGGTCGGGTGCTGTGCCTGCCAGCTCGCGCAGCTCGGCGCAGGTCTCGACCACGATTTCCTTATATAAATCAATACGTTCTGAGGAAAGTTCCTGGATTTCGCGCCATTGCGCCTTGGCAAACAGCCCGCGTGCGGCCTGCGTCATCAGCTCGAAACATTGAAAGTAACGGCCAAACCCGGTAAAAATGAGCTGTGAGGCCTGTTGAAGGTCTGGCATGGGGACACTCGCTGGCGTCATCAATCGGGTGTTTTGCAATGAGTCGACAGTGTAGCGGCTGGCAATCCAAATGGAAGGCAGCAACATTTCGATCAGGTTGAAGGCAAGATGTTGAAGCAAGTTTTACAGGGTTACGGTTTGCGTATGGCGGTGCTGCTGGTGGCTTTGGGGCTGACCGGCGCCGCCGATGCCACCATGTACGTATATCGCGGCCCGAGCGGCGAAAAAATGGTGACCAATGTGCCGGTCAACCGCAATGGCTACGATTTGCTGTTCCAGCGCGAGAGCATGGACAACCTCGGCAATCTGGCTGCAGGTCGGAAAGGGCCAACAGAATATTCCAGCCTGCCGCATATTATCGCTATCGGGCATAGCGGAACGCCTCGCAGCCGGTTTGTGGATCGCAATACCTACGATGAATACATCCGTGATACAGCACGTAAATACGGTGTGGAGCCGGCGCTGGTGAAAGCGGTGATCCAGGTCGAATCCAATTTCAACCCGACAGCGGAATCAAGGGTGGGCGCACGCGGCCTGATGCAGCTGATGCCCGATACGGCAGCGCGTTATTCCCTGCGCAGTCACCAGTTGTTCAATCCATTCCAGAATATCGAGGCAGGTGTGCAGCATCTGGCCTACCTGAAAACACTGTTTCCCAATAATGTCGACTATGTACTTGCTGCCTACAATGCCGGGGAGAACAACGTGGTTCGCTACAGCGGCATCCCGCCGTTTCCGGAAACGCTGGACTACGTACAGAAGGTCAAGTATTCCCACAACATCTTCAAGCGCGTCTTTTTCTGATACGGGTCTTCATGCCCGGGAGCGCCGGCCGGATTTCGGGCTGGTAATCTGTCCCGCACACCCTATAATGCGCACGCCGTTTGCGCGGCAATGCCAGAAATGTCTCTATGGTGGCTGTAGTTCAGTTGGTAGAGCCCCGGATTGTGATTCCGGTTGTCGCGGGTTCGAGTCCCGTCAGCCACCCCATCTTTCTATTGCACCCTGTTCGTTTCCTGATCTCGCTTCCACTGCGCATCTTTGCTAGATTTCCACGACCATACGGGCGGCGATGTCGGTGAACAGTCAAACAGCGAATTCTTCCTTGCGTTGGGCAATGCTCATCCTGCTGCTTGCGCTGTCGGTGTGGCTGCGTTGGGACACGTATCCGAAAACCTATTTTGCCGACGAGTTGATCCCGCATGCGGTGATCCAGCACATGCAGGATACCCGCACGCTGGACACCAACTGGGAGCATGCTGACTGGCGCGGCGACTTCGCTGGCGGTTTCTACAAACTGCGGCAATACAATTTTTCCAGTTATCACACCACGCTTTTTTTCCTGCGCGGTCTCGCCGGATTCCTGCATCCCGATACACTGACCGATCTGGCGTTCTACAGAATCACCTCACTGGTCTTCCAGCTTGTTACGCTGATACTGATTTTCCTGACGGCAAAACAGCTCGGTGGGTACGCATGTGGATTGCTGGCGGCTGCTTTTTTTGCGGTGATGCCGCAACCGGTAATTGATGCGCATTATGCGCGTCCTGAATCTTTTGTGATGTTGCTGGTAATCATGGCGGTGTGGCTGGCGTTGCGAGCCCATGCGTCACGCGATTTTCGCTATCACCTCTTTGCTGCCGCCATCTGGGGTGTGGCGTTTGCGTGCAAGTTCAGCTTTGCGCCAATGGCGTTTCTGGCTTTGTTGCAGTGGCAATGGCGCGCGGTTTCCGTGGTGAATGTCATCGCCTGGGTGGCCGCTTTTTTTGTTGGTGTATTGTTGTCTGCACCCTATGCCGTGCTGGATCCAGCCGGATTCCTGCACGGCATCCGTCTGCTGTTAACGCAATACAACGATAATCTGCCGCCGACAGTTTGGTTGGATGCCGTGTTGCCGTCTGCAGGTGAGTTGTTCGCCTATCTGGCCGGATTTTTGGGTTGGCCGGCTATTTTTCTGCTGGTCGCTTCCCTGTGGGTAAAGGCACCCGTGTTGCGAACGGTGGTGAGATTATCCTGGCTGGTAACAGTGACTTACTTGCTGGTTTTTGCGCATGCGACTGTTTTTTTCGAGCGCAACCTGAGTCATCTGTTGCCATTGTGGGCAATCTGCTTTTCACTCGGCTCAACTGCGTTGTTTGCCCGTGCGAGCATGCTGGCCGGAAAAAATCGTGTTGTTGCGCGTACGGCAGTCGGTGTGATTGTGATTGCTGCATTGTTTTTTGGTGTGTGTATGTCATGGCAAATTGTCAGCATTGTTTTTCACGACAGCCAGTCTTTTCGCGTAAAAATAGCGCGTATGGATGTGGATATGCAGCAAAAATACGGTGCCGAGCGGGTACTGCCGTTAAATTTCACCCCGGACTTTTCAAGGCTGGATCGCCTGCAGGGAAATGTGCTGTTGCGGATGCCGGTGGCAGAGCCGAAGTTTCGTGATGTGGCAAAACAATTGTTCCGTGAACATGGTTATGAATTGCTGGAGGCAATGCCGATGCCACTGGGCCGGCTGCCGTATAACCAGTTGCAGGTCAATCACATGCCTGTTGCCTATGAATACTACAGACGGATAAACCCATGAAAAAATCGCGTTACGTATTATTTTCGGCGATGTTTTCCGTTGTCTTGTTGCTGGTGACGATTATTGGCATCGAGATTGTCATTCCCCGCTTTTTTGGCAAGTGGTGGGGTGATATCAATCTGGTGGGTAATCCGGATCATCGTATGACAACGCTGGCTTACAGCGACGTGAATTCTGACGGCGTGCGATCAGCGCTTGAGCCGGGAGAATTTCGCAAGGAAGACTTCAATATCATCATGCTCGGTGATTCTTTTGTGTATGGCATGTTTCTCGGTCGTCAGGACACCATACCGTTCCGGCTCGAACAACTGGCGCATGAGGCGGGTTACTCGAACATCCATGTGGTGAATTTCGGCTGGGTATCTTCGTCGCCTTATCTTTCGCTGCGTTTATTGCGCGATATTGGCAAGAAATACCAGCCGGACCTGGTGATTGATGTGGTGGATATGACGGACTTCTGGGATGACACGTTTTATCGCAACGCCGTCGAGCGACGCGGTTTTTTTACGCTGGCGCACTGGATGCCGGCTACTTCGCTGTTGCTGGGCAAATGGGGTCGCGAAATTATCAGGAAAGACTGGTATTCGAAAACGCTATGGGGTGTGCCTTGGCAACGTTATTTTGCAATGGAGCGGCCGCTGGATGAAACGCGACCTTATCTGGATGCGCTCGTCAGCAATCTTGATGAAACGGATCGTTATACCGAGCAGGAGTTGCACGCCAGGTTTGTTACGTTTGTGATGCCGCGATCCGTGCAATACAGCACACGGGAGACGCCTGATGACAAGAGCGATGAGTACACGAGGCTGGGCCCGTATTCACTGGAACCCTTCCGTTATTTCTCAGGCATTGCCCCGCAAAAATCCTATCCTGTCATTTCATTGCTGGATGATTTTCGCAATACCACGGTATTTCCTATCACCCTGGCGCATGACCCGCACCACACATCTGCGGGCAACAAGGAGTCTGCCCGCTTTATCTGGCAGCATTTGCAGTCGCTGGATGTGCTGCCAGCCAGCGGGCAGGCCGTCGAGGCAAGAGATATCCGGACGGAGCGCTGATTACGACGTCCTGCCGATTGGTCTTCCATCGGCAACGGGGTACCATCCGCGCACCTGATTTTGACCTTTCCATTTCTGTACTTCTATGTGTACCCGAGGATTTTGCCATGGCCATTTTTGAACGTATTGCCGAGACTGCTGACGGCCACCGCCAGCTACAACTGAAAAGCCCCGTCACGCTGGAGCCTATCGGTGAGCTGCTGTGTGCCTCTGAAGCGGATGTCAACGCCGCCGTTGCCAAGGCTCGCAAGGCGCAGAAAGCCTGGGGCGCCAAGTCAATTGAAGAGCGTGTGCAACATTTGCTGAAACTGCGTGAAGTGATCCTTGCTGAACAGGATCGCATCGTGGAGACGGTTATCCGTGAAACCGGCAAGCCGATGCAGGATGCACTGACTTTCGAGGTGTACGCGGTTTGCGACTTCATCTCCTACTGGTGCAAGCAGGCCCCGAAAACCTTGAAAGACGAGGTGACGCGTGCGCCAGGCCTGCTAGGCCTCATGAAAAAGATCTATATGACTTACCGCCCGCTGGGTGTGATCGGTGTTATCACTCCCTGGAACGGCCCCTTTGTGTTGACGGCCAACCCGGGTGTGCAGGCGATCCTGGCGGGTAACAGCGTGGTGATAAAGGGTTCAGAGGTCACGCCGTTTTCTGCCAAGCTGTTCGAGGAGTTGTGCCTGAAGGCCGGTATTCCTGACGGTGTGGTACAGGTCTTGATGGGCGATGGCCAGACCGGTGCTGACCTGACACGCGCTGACGTGAACAAGATTTCCTTCACCGGTTCCGTGGCTACTGGCAAGAAAATTGCCGCCGTCTGTGCCGAGCGCCTGATCCCGGTGACACTGGAACTGGGCGGCAAGGACGCGATGATCGTCTGTGCTGACGCGGATCTGGACAATGCCGTACATGGCGCTGTCTGGGGCGGTTGCGTTAACACGGGGCATTTCTGCTGCGGCATCGAGCGTATCTACGTTGAAGCGCCGATTTATGATGAATTTGTGCGCCGTGCGACGGAAATGGCGAAAGCGATTCGCCAGGGCCAGAAGCATGGCGTTAATGAAGATCTCGGTGCCGTGTTCTGGGATCGCCAGCTCACGATTATGGAAGCGCATGTGGAAGATGCCCGCAAACGTGGTGCAAAAATCCTGGCGGGCGGACGCCGCAATCCTGACCTGAAGGGCTTGTATTACGAAGCGACGGTCATGGTCGATGTGCAGGAAGATTTCGACGTGATGACACAGGAAACCTTCGGGCCGATCCTGCCTATCGTCAAGTTCAATACCATTGATGAGGCCGTCGAGAAAGCCAACAATTCTGTCTATGGTTTGCACGGTAGCGTGTGGACGAAAGATGTGCAGAAAGGCATCGCGATTGCCAAGCGCATTGACACCGGGTCTATGGCGGTGAATGACATCGGCATGATGTACGGTGTAGCCAATGCACCGTTTGGTGGCGTGAAAGAAAGTGGTGTCGGTTCTGTGAACGGTGCTAACGGTTTGCGTGGTTATTCGCATGTCATGCCGATTGTGGTGGGTCGTTATGGCGGTGCCGATACTGGCTATCCACACGACCAGAAAAAATTCGACCAGATGAAATGGATCATGAATTTTATGTGGAAAAATCCTGTCGGGCGTTTCCTGTTTGGTGGTTGATTCCTAACGGTGATACCAAAGGGTCTGTTCCTCGGGGCAGGCCCTTTTTTAATTCGGTGCATACATGTTGCGGTTTTTGGTCAGGCTTGCTTGTGTTCTTTTACTGAGTCGCACTGCGTTTGCGGCAATTGAAACCTATGACTTCCAGAATGATGAGCAGCGCGCCCGTTACCAGCAACTGACAGAGGAATTGCGGTGCCCGAAATGCCAGAACCAGAATCTGGCAGGTTCGGATTCACAAATTGCAGCCGATTTGCGGCGCGAATTGCATCGCATGTTACTGGAAGGCAAGAGCAATGAAGACATCGTCAGTTTCATGCGTGAACGCTACGGTGATTTCGTCATGTACCGCCCGCCTGTGCAACGCAACACCTGGTTGTTGTGGTTTGGTCCACTGGCATTATTGACGGGTGTGGTGGCGATTTTCTGGTGGTCGCGTCGCAATGCTGTGCTGGATGCCGCTGTGGTTTCTGCAGCTGAAATGCAGCATGCAACATCTGCGAATGATGCGGAAGAACGGGCTGCTCCGCTTGGCAGGTCGCTGTCGGCGAAGCTGGCAAATGCTGTTTTTTTGCTGGTAACAGGTGCTATTGCTGCCGGTTCGTTCCTCATCTATCGCCAACTCGGCTCTGCACCCGCCTTGCAAATTACAGAACTTGGGCGCGTGCTTTTTTCCGGAAATGTTCCTGCTGGACAACTGGAGGCACAGCAATCGTTATTACTTCGGGAACTTGATGGCTGGTTGGCATTGCATCCTGACCAGGAAAGATTCCTCTACATGCGCGCCAGTTTGTTGGCCAGGAACGCGGAATGGTCGCGTGCAGCCGAGGACTATCGTCAATTGGTTACACGTTTTCCTGAGCAGGATAATTTACTGGCGGAGTATGCACAGGTTCTGTTCATGCAAAACAAGCGTGTGCTGACAGAGGAGTCTGCAGGCTTGCTCGACAAGGCGCTGGAGGCCAATCCGCACAACAACACTGCACTGGGCCTGCTCGGCATGCGTGCATTCGAACAGCAGGATTTCCGCAAGGCAGCGACTCTCTGGCAGCGTCTGTTAGTTGTTTTGCCGCAGGACAGTGCGGAATTTACAACCATAAAGGCCGGCGTCGCACGGGCAAGACAGTTGGGCAATATTGCTGCAGATGAATTACTGGTTGGGCCTGCCGATGTAAAAATATCCGTGGAGGTCAGTGTTGCAGGTGCGGCACAAGCCAGACCGGATGAAACTGTTTTTGTGTTGTTGCGTGCGGTAAATGGCCAGCGTATGCCGCTTGCAGCCGTAAAGACCACGGTGGCAGCCTTGTCGCAACCGGTACTGCTAGACACAGCAGTGTCACCGATGCGTCCGCAACTGGATATCTCGTCAATGCCTGCGTTTGAAGTGGTGGCGCGTCTGTCCCGCAGTGGCCAGCCTATGGCGGCTGCAGGCGACTGGGAAGGCCAGAGTGCGACGCTGGAAGCGG
This sequence comes from Pseudomonadales bacterium, assembly GCA_035430165.1. Taxonomy (GTDB): domain Bacteria; phylum Pseudomonadota; class Gammaproteobacteria; order Pseudomonadales; family UBA7239; genus UBA7239. The sequence goes on along the minus strand of DAOMGE010000006.1, from coordinate 12,209 downwards.
CTCACTTGCCATCGACAATTGCTATATCGATTGCGCAGGAACATCGTTAATACCAATGGTTCGTGTGTTTCTGCGCTATGATTGCAGCGTAATTTTAGTCTGGGGAGAATCCTGATGCATATTCGGGCGTTGACACTTATCGGTGGTATGGCGTTGGTTGCTTCTGCTGCAATGGCAGACGGAAATCCTTTGGCTGGCCTTGATATCAAACCCGGCTTGTGGGAAATCCAGCACAAAACATCGTTGAACGGGCAGCAGTTACCGGATATGCAACAAATCATGGCCAGTGTGCCGCCTGGCATGCGTGGCCAGGTTGAAGACATGATGAAAAAAAATGGCGCTGGCCTCACTGAAAAAGGCCTCAGTGTCTGTGTGACAGCTGAACAGATTGCCAAAGCGGAATTTGCCAATGATCCGAAAGGGCATTGCAAGACCAGCGACATAAAACGCAATGGCAACAAGCTTTCCCTGAAAATGCGGTGCGATGATCCCAAGGGTGAAGGTGAGACCGAAGTTATCCGGATCAATCCCGAGAAGTGGACGTCCGTGACGCACATGACCATCGAGGAGCAGGGTCGGCCCCAGGCCATCAACAGCGAAGCAACTGGCAAATGGCTGGGTGCTGATTGCGGCAACATAAAACCACGCTGATACCTCCCTGCAGGACTTAGCGCTTGCCCGGCCAAGCGCTGCGCCAGTAAACTGCGCGCCCTGCTATTTTTTCAGTGCTTGTTCAGGCAAGTGTCGAGGTGCCGTGGTGGCCAGTACAGCCGGATTTACCAGTCCAAGAACCCTTTACGACAAGTTGTGGGATGCTCATCTCGTCAAACAGCGTGACGACGGCACTGCCCTGATCTATATCGACTGCCAGTTGCTGCATGAGGTGACGTCACCGCAGGCGTTCGATGGCTTGCGTCTTGCCAATCGCAAACCCTGGCGGCTTGATGGCAACATCGCTACGCCCGATCACAATGTACCGACCACATTGAAGGAACGTGCAGCCGGTGTTGCAGGTATTGAAGATGCCACCTCACGCATCCAGGTGCAGACACTGGATGACAATTGCGACAAATTCGGTATCACGGAATTCAGGATCAATGATGCACGTCAGGGCATTGTGCATGTGGTTGGCCCGGAATCCGGTGCTACCTTGCCGGGCATGACGATTGTCTGTGGTGACTCGCACACCTCGACGCACGGTGCATTGGGGGCGTTGGCGCATGGTATCGGTACTTCTGAAGTCGAGCATGTGCTTGCGACGCAATGCCTGATCCAGAAAAAAATGAAAAACATGCTCGTTCGTATCGATGGCAAACTCGGTACTGGTGTCACAGCAAAAGATGTTGTGTTGGCCGTGATCGGAAAAATTGGTACGGCTGGTGGTACCGGTTATGCCATTGAATTTGGTGGCGATGTCATTCGCGCGATGTCGATGGAAGGCCGGATGACCGTGTGCAACATGGCTATTGAAGGGGGCGCGCGCGCTGGCATGGTGGCTGTGGATGCTGTCACGCTGGATTATGTGCGCGGCCGCACTTACGCACCCAAAGGTGAATATTGGGATATGGCTGTTGCAGCGTGGAGTGATTTGAAAAGTGATGACGGCGCGCATTTTGATGCTGTAGTTGAATTGCGCGGTGAAGAGATCAAGCCACAAGTCAGCTGGGGAACTTCTCCGGAAATGGTGTTGCCGGTTGATGCAGCAGTGCCTGATCCAGCTAAAGAAACTGATGCAGTGAAACGGGAGGGTTATGCTCGCGCATTGCAGTACATGGGCTTGCAAGCCAACCAGCCGATTACATCGATAAGACTGGATCGCGTGTTTATCGGGTCTTGCACAAACTCGCGTATAGAAGATTTGCGTGAAGCAGCACATGTCGCCAAAGGCCGTAAGGTTGCTGCCAATGTGAAGCAGGTATTGATTGTGCCCGGATCCCAGCAAGTAAAAAAACAGGCGGAAGCAGAAGGTCTCGACAAGATTTTTATCGAGGCCGGTATGGAGTGGCGTGAACCGGGTTGCTCGATGTGTCTGGCGATGAATGCTGATCGTCTCGGTAATGGCGAGCATTGTGCATCCACATCCAATCGCAATTTTGAAGGGCGCCAGGGGTTTGGTGGTCGCACGCACCTGGTGAGTCCGGCGATGGCCGCTGCTGCCGCTGTCACCGGCCACTTCATTGATGTACGCGAGTTGTTATCGGGAGGTGTGCAATGAAGCCGTTCATGACGCATGAAGGTATTGTTGCGCCAATGGATCGAGCCAATGTCGACACCGACATGATCATCCCGAAACAGTTTTTAAAATCAATTCACCGTACGGGATTCGGACCGAACCTGTTTGACGAGCTTCGTTATCTTGATGTTGGCGAGCCCGGCATGGATAACAGCAGTCGTCCGTTGAATCCGGAGTTTGCGTTGAACCAGCCGCGTTATTCCGGTGCATCAATTTTGCTGGCCCGCGAGAATTTTGGTTGTGGCTCATCGCGTGAACACGCACCGTGGGCGCTAGATGACTTCGGTTTTCGTGCGGTGATTGCTCCGAGTTTTGCTGATATCTTTTTTAATAACTGTTTCAAGAATGGCATGTTGCCAATCGTGTTGTCGCACGAGGCTGTCGATCAGGTTTTTCGTGAAATGTATGCGCAGGAAGGTTATCGCCTGACCATTGATTTGCAGGGTCAGCAGGTCATCACGCCGGCGGGCCAACGTTTTGGATTTGCAGTGGATGAATTCCGCAAGCATTGTCTGTTGAACGGTCTGGATGATATCGGTTTGACGCTGCAGGATGCGGATGCTATTCGTGCATTTGAGCAAAAATACAAAACATCATCGCCATGGTTGTTCGGGCGCTGGTAAAGAGAGATTGATATGAGCCGGAAAATTCTGATTCTGCCAGGTGACGGCATAGGTCCTGAAATTGTCGACCAGGCAGTGGCAGTGCTTGACGTTGTCAATAAAAAATTCTCACTCGATTTGCAGGGTGAAAACGGCTTGCTGGGCGGTGCAGCGATTGACGCGCACGGCGTGCCGTATCCGGATGTTACACACGAGCAGGCAATCAAGGCGGATGCAATCTTGCTTGGCGCAGTGGGTGGCCCGAAATGGGACGCGCTGGAGACGTCTATCCGTCCGGAAAAAGGATTGCTGGCAATTCGCTCAAGACTGGGTTTGTTCGGCAACTTACGCCCTGCGATCCTGTATCCGCAATTGGCGGCAGCCTCATCACTGAAGCCGGAAATTGTTGCCGGGCTCGATATTCTTATTGTTCGTGAACTTACGGGTGGTTTGTATTTTGGCGGCCCGCGTGGTGTGCGTGTCCTGGACAATGGTGAGCGGGAAGGTTTCAACACGGCGGTGTATCGTGAGAGCGAAATCGAACGTATCGGTCGACTTGCATTTGAACTGGCTCGCAAACGTAACAAGAAGCTGTGTTCGATCGACAAGGCGAATGTTCTGGAAGTCACCGTGTTATGGCGTGAAGTGATGGAGCGTGTCGGGAAAGATTATCCGGACGTGCAGTTGTCACACATGTATGTCGACAACGCCGCCATGCAACTGGTACGTGCGCCGAAACAGTTTGATGTCATGGTAACTGGCAACATGTTCGGGGACATTTTGTCTGATGAGGCAGCGATGTTGACGGGCTCCATTGGTATGTTGCCTTCCGCTTCGCTTGATGTGAACGGCAAGGGGCTATATGAACCGTGTCATGGTTCGGCACCCGATATTGCGGGGCAGGGTATTGCGAATCCGTTGGCAACTATCCTGTCTGTAGCGATGATGTTGCGCTATTCACTTGGTGCTCCCGCCGCAGCCGATGCAATCGAAAAAGCCGTTGGTCACGTGTTGGACCAGGGTTTGCGTACGGCAGATATCATGAGCAGTGGCATGCAAGCAGTTGGTACGCGTGCGATGGGTGAGGCGGTAGTCGCCGCGCTGGCATAAATTCCGGATAAAAACGAATACATATTTTTGAACAGGTGAAGTTATGAACAAGGTCGGTTTTGTCGGTTGGCGGGGAATGGTGGGCTCGGTGCTGATGCAGCGCATGCAGGAAGAAAACGATTTTGCTGACATCAATCCGTTTTTCTTCACGACATCACAAGCTGGCCAGACTGGGCCTGATGTAGGGAAACCCGTTGGTGCACTACTTGATGCCAATAACATCGATGCGTTGAAAGAAATGGATGTCATTGTCACTTGTCAGGGTGGCGATTACACCAAAGCTGTATTCCCGAAACTGGAAGCGACCGGCTGGAAAGGCTTCTGGATTGATGCGGCTTCAGCACTACGCATGGATAAAGATGCAGTCATCGTGCTGGATCCCGTTAATCGCGGAGTGATTGATCGTGCGCTTGACCACGGCCAGCGCAAGTTTGTTGGTGGCAACTGTACAGTGAGCCTGATGCTGATGGCGCTCGGGGGGTTGTTTCGTGAAGGTCTGATCGAGTGGATTTCGTCGATGACCTATCAGGCTGCATCAGGCGCTGGTGCGCAGAATATGCGTGAACTGCTGAAACAGATGCAGGTGCTGGGTAATAGGGTTGCGGCAGAGCTTGAAAACCCTGCTTCCGCAATTCTCGACATTGATCGTAAAGTTGCTGCAACCATGCGAGCCGCTGATTTCCCCATCGCGCAATTTGGTGCGCCGCTAGCTGGTAGCCTCATCCCGTGGATAGATACAAAACTCGACAATGGCCAGAGCCGTGAGGAGTGGAAGGGGCAGGCTGAAACGAACAAGATCCTGGGGCTGGATGGTGACAACATCATCCCGATTGACGGTCTGTGTGTGCGTATTGGTGCCATGCGCTGTCACAGCCAGGCGCTGACCATCAAGCTGAAGCGTGAAGTGCCGTTGTCCGAGGTTGAATCGATCCTGGCATCGTCTAATGACTGGGTAAAACTGGTGCCGAACGATAAGCTGGTTACTGTGCAGGAATTGACGCCCACAGCGGTGACCGGAACTCTTTCTGTGCCCGTGGGCCGCATTCGTACACTGAACATGGGCAAGGATTATTTGTCTGCATTTACTGTGGGCGACCAGTTGCTTTGGGGTGCGGCCGAGCCTTTGCGCCGTATGTTGCGTATTATTGTCGAGGGGTGACCAGTCCTGAATGTGATTTATTCCACACATTTTCAGGGTCGCCCCAAAAAACTCTATGAGTGCCAGTGGGTTACATGAATTATTGAATCTGTATTCTAGCTTTTTGTGTTTGTATCCTGTAAATTCACGCGAGCTGGTACGTTCAGGATGTTGTCTTGGGTAATAGCGGCATCGCTCAAATCACATGAAACGCCGGAAAGGCGATAAATAAGGGCAGGTTATGGATCGTAAATTTGTCATCGCACTCTCTTCACTGGCTAGCAGCATGATGCTGACCGAGGCGCACGCCGTTGGGCTGGGGGAGATCAAGCTGCGCACAAATCTGAATGAGCCGTTGCGCGCTGATATACAGCTGCTTCAGGCCAAGAACGTCTCCGAGAGAGAGGTTCTGGTTAGCCTCGCTTCGAAGGAAGATTTTGCGAAAGCTGGTGTGGAGCGTGATTTTTTACTGAATAGCCTGCGTTTTCGGCTTGATCTGGCTGATCCCAAAAATCCCAAGGTTGTTGTTACCACTGACCAACCCATTCGTGAGCCGTATCTGAATTTTCTTGTTGAAGTGCAGTGGCCGAGTGGTCGTCTGTTGCGTGAATATACCCTGTTGATGGATTTGCCTGCCTTTGCCGACTCTGGCTCCGGTGGGGCTCGCAGTCTTAAAGGAACCCAGGTACCGGCGGGTCAGGCACTACCCCCGGACGAAGGTGTCTCTGAAGTGAGTGGTACTCTGCCAGCGGCTTCGAAACCGGTAGCTGCTGCCAAGGTTGCCCGTGCGGAGCCTGCAGTGGAACAGCCTGCCATAAAACAGCCGGCCAAGGCTCAACCAGCGGCTGCCGGTGTGACGGTTCGCCGTGCAACAAAGGATGAAATTCAGGCGGGTGTTGCATCAGCCGAGGCTCCGTCTTCAGTGCCAGCAAAGCAGGCAGCTCCTGCAGCCAGCGCTGAAACAGCTCCACAGTCTGTCGCTGCATCAGCACAGGAATCTGGCAAGCCAGCGGCGGCTGCAGCTGCAGTGCCTTTGGATGGTAGCTACGGCCCGACCCAGACGAACGACACCTTGTGGAAAATCGCCCAACGTGTACGTCCGGCGGGTTCGTTGACCATGCACCAGACGATGGTAGCCATTCAACGTCTTAATCCAGGTGCCTTCTCCAACGGCAACATCAATCTGCTCAAGAAGGGGCAAGTACTAAAGCTGCCCAGCCAGGAAGAAATTTCCAGCATAAGTCAGGCCGAGGCAGTTGCTTCTGTTGATAATCAGGCCAAAGAGTGGAAGGCCAAGCCTGGCCAGCAGCCGCCGGTTGCTGGAGGACAACTTGATGCTACGGGTAAAGCGGCGCCTGTAGCGCCTGCTGTATCTGCTCCGGAAGGTCAGCTGAAACTTGCAGCGCCATCATCCTCCGCAAGCGCCTCAGGAAAAACTACTGGCGCAACAGGCAATGCCGAAGTTGAAGCATTAAAAGGCCAGCTTGCTTCAGGTATGGAAGAATTAAACCGCTTTCAGCGTGAGCATGCTGATGCTTCATCGCGTGCCAAGGATCTGGATACCCAGATTGCCAACGCTGAAAAATTGATGAGTTTGCAAAGCAACGAATTGGCTTCCTTGCAAGCCAAACTGGCAGCCGAGCAACAAGCTAAAGTTGACGCACAGGCCAAAACAGATGCCGATGCCAAAAAGGCTGCAGATGACAAGGCAAAGGCTGATGCGACCGCCGCACAACAGGCAGCAACTACCTCCCAGCCTGTAGCACCGGCTGCGGAGCTGCCTGCTGTACCATCAGAAGCGGCTCCTGCTGCGTCGACGGCAGCAGCGCCTGCTGCAACACCGCCACCAGAAGCGGCGGTACCGGCTCAGGCAGCTGCCCCTCAGGAAGCGCCGCGTCCGGCTGCTGCTGTCGTTGAGCCTGCGGCAGCGAAGCCGTCGGAGTCTGCTGAATCGGGAGAATCTTTCTTCAGTACGACAGTATGGGGAATTCTGGGCGTTATTGGATTCCTCGCGGCGCTGTTCGGCTATCGCAAGATGGCACAGGGTCGTGAACAGGAAGCACCGGAATTTGAGGAAGACCTTTCGGATTTCGGTACAGCAGGTGCCGACAGTGAGGAGTCATCCCCTGTTACACAAGCAGAGCCAGCTGCTGAAGCAGAAGCAGTGGAGCCAGCAAAACAACCAGAACCTGTTGCTGCCGTGGAAGAGGCCAAGCCGGAATTAGGTGACGTACTGGGTGAAGCCGATATCTATATTTCTTTCGGAAACTTCGACAAGGGTGAAAGCCTGTTGAAGTCGGCCATTGCAGCAGATCCGGGTCGCGCGGACTACCGTCTCAAACTGCTTGAGCTCTATAAGGAATCAGACAACCTCTCCAGTTTTGACGAGGCGTACAAGGATCTTATCGAGCTGGATGACGATCTCGCCAATATGCGTGCTGGTGAGTTGCGTGGCAAAATCAGTGGAGCAAGTAGTACTCCGTTTGCCTTTGGCGTTTCGTCTGTTGCTGCAGCTGCCGGCATTTCCGACGACGAGATGGACTTTGATCTCGACTTTGATCTGGATGGTTCGAGCGCTGCTGCAGAAGAATCTGCTCCGGTGTCTCTGGCCGGTTCAGTAGCAGAGCAAGAGCCTGCCATAGCTGAGGGATTTGACCTGGATCTGGATTTTGATTTGCCAGAAGATAAAACAGCATCTGCAGATGAGTTCAATTTCGATGATTTTAATCTTGATGCAGTAGGAACCGATCTGTCTGTTGATTCTTCTGATGCGCTCACATCAAGGCATCAGGCAGTTGTACTGGATGAGGGTTCAGAAGAACCAACTTCAAAGAACGCAGTTGTAACGCTGGATGAATCGGAAGAGTCGACAGCAAAAAATCCTGCAGTGGATTTTGGTGATATCTCTGAAGACCATACGTCCAAGAATCCAGCGGTGAGCATGGAGGTTGGCTCAGAAGATCCAACTGCGAAAAATCCTGCTATCGTTTCTGTCGATGATCTGGGCCTGGATTTCGATCTTGATCTCGATCTTGATTCACAAGCCGAGGAAGTATCTTTTGACGTTGCACAGCCGGTTGCGGTTGCTCCGGCTGTAGATTCAGGCGCGGATCACGATGCTGCAGCCGTACTGGGCGCTGTAACGGCAGATGCCGGTGAGGTGGACGAAGAGCTGGGTTTTCTGGCTGACCAGGATGAGGCGGCAACCAAACTTGATCTGGCGCGTGCCTACATTGATATGGGTGACAAGGATGGCGCACGTGACATTCTCGACGAAGTACTTGAGGAAGGTCGCGAAGAACAGAAACGCGAAGCGAGGGCATTGCTGGATAGCATCGCCTGACGACAACCCTGTTACTGTTTGAGTGAGTTGACAGCTTATCAGCGCAACAAAGAAATAATGCCCGGTGGAGAACTTCCCCCGGGCATTTTTCGTTGGGCCATCGCTGTGGAATATTGTGGCGACCATTATCACGGTTGGCAGCGTCTGAGTGGTCGTAATGAACCGACTGTACAAGCCTGTGTGGAATCGGCGCTGAGCGTTGTCGCTGCGGAAATGGTGACAGTAGTTTGTGCAGGTCGCACGGACTCTGGTGTGCATGCCACTAACCAGATTCTGCATTTTGATACAACTGCCGATAGACCGGACAAGGCATGGGTACTTGGTGGTAACTCACAGTTACCCGGCGATATCCGTATCAAGTGGGCTTGCAAGGTAGAGCCACAATTTCATGCGCGGTTTTCTGCGCGAGCACGCACATATCGTTACCTCATTGCCAATACTCCAGCACAATCAGCTGTGGCAGCCGGCAAATGTCTTTGGGTACGTAAACCAATAGATGTGGATGCCATGCAGTTGGCGGCAAATTTTTTTCTGGGCGAACACGATTTCAGCTCGGTGCGTGGCTCGAGTTGCCAGGCAAGAAGTCCGGTCAGGACGATACACCATTTTCGCGTGACAAAAGTCAATCACTGGGTGGTGGTTGAAATTTGCGGCAATGCATTCCTGCATCACATGGTGCGGAATTTGATGGGGCTCTTGTTGCCGGTCGGGCTGGGTTTGCAAGCACCTGTATGGGTGAGTGATGTGCTGGCAGCGCGAGACCGCAAAGCGGGTGGCAAGACAGAGGCGCCCGGCGCGCTTTATCTGGTCAAAGTGGATTACGATAAGGACTATGGTTTACCGGTAATGCCGAAAGGGCCATTTATGTTGCCGGACAGTTTGTGACAAGCGAATCCTGATGACATGGTTGGCATGAGTAGCGAAGATACCGTTCCCTGCAAATTTGTGCGTTCGTTGCTGCGGTTTCTGGAAACGCAGGGCTGCGACATGCCAGCCATTCGCGAAGCAGTGGAATTGCCGTTTAATCCACTCGACAAACAGTATACCGGTGAAGAATCAATACCTGCGATCTGTTACAGCCGTTTGTACCAGTGGGCAATGTGGATGGTGCAGGATGAGTCCTTTGGCCTGCATGCGCAGGGTGTACGTCCTCTTGGCACGTTTCGTATGATGAGCTACGCGCTGATCAATTGTAAAAATCTTGAACATGCAATCAACCGTGCGGCAGACTTTAACGAGATTCTCAAATTCAGTCGACAGCCGGGTCAGGAAACACGCCGTAGACCAAGTAGTCACCCGCTGGGATGGCCTCTTCGCCGTGAAACCAACGAAGAAGGTGAGGCGGTAGCGGTCTATTACTACGATACGGACTTTTACAGTGTGGAGCAGATGGGTGAGGAGGCGCTGCTGGGTATCGCCAGTGGTCTGTCGATCTGGCATCGTTTCTGTAGCTGGCTGATAGACAGGACTATTGAGCTGGATGAAGTCATGTTTTATGGCGACCCACCAGAAAGCAGTGAGAAATATCAGCAGTTTTTTAATTGTGTGTTGAAATTTAACCAGCCGGAAAACGGTTTCAAGTTCAGTGTGGATTACCTCGGTTTCCCCATCCTGCAAACCGAGGACAGTTTGCGTGAATTCCTGCGCAATGCACCTTTCCAGCTGATTACCATGCCAAACCATGGTGTATCCGTTGCGTCACAGATACGCTCCCTGATTGGGCACGATATCAGCAAGAAATTTCCAAGCTTCGAGAAAATTACCGAAAAGCTGAATATGTCGGCGACTACATTGCGCCGTCGTTTGCGCAAGGAAAATATCAGTTATCAGGAAATCAAGGATAACTGCCGTCGTGATGCGTCACTTGTGTATTTATCACGCCCGGAACTTTCCATTAGCGCTGTTGCTGCATTGATGGGCTTTACCGATACCAGTTCCTTTCACCGGTCATTCAAGAAGTGGACCGGCACGACCCCGAAAGAATATCGGGATCGCGGGTTGCCGGGTTAGCCGGGATTATTTGACCAGTCCGGCAGCAGACGTGGCATAGTCCTTCGCCCATTTGTAATCCGGTTTCCCGGAGGGTGAGCGTTTCACTTCCGGTGCGATATGCAATTCACGCGGCACCTTGTAACCGGCAACATGCTGACGAGCTTTTTCCTGCACATCGGCAAGTGTGAGTGTCTTGCCGTCGCGTGCAGACACGACTGCAGTGACTTTGCTGCCGAAACGTGGATCGGGTGTCGCGACGACCAGCGCATCAAAAATATCCGGATGTGCCTTGAGTGCCTGTTCGACTTCCTCCGGAAAGATTTTCTCACCACCTGAATTGATACAGTTGCTGCCACGACCGAATACAGAAATGGAATTGTCGTCTTCCAGTTTCGCGGCATCGCCTGTCAGCAACCAGCGTTTTCCATCAATGATTACAAATGTTTTTTCGGTTTTGACTGGGTCATTGTAGTAGCCCACAGGGATATGGCCGGAGCGCGCAAAGATTCCGGTTTCGCCCGGTGCGGCATGCCGCATAGGCGTCTCGTCTTCAATGATCACATCCATGAACTCACTTTTGGCTACATTGCCGAGACCGCCTTCAGTTTTCTTGTTGCCACCGTCCATGCCCATCTGGCCGGATTCTGAAGAGCCGAAAGCGTTTGTGATGAAGCAGTTCGGGAAATGTTTCTTGAATTCTGCCTGTTTGGCTTCCGAGAAAACGGCACCACCTGAACCGACATTGAACACGGACGACAGATCCCATTTTCCGGGATTTTCATTCAGTGCATCCAGCAGCGGTATGGCCATGGCATCACCAACGATCTGCACTGCATTGCATTTTTCGCGTTCGACAATATCCCACACTTGTGAGCCATTGAATGAGCGATGATGATTCAGTACCAGTTTGTTGCCAGCGAGCAATTGGATGCAGGCATACCACCAGGAGGCGCCGTGCATCAGGGGGGCCAGTGCAATTCCACACAGGGGAAAATCCCCTACGCGCGTCTTGATATCTTCAGGTACTACGCATTTTCCCAGCGGACTGAAATGACCGCCGCCGCCCATGGCGGCGAAGAATACATTTTCATGCGGCCACATGACGCCTTTCGGCATGCCGGTGGTGCCACCAGTGTAGAGAATAAACAGATCGTCGCCGGAGCGTTGGCCAAAATCACGCGCAGCATTGCCCTGATGAATGGCGGCTTCGTATTCAAATGAACCGATACGGCCAAGATCATGATGCGTGCCGTCTTCGACAGCGACAAACAATTTCAGGTCTGCCGCCGCCTGGCGCACTTCCTCGATAGCAGGAATAAATTCGCGATGGTGAATGCAGGCCACCATGTTGGCATTGTCAAAAATATAGAGCAGCTCGTCTTTCACATAGCGGTAGTTGACGTTGACAGGTACGGCGCGAAGCTTGAAACAGGCGAGCATACTTTCAAGGTATTCGACACAGTTATACATGTACAAGCCGACATGATCACCGGCCTTGATACCCTGGCCTTTCATGAAGTGGGCGAGGCGGTTGGCGCGCTCTTCCAGTTGCGCAAAGGTCACGCGTGAATTGCCGCAAACCAGTGCTTCGCGCTCCGGTACCTTGTCGGCCACCATTTCAAACAAGTCGGCGATATTGAAAGTCGGGGTGCTCATGCGTCTCGGGTCCTCGCGATGCGTCTGTTGATTATGCTGTCGGGATAGTCTGTGTACGGGTGATGAATTCTAGCAGGTTGGGGCTGTCGATTGACCGCCCGACATTACGAGGTATGTCGGGCTGTTTTGACCTTG